>NC_016622.1:0-312500 GCF_000283655.1 Azospirillum lipoferum 4B | reverse complement strand
TGACCGGGGCCGAGTCGGGGAAGGTGAAGGGCGCCCCGGTCAGCCGGGCGATGCGGCCGACGTCATGGGTCAGATACTCGCCGCGCAACGGCTGCTGCAGGTTCGGCTTCATGCCCGTCACCTTGAAGATGGCGCCGAGCAGGACCGGGCGCCAGGTGACGGTGCGACCGTGTTTCGCCGCCAGCTCGTCGATGCGCAGGCTGGCGAAATAGCCGTAGGGCGAGGCGAAGTCGAAATAGAAATCGATGGGATCCGGCACGCGCGTTTCCTCTCCGCTGAGCGTTTTGGAAAGGCTAACGCCGGGAGGGAACAGCGTCCAGCGGTGCGTCCGGGGGTCGTCCGGATATGCGCCCCGGGGCAGGCCCGGTCAGACCGTGCGCACCTTGGCGTCGAAGACGTAGCCGGCGCCGCGTTCGGTCTTGATGATGCGGGGTTCCTTCGGGTTCGCCTCGATCTTGCGGCGCAGGCGCAGGATCAGCACGTCGATGGAGCGGTCGAACACCTCCGCCCCGTCGACGCGGGTGAGGTCGAGCAGCTGGTCGCGGGTCAGCACCCGTTGCGGCCGCTTCACGAAGGCGGCGAGCAGGCCGAACTCCGCCTTGGTCAGCTCCACCTCGCGCCCCTCCTGCCCGCGCAGGCGCTGGGCGGTGAGGTCGAGTTCCCAATTGGCGAACTGCACGACGGCGCGCAGTTCGTCCGGGTTGCGCGGCGGGCGCGCGTCGTTGGAGACGCGGCGCAGCACCGCCTTGATGCGGGCCAGCAGTTCGCGCGGGTTGAAAGGCTTGGTCAGGTAGTCGTCGGCGCCCAGTTCCAGCCCGACGATGCGGTCGACGTCCTGATCCTTGGAGGACAGGATGATGACGGGGATCTGAGATTCGGTACGGATCTGGCGGACGAGGCCCAGTCCGTCGCCATCGGGCAGGCGCAGGTCGCAGACCACGAGGTCGACAGGATCGCCGTCCAGCGCCTGCTTGGCCGAAGCGGTGTCGTGCGCCGTGGTGACCCGGTAGCCTTCCCCGCCAGATATGAGGCCAAAAGCTCCCGAATCGGCTCATCGTCGTCGACCGCGAGAATGTGCATGCCTGTTACCTCCCCAAACCTTCTTATCTCACGCGCGAGCGCCACGCAATGCGTTACAACCCCGTAACCGGTGCGGCCTCCTGCCCCTCCACGTGAGTTGGCTGAAATCCCGATCTGCACCGCCGACACAAAATCACCCCTTCACGGACATTAACCAGAAACACGCTGCGGTTTAAATGCCGACCATCGACAAGGGACGGCGGCCCGCCACAGGGTGCCGGACCGATGCCGCGATGGGGAGCACAGCCATGTCGAACATCGATCATTGCCTGGAGCGTCTGGCCCTGCTCGACCGCGCCGATCGTCTGCTGAACGAGGTGCGGGTCTATGGTCAGCACGGAACGATCCGCGAAACGCTGGCGCAGCACCGGCTGCTGCTGGGCGAGGCGAAGCGCCATCTCGATTCGGCGCGCTCGGTTGGCCGGTTCGGCTGACGGACTGCGAGAGACCATGCCCGGCCGCAACGCCCCGGCGCCGCTGGCGCCGTCCCAGCGCGCCCCGTCCCCGACCGCCAGGACGGCCCGGCGCCTGCCCGCCGACGGCAACCGCCGTCCGGCGCAGGAGCGTTGCGCCCACCATTCCGCGCATCATGCGGCCCATCATACCCCCTGCGCGCCGGCCGCCCTGCCCCGTCCGGCCGCCGCGGCTCCCGCGCCGCTTTGGACAACGATGATGGAACGCTGGCTGGCGGCCACGCCCTGACGGACCCCAGCGCCCGGCCCCCGGTCGCCCGACTGCCACGCTCTCCCTATTCCCGCCCGATTTCGCGCCTATGCCGGTGATCGGGAGCCACAGAAACGGAGAGACCCATCATGACCCGCGCCATCCTTCTCGCCTCCACCGCCCTGCTGATGGCGGCACCGGGCGCCCTGGCGGCGACCGGAACGGCCAATGGATCGGGGGGCAACGGACCGGGAGGCGGGCAGCTGGCGCTGACGCGGGTCCTGCTGTCCACCGGCGGCGTCGGTTACTTCGAATATGAGGCGACGGTGACCGGCGATGCCGACCTGTCGCTGGAGGTGCGGCGCGATCAGGTCGACGACGTGCTGAAAAGCATCGTGGTCTATGATGACAAGGGCGGCGTCGGCACCATCGGCCTGCCCGGGGCCGAGCCGCTGGACACCGCCTTCCGCGAACTGCCCTTCTCGCCCGGCGACCTGACCTCCCCCGCGGCGCTGCTGAGCGCCATGCAGGGGGCGGAGGTCACGGCCGGCGGATCGCGCCAGCTGACCGGCCGGCTGATGTCGGTGACCGAGGAGACGGTTCGGCTGCCCGGCAACGACGGCGCCACCGCCACGCGGCACCGGGTAACGCTGATGACCGCCGAGGGCCTGCGCCAGCTGGTGCTGGAGGAAGCCGACACGCTGCGCTTCACCGATCCGGCGGTGCAGGCCCAGATCGACAAGGCGCTGTCGGCGGTGGCGGACAATGCCCGGCGCGAGCGGCGGCGGCTGACCGTGCACAGCAACGCGCCCCGCGATCCCCAGGCGGCCAGCGAGCGCCGCGTCCGCGTCGGCTATGTTGCGGCGACCCCGCTGTGGAAGGCGACCTACCGGCTCAGCCTGGGCGCGGACGGCGCTGCCGCACAGGACGGGAAAGGCGCGCTGCAGGGCTGGGCGGTGCTGGAGAATCTCAGCGGCGAGGATTGGCGTGGCGTCGACCTGACGGTGGTGTCGGGCAACCCGGTCACCCTGCGCCAGGCGCTCTACACGCCTTATTTCGTCGAGCGGCCGGAAGTGCCGGTGGAAGTTCTCGGCCGGGTGCTGCCCAGCGCCGACGAGGGCACGGTGCCCCTTGACGAGGCCCGCGCGGCGATGCGCCCGCAGGCGGAATCGTCGCGGGCCGCCACCATGGCCGCCCCTCCCCCGCCGATGGCGGCCGCTCCGGCTCCGATGGCCGGGCCGCCGGGCCAATCGCTGGCCAAGACCGCGCCCTATGGTTCGGCCGCCGGGACGCCGGCTGTCGCCGCCGTGCGCAGTGCCGAGGCCGGCGCCGCCGAGGGCGCCCAGGTGCTGTTCCGCTATCCGCAGCCGGTCACCGTGCCGAACGGCGGGACCCTGATGATGCCGATTGCCGCGCGCGCCCTGCCGGTGGAACGGGTGGCGCTCTACCAGCCCGCCAGCGACGGCCGCCACCCGCTGGCTTCGCTGCGGCTGCGCAACGACGGCGACACCGCGCTGCCGCCGGGGCTGCTGACCTTCTACGACCGCAGTTCGAAATCGGATGGAAGCGGCGCCGCGGCCAGCGCCTATGTCGGGGACGCCCGCATGGCGACGCTGCCGGCGGGCGACAGCCGGCTGCTGTCCTTCGCCGTCGATCAGGCGGTGACCGTCGACCGCGAGGAGAAGCCGGGCCGCCGTCTGTCCCGCGCGACCATCGCCGACGGCGTGCTGACCCTGTCGGTGACCGACCGGCAGAGCACAACCTACACCGTCGCAGGCGCTCCCGACGCCGACCGCAGCCTGATCATCGAGCACCCGCGCGGCCCCGGCTGGGAGCTTGCCGAACCGGCAGGCGGCAAGCCCGACGCGACCGCCGCCGCCTATCGCCTGCCGCTGGCGGTGCCGGCCGGCAAGACGGTGACGCTGACCGCCACGCTGGAACGGCCGCGGCAGGAGCGGATCGTGCTGACCGACCTGACCGCCGACCAGATCGCCGCCCGCGCCGACGCGGCCGAACTGCCGCCGGAGGTGCGTCAGGCGCTGACCGCTCTGGCCGGCCTGCGCGCCGCCGTCGCCGAGAAGGAGCGCCGCATCGCCGCGCTGGAGAGCGACCGGGCCGAGCGCATCGCCGACCAGGACCGCCTGCGCGAGAACCTGAAGGCCCTGCCCGCCGGCAGCGACCTGCACAAGCGCACGCTGGCGAAGATGGCGGAGGCCGAAAACCGCCTCGACGCCCTGGCCCGCGAGCTGACGACTGCCCGCGGCGAAGCGGAGGCCGCCCGCCAGACCCTGCGCGAGCGGGTGAAGGCGTTGGCGATCTGAGGGCGCGCCTCCCTCACCCGGCGCGGTCGAGCTGCTTGAGGAAGCCGATGTAGCGGTTGATGTCCTCCATCCGCCGGGCATGGTCGTTCAGATCGGACAGGCGGCCTTCGATGGCCCTTTGCGCCCCCTCCACCTCGTCGATGACGGTGTGGATGTCGGTCTGGAGTTCCTGCGCGGCGGTGGCGGCCTCGTCCATGCGGACGCTGGTGTCGTCCAGCTGGCTGCCGACCGAGCGGACGGAGGTCACCACCTGATCGATGGCGCGGCGGGTGTCGCCCAGCGTCTGCTTTGTGTCGTTGGCGAGCTTGCGCACCTCCGACGCGACCACCGCGAAGCCGCGACCGGCGTCCCCTGCCCGCGCCGCCTCGATGGTGGCGTTCAACGCCAGCAGGTTGGTCTGGCTGGCGATGCCGTCGATCACCGACAGGACCTTCTCGATGCTCTTCACCACGGTGGACAGCTGGCTGAACTCGCGGACCAGCTCCTCCTTCCGTTCGGCATGGCCGTCGAACAGTCCGGCATGGCGGGTCAGCGTCGCCTCGATGGCGGACATGGAGCCGCCGATGCGCGCGGCGTAGCTGGCGGTTTCCTGGACGCCGCTGTTCAGAGTGACCAGGGCGTCGAGATAGCTGTGCATCCGCTCGATCACGCTGTTGCGGATGCGGCTGAGCAGTTCCAGCCGGTTGTAGCGGGTGGCGATGAAATAGCTCTGGAACCGGGCGTAATGAACCGGGAAGCGGTCGACCATGTCGTCGGAAAAGGCGGTGCCGGGCGGAACCTCGAAGAACATCAGGGCCGACAGGGTCTGGTTGATGTTGATGCCCAGCAACTCGCCGAAGGTGGAGAAACCGGCGGCGGCCAGCCCGTCGAAGGCATGGACCCGAGACAGCTGGTCGGAGTTGTTCAGTCGCCGCAGGATGCAGTCGTTCAGGATGGCGCCCACCGGCCGCGGCTTTCCGCGCAGATAGGCCGTCAGGTCGTCCTCCGTCTGGCGGACGAAGTCGGTGGCCTCCACCAGGCACAGCGAATCGCCGGGATTGACGTCGCAATAGAAGGCGACCTCCCCCTTCTCGAAATCGAAGCCGGAGATGGAGCGGACGAACAGCTCGCCCTCCATCTCGATGGCGAAGGTGTTCCTGGCGAGCTTGGCCGGAAGCTCCTGCGGCTTGCAGCGCAGCGCCTTGGCCAGCGCGTCGATGAAGCTCACCACCTCGAAGCTGTCGCGGTCGATCACGCTGCGCACGATGCGGCGCATCGGGTCGGCGTCCACCACGGCGAAGCGGGTCTGGGTCGGGCGGAAATTCTGCGATTTGAAGATGCCGTACCGGATGCCGGGCGCCATCTTCAGGAAGATGGTCAGGGCGGAATTCTCCAGCACGCGCTGGCCGTCGAACAGGCGGGTGTTGCGGAAGTCGAGCGTGCCGCCGGCCGAGCCGCCGATGAACAGGCAGGGGAAATGGCCGGAACGGTAGACCGCCTCCATGAACCAGCTTTCGCTGGCCGACAGCCCGTCGATGAAGGTCAGCGCCACCGTGTCGTGGCTGTCCACGGCGAAGGGAACGCGGATGCGGTCAAGCTCGCCGCGGATCGCCTCCACCCGTGCAGGGACGTCACGGGTCGGCCGGCCGCCGCGCAGATCCTCGCAATGGAGGGGGACGGTGTGGATGCTGACCCCGGCGAACAGGCGCGGGCTGAAGGATTGCAGGACCACGCTGTCCCAACGGTCGCCGGCCTTGCGGTAGAGCGGCTGTCCGTCCGCCGCGCACAATTCGCCCGCGGTGGAGACCAGCACCAGCTGCGTCGCCGCCGGCAGGGCGGAGCGCAGCGCGCGGGCGGTGGCGGCGAAATCGACATGCGGCGAGACGAAGCCGACCACCAGCGCCGGCGCTCCGGCGGCGAAGCCCAGCCCATCCAGCGCCGCGGCATCGATCCGTCCGGCAGGCAGGCACAGGCTGCGGATCGGCGCCTCCGCCGGCCCCTCCGCCGCCGCGACGGTTGCGCCGGCGGGCGGAGCGGCGCTTGTGAGCGTAGCGGGAACGGAAGGCGCGGATTCGGAGCGGAAGAAGGACAGCATGATGGGCAATTCCTCGGCGGTCTTGTTGTTTGTTTCCGCATGCCGGCCACGTCGATCGTTTCGTCGAAGCCCGGCCACCGGACATTTTTCGGATAGCTTAGCTTCGGATCGGTCACCGGCCTCATACGGGAGACTCCCTATCGGGCCGTGGCATCTGGTCGCACAACCTTATGGGGTGGGCGCCGATTCCGCTTGTAGGGCCAGCGAAACATTGGCATAAGGCAAGTCATAGGCCTGGGGTGCCGTGCGGTGGTCGCGCGGCTGAGAACACACCCATCGAACCTGTCTGGGTAATTCCAGCGAAGGGAGCCGCCGCATGATCCATGCGCCAGATCCGCATCCATTTTCGATTCCCGCATCCGGGATCCGTCCCTCCGTCGCCGTCATCGGTGCCGGCTGCATCGGCCTTGCCATCGCCTGGAGGCTGGCATCGGCCGGCTGCCGCGTCGATCTGTTCGAACGGGGGCAGGCGGGCCGAGGCGCCACCCATGCGGCCGGCGGCATGCTGGCCGCCTGCGTCGAAACCGAACCGGGGGAGGACGGGCTGCTGCCGCTGACCCGCGCCTCGCAGGCGCTGTGGCCCGACTTCGCCCGCGACCTGGAGGCGGCGAGCGGCATGGCGGTGGACCTGCGCACCGAAGGCACCATGGTCATCGCGCTCAACGCCGACGATGCCGCCAAGGTTCGCTTCCTGCACGGCTTCCAGCGCGACCTCGGCCTGCCGGTGGAGTGGCTGAGCGGGGCCGAGGTGCGGCGGCGCGAGCCCTTCCTGCAGCCGGGCGTGGCCGGTGCGCTGTTCTGTGCCGGCGACCATCAGGTCGACAACCGCAAGGTGGCAGCCGCCCTGCAGCGCGCCGCCCTGGCCGCCGGCGCCCGCCTGCACGAGCAGTGCGGCGAGGTGGCTCTGGCGGTGGAGGGCGGTCGCGCCGTCGGGGTGCGGGTTGCTGCAACTCTGCACCGGGCCGACCGGGTGGTTCTGGCCGCCGGGGCGTGGTCGGCCGGCGTGCCGGGGCTGCCGCCCGCCGCGAAGCCGCCGGTGCGGCCGGTCAAGGGGCAGATGGTCTGCCTGCGCATGGACGCCCGGCTGCCGCTGCTGCGCCATGTGGTGTGGACGCCCGGCACCTACCTGATTCCGCGGCTGGACGGCCGGCTGCTGATCGGCGCCACGACGGAGGAGCGCGGCTTCGACGACCGGCTGACCGCCGGCGGCCAGTTCGCCCTGCTGGAAGGCGCATGGCGCGCCCTGCCCGGCATCGCCGAACTGCCGATCGAGGAGGCCTGGGCCGGCTTCCGCCCCGGCAGCCGCGACGACGCGCCGATCCTGGGCGAGAGCGGCATTCCCGGCCTGATCCATGCCACCGGCCACCACCGCAACGGCATCCTGCTGACCCCGGTCACCGCCGACGGCATCGCCCGTCTGGTCCTGACCGGCGGGACCGACCCGCTGCTGCGCCCCTTCGCCGCCGACCGTTTCCTTGCCAAGGGAGCCGCCGCATGAGCGCCGTCCTGCACATCAACGGCCGCGAAGAACCGCTGTCCGCCGCATCGGTCGCCGAACTCCTGGCCGCGCGCGGCATCGCCGAAGGCACGCCCGGCGTCGCCGTCGCCCTGAACGGTGCCGTGGTTCCCCGCCGCCGCTGGCATGAGACCCCGCTCCAGCCCGGCGACAGCCTGGAAATCGTCCGCCCCATCCAGGGCGGCTGACCCTCTGATCCTCCCTCTCCCGCCCCGGGAGAGGGAAGGGGCCCATGGCATCGCCATGGGAAGGGTGAGGGGGGATCCAAGGAGCCATGCGGTTCGGGATTCTTGCCTCACCCCTCACCCTCCCCACGCCTTCGGCGCGGGTCCCCTCCCTCTCCCGGGACGGGAGAGGGCCTTCAAGAAAGGCTCCCCCATGTCCCAAACCACCTCCGACACCCTCACCATCGCCGGACGCGGCTTCGGCTCGCGGCTGTTCCTCGGCACCGCCGGCTATCCGAACCAGCAGGTGATGCTCGACGCGCTGGAGGCGAGCGGCAGCGAGCTGGTCACGCTGGCGATCCGGCGCATCAGCCTGGACGGCTATTCCGAAAGCCTCGTCGACGTGCTGGCCCGCGCCACCGCCAACCGCCCCACCGGCCCGGTCGGGCTGCTGCCCAACACCGCCGGCTGCATGACCGCCAAGGAAGCGGTGCTGACCGCCCAGCTGTCGCGCGAGGCGCTGGACACCCCCTGGATCAAGCTGGAGGTCATCGGCGACCGCGAGCTGCTCTATCCCGATGTGGAGGAGCTGCTGCGCGCGACGGAGGAGCTGGTGAACGACGGCTTCGTCGTGCTGCCCTATTGCAACGACGATCCCGTCACCTGCCGCAAGCTGGCCGACCTGGGTGCGGCGGCGGTGATGCCTCTGGGCGCCTTCATCGGGTCGGGCCTGGGCATCCGCAACCCGCACGCCATCGAGACGATCTGCGCCCGCAGCCCGGTGCCGGTGGTGCTGGACGCCGGCATCGGCACCGCGTCGGACGCGGCGCTGGCGATGGAGCTGGGCTGTGCCGCGGTTCTGCTGAACACCGCGGTGTCGAAGGCGCGCGATCCGGTGCGGATGGCGGCGGCGATGCGCGACGCGGTCCGCGCCGGGCGCGGCGCCCATCTGGCCGGCCGCATGCCGATGCGCGCCTACGCCGAACCCTCCAGCCCGCAGATGGGGCTGATCGGCAGCTGACGGCGAAGGGGGTGCCTCTTGCGGTTGTCCAATCGGCCGCTTGATCCGGCGCGGCGGCTGACGCAGGCTGTCGCGAGAGCGCCCCTCAAGCCGGAGACCTCCGACCGTGCCCGCCACCTTCGAACCCCGTACCCCCGACTGGAAGGCGCGCTGCCTCGCCTCCTTCGAACAGCAGCCGATCTGCAGGACGCTCGGCATCGAGATGGCGGCGATGGAGCCCGGCTTCTGCGAGATGCGGCTGCCCTTCCGCGCCGACCTGACGCAGCAGCACGGCTTCTTCCATGCCGGCATGGTCAGCACGCTGGCCGACAATGCCGGCGGCTATGCCGCGCTGAGCCTGATGCCCGCCGGGGCGGAGGTGCTGGCGGTGGAGTTCAAGATCAACCTGATGTCGCCGGCCAAGGGCGACGTCATGATCGCCCGCGCCCGCGTGGTGAAGCCGGGCCGCACCCTGGTCATCACCCAGGTCGAGGTGTCGATGCTGGACGGCGGGGTGGAGAAGGACTGCGCGCTGATGCAACAGACCACCTTCTGCGTGATGCCGAAATGACGGTCCAACCGGTACGAAAGGGGTTTCCCATGCTGTCCGCAAGCCTGCCGTCCGCACGCACGGCCGCCCTCAAGGCCGCCCTTCTGCTGGCCGGCGGCCTCGCCGCTTTCGCCGCGGTCTCCACCGCGGCGGAGGCAAAGGATCCGCCCTCCTGCGCCGCCATCTCCTTCCGTCCGCTGCCGGGCGGCACCCCGGACGGCGAGCAGGAAACCGGCCTCTACAAGTCGCGCTTCGGCAGGATCGAGGTGAAGGCCGACGTCAAGGGCGGTCTTGCCACCAACTATTACATGGTGCTGAACGGCAAGAAGGTGGACGGCCCGGCCACCCCGCCGAAGATGTCGGACGCCTGCCTGAAGTCCAAGCACGTCAAGCTGCCCTTCGCCAAGCAGACCCAGGGCGCCTGCACCGGCAGCCGGTTCCGTGTGGTCGTCGACCGGTCCGGCGCCAAGCCGGTCGCCGCCTTCTTCGGGCTGCAGGGCGAGGATTGGGCCTACTGCAGCGCCACCACCCTGTAAGGCGCTCCGCTTCCTGGCTTTTCCTGTGGCTGCCCTACAGCAGGAACGCCGACGCCAGCCCCAGGAAAGCCAGGAAGCCGATCACGTCGGTGACGGTCGTCAGGAACACCGCACTGGACACCGCGGGATCGACGCCCAGTTTCTCCAGCCCCAGCGGGATCAGCGCGCCGCTCAGCCCCGCCACCACCAGATTGATGATCATGGCGAGCGCGATGACGATGCCGATCATCGGGCCGTACCAGAGCAGCGCGATCACCCCGACCATCACGGCGAAGATGCCGCCGTTGATCAGCCCGACCAGCAGTTCCTTGCCCACCACCCGCATGGCGTTGGCCGACGACAGCTCGTGCGTCGCCAGCGCGCGGACGACGACGGTCAGCGTCTGCGTCCCGGCATTGCCGCCCATCGAGGCGACGATGGGCATCAGCACCGCCAGCGCCACGATCTGCTCGATGGTGGCCTCGAACAGCGAGATGACGCCCGACGCCAGGAAGGCGGTGGCGAGGTTGACGGTCAGCCAGCCGACCCGGCCGCGGGCGATGTCGGCGATGCCGCTGAACACGCCGGTGTCGCCCGACCCGCTCAGCTTGCGCAGGTCGTCCTCCGCCTCCTCGTCGATGATGCGGACGACGTCGTCGACGGTGATGACGCCGATCAGCCGGCCGGCGGGATCGACCACGGGGGCGGAGACCAGGGCATATTGGCGGAACAGGTTGGCGACCTCCGCCCGCTCCATGGTGGCGGGGATGACGTCGACCTCGCCGGTGACCAGATCGGCGATGCGCACGGCCCGGCGCTGGCGCAGCAGGCGCGACAGCGGCACCGCGCCCACCACCCGGTGCATCGGGTCGACGATGAAGATGTCGTAGAAATCCTCCGGCAGCGTGTCGGTGGCCGCCCGCACGAAGTCGATGGTCTTGCCCACCGTCCAGAATTCCGGCACCGCGACCAGCTCGCGCTGCATCATGCGGCCGGCACTGTCCTCGTCGTAGGTCAGGTTCTCCTGCACCAGGGCGCGTTCGGCGTCGGGCAGCTTCGCCAGGATCTGCGCCCGCGTCTCCGCGTCCAGATCCTCGATCAGCTCGACGGCATCGTCGGTGTCGAGGTCGGCGACGGCGGCGGCCAGCTCCTGCGGCTCGAACCGTTCGATCAGCGCTTCGCGCAGGTCCGGATTCAGGTAGGACAGCACCTCGCCGTCCAGCTCCGCCGGCAGCAGGTCGATCAGGTCGGCGCGCTCGGCCGGGTCGGCCTGTTCGATCAGGTCGGCGATGTCGGCGGCGTGCAGCTCCTCCAGCCGCGCCAGAACGGCATCGCGTTCGCGGGCGCGCAGCAGGGCGACGATCTCTTCCACGAACTCCGGCTCGACGCCGTAGGGGCGTTCGTCCTCCGCCTCATGGCCCATGGGACGATGTCCATGGGCATGGGCAGCGCTGTCCGGCCGCAGGTCCGGCGTGTGGGGATCGGTGTGCATGCCGGCACCCTCCCTTCGACGATGGCAACGCCCGAATGCCGGCATGGTGACCGACGGCACGGCAACGGCAACGGCAACGCGGCTCCGCGACTTCGGACGGCAGGCCGGCGGCGTTCGGGCTTTGCGGGTTGTGGAAGGCCTCCGCGCGGTACCATGGTCCCGGCGCAGAGGACGGGATCGGCACCGGCAGGGGCGCCCCCGACATAGAGGCGCCGTCCCCGTTTGTCCAGCCCGGTCGGGTATGGAATGGGTCTTTCCGGTGCTTTTCCCGCCATACCCTTGGCGCCCCCTTGCACCGCCGCAACCCTTCGTGTTCCCATCACCAAGTGCCGCATCACGGGGAGAGGGGCCGGACGCGCTTATGGAGTATGCCTTCACCACCGTCGGCGACCGCGACGGCATTCTGCTGTCGGGCCGCTGTACCTACGAGGACGGCAACCGCTTCCACGACATGCTGCGCGATTGGGATTTTGCCGCCAACCCGGTGGTGCCGATCGACCTGCGCTTCGTCACCTTCATCGACTCCGCAGCCATCGGCATGATGTTCATCCTGGCGAACCGCTGCCGCGAGGCCGGCGGTCACATCGTCGCCAGCGGCGCCCCTCCCCACATCGTCCGCGCCCTGCGCCGGGCCACGCTCGACCGCTATATCGAGTTCCGGTGACGCCCGGCACGCCGGCGGCATGAGGCCGGAACACGAAAAAGCCCGCTCGGTCTTGCGACCTGCGGGCTTTTCGTCAGTCCCGTATCCCCGGGATGGTCCCATCTGCATGGGAGAGTGGTGCGGTCGAGAAGACTCGAACTTCCACGGGTTGCCCCACAGCGACCTCAACGCTGCGCGTCTACCAATTCCGCCACGACCGCATCAGGCTGGTAGTTCCCGACGTCCGCTTGCGCGCCTCATCGGGTGGAGCGGGTAGATATCAGCTTCCCGACGGTCGATCAAGCGCTACAATCATCGTTCGCGAAGAAAAATTCGGAACGGCCCTCCGGCCGCTCCGCCGACACTGCAGCCGACACCGTCAGAGACCCCATCGAATGACATCCCCGACCAGCCTGACCGCCAGTCACCCCCAGCCCGGAACCACCGCCCCGCAGCCGATGGAGTGGCGCATCTCCGACGAGCCGGTGCCCTACCCCGACGCCATCGCCGAGATGGAGGCCCGCGTCGAGGCGATCCGCGCCGGCACCGCGCCGGAGATGGTCTGGCTGCTCGAACATCCGCCGCTCTACACCGCCGGCACCAGCGCGCGGGACGAGGACCTGCTGGAGGCCGACCGCTTCCCCGTCTACCGCAGCGGCCGCGGCGGCCAGTACACCTACCATGGGCCGGGACAGCGCGTGGCCTATGTCATGCTGGACCTGAAGGCGCGCGGCGCCGACATCCGCGGTTTCGTCCGCGACCTGGAGGAGTGGATCATCCGCACGCTCGCCTCCTTCAACATCAAGGGCGAACGGCGGGAGGGCCGCGTCGGCATCTGGGTCGACAAGCAGCCCTATGGCGGGCTGAAGGGCCAGGAGGACAAGATCGCCGCCATCGGCGTGCGGGTGCGCCGCTGGGTCAGCTTCCACGGCATCGCCCTGAACGTGGAGCCGGACCTGTCCCATTTCGGCGGCATCGTCCCCTGCGGCATCGCCGAGCATGGCGTCACCTCCATCGTCGCGCTGGGCCAGCTGGTGACGATGGAGGATGTCGATTCCGCCCTGATCGCGGCGTGGCCGGAGGTGTTCGGCGGCGCGATGCGGGGTGAGGACGCCTAATATTTCTGGAACCCGCCGGCGGCCGGCGTTCCGGCCCGATCGCCGGCGGGGTTCACGCGCGGGTCCTTGTTGTCCATCGACTGCACGGTGCAGGCGGTCGAATCGCCGTTGCGGAACAGGTAGATCTTCTTGCGGTCGGCCTTCCGGTCGGGATCGTTCAGGTTCAGCCCATGGCCGAAGGCGACGCCCAGCACCTCGCCATTGAAATAGGCGCGGAAGCGTAGCGGCGTGATCTCGGTGAAGCGCAGGGCGGCGCAGTCCCGGCTCAGCTCCTTCTCGAACTTGCCGGCCTTGCGCCAATCCTCCTTGGAGCGGATCGTCATCCATTGCGGCGGCAGCGGGAACTGCACGATGGGCGGCGCGATGGGCAGGTCGGAGCCCGGCTGCGGCGGCGGCAGATGGCCGGGCTCGGTCCGCTCAAGCGCACCGGCCAGCGCCGGGGGAACACCCGCAAGCAGCAGCCCGCACAACAAGCCGGCGACCGGAAGGCGCGCCTCAAATCCGGACATCGAACCCACGCTCCTCGATCTCGCCGACCGGCTTTTCCTTCGCCGGCATCGGTTTGGCAGATGCTGCGGTCGCCACCTCTCCCAGCAGCCCGGAGAGCGACAGGGACAGCTCCAGCGCCCCGCCATCCTCCTCCGGCGCGCCCAGCGGCGACAGGGTCAGCGTGCCTTCCAGCCCCTGCGGCGGCTTCATCATCGCTTGGGACAAAACCTCCACGACGCGGCCCAGATCGTCGATGGCGACCCGGTCGGTCGCAACCGTCAGCCCCTTGCCCGGCCGGATGGCGGAGCGAAGGACGCCGAGCACGCCCGCCAGCCCCTCCGCCTTGTCTTCCGCCGGGACGCGGGCCAGCATCAGCGCGGCGGCGTCCAGCCTCACATCCACCCGTCCATCGACCAGGACAAGGCCGATCCCGCTCAACTCGACCGCCACATCCTGCCGGCTGGCCTCCGCCAGCGGGCGCAGTTCGCCTGCCCGTCCATCCAGCGCCGCGAGTGCCGCCCGGCGCTCCGCGTCGCCGAACCGGGCGAGCAGCGCCGTCTCCACGCCATCGGTGCCATCCATGCCGAAGGCGGCCAGCAGCCGGCCCAGGTCGCGGGCCAGCGCCCGGATCGCCGGTTCCAACCGGTCGGCCAGACCGTCGGCCGGCGGTTCGGACGGCCGCGCCGGCGCATCCTCCGCCGCCTGCGGCCCCAGGCTGAGGCGGACGGCGGCGTCACGACTCGGTACGGCCGCAGCTTTCGGTGCCGGTGCAGCCATGGCCGCGCGCACGGTCTTGCCCTTCGCCTCCGCCGCCTTGGCGAAGACGCCGGTGAGCATGGCCTTCACCCCGGCCACATCCGGTTTCCTGGCGGTCATCCCGGCTGTCATCCTCCCAACCCTGACCCCAGCCAGCATGCCGCCGTCATGGTTAGCGGAACGCTAATGCGGACGTGTAGCCCTTCTCCCCTTGCGGGGCGGGATCGGTCAAACGCCAACGGCGTTTTGCCGACCCGCGGGTTGGGATGAGGGGTGCGGCGGCCGCAGGCCGTTGGTGTTATTGGATTTGCAGCCCCTCACCCCAACCCCTCTCCCGCAAGGGGAGAGGGGCTTCTACCGCGGTTCACACCGTCGGCCGCTGTTCGAAGCCGGCCATGCCCGGATCCTGTTCCGGTTCGGACACCACGTCGCGGACGACGGCAGAGGGCGGGCCGCGGCGGCAGGCCTCCAGCATGCGGTCGACGGCATCGGCGGGGCCGGCGAACAGCGCCTCCACCGTGCCGTCGCTGCGGTTGCGGACCCAGCCGGTCAGGCCCAGTCGGCCCGCGGCATCGACGGTCCAGCCGCGATACCACACGCCCTGCACCTTGCCCTGGACACGGACGCGGACCGCCTTGCGCTCGGCGCCGCTCATGCGGACCCGCCAGTCGCCGCGGCGGCGTCGCGCTTGCTCTGTTCCTCGTCCAGCAGGGCCTTGCGGGACAGTTTTCCGATCATGGTCTTGGGCAGCTCCCGGCGGAATTCCACGACTTTCGGCATCTCGATGGGCGACAGCTTGTCCTTCAGGAAGGCGTGCAGCTCCTCGGCGGTCAGGCTCTGCCCCTCGTCCAGCCGGACATAGGCCTTCACCGTCTGGCCGCGATACTCGTCGGGCACGCCGGCCACCACGCATTCGGCGACGGCGGGGTGCAGGTAGATCGCCTCCTCGACATTGCGGGGATAGACGTTGAAGCCGCTGCACAGGATCATGTCCTTGATGCGGTCGACGATGGTGGTGTAGCCGTCCTCGTCCATCACCCCGACATCGCCGGTGTGCAGCCGGCCGTCGACCAGCGTCTGCGCGGTTTCGTCCGGGCGGCGCCAATAGCCCTTCATCACCTGCGGCCCGCGGATGCAGACCTCGCCCTTCTCGCCGGGCGGCAGCACGCGGCGCGGCTCCTCCAGGCTGACGATCTCCACGATGGTGCCGGGCAGCGGCAGGCCGATGGAGCCCTTCTTGTCACTGTGCAGCACCGCCGGGTTCACCGTGGCGACGGGCGAGCTTTCCGACAGGCCGTAACCCTCGACCAGCGTGCAGCCGGTGGTGCGCTCGAACGCCTCCTTCACCTCCAGCGGCAGCGGCGCGCCGCCCGACATGCAGAAGCGGATGGAGGACAGGTCGAAGTCCTTCAGGTGCTTGTGGTGGTTGATCGCCGTGTAGATGGTGGGGACGGCGGGGAACAGGGTGATCCGCTCCTTCTGCAGGGTGCGCATCACCTGCTCCAGCTCGAAGCGCGGCAGCAGGACGATCTCCGCCCCCAGATGCAGGCCGAAATTCATCACCGCGGTCATGGCGAAGACATGGAACAGCGGCAGCACGCCCAGCATGCGCTCCTGCCCGTCGTCGGCGCCCTCACCGGGCTTGCGCTCCTTCGCCGCGTACCAGGTCGCGCACTGGATGGTGTTGGCGTAGAGGTTGGCGTGGGTCAGCATCGCGCCCTTCGGCACGCCGGTGGTGCCGCCGGTGTATTGCAGGACCGCGACGTCCTCGCGCGCGTCGATGGCGACCGGCGCCGGCCGGCCGTCGTTGGCGATCAGCTGGGCGAAGGGGATGTGGCGGTCGTCGCGCGGGATCGCCGCGATCTCCGCCTTCTTGGCGATGGGGAACAGCCAGTTCTTCGGGAAGGGCAGGATCTCGGCCATGCGGCAGATCACCAGCCGCTTCAGCCCGGTCTCGGCCAGCATCCGCGCCATCTTACCGTACAGCAGCTTCAGGTCCAGCGTGACCATCAGGTCGATGTCGCTGTCGCCGATCTGGTGGACCAGTTCGCGTTCGGCATAGAGCGGGTTGAAGTTCACCACCGTGCCGCCGGCCTTCAGGATGCCGAAAAAGGCGATGACGTAATAGGGGGTGTTGGGCAGGAACAGCCCGACCCGCGTGCCCTTCCCCACCCCGATGGCCTGGAAGCCGCGAGCGGCACGGTCGACCAGCTGCCCCAGCTCGCGGTAACTGGTGCGCTTGCCCAGAAAGTTCAGGCAGGGCTTGGCGCCATGGCGGGCGACGGCGCCGTCCAGCAGCTCCGTCAGTGGCCGGGCCGGGATCGGCATCGCCCAGTCCACCGTCGGCGGGTAGGAGGCCAGCCATGGATGGTCGGGCAGAGTTCGGGCAGCTTCTCCCATGCGCGTGTCCTCCCCAATTTTCGTTTCCGGATACCGGTTTCCCCCGGCACCGCCACACCCCGAAGTCTATGCGCCGGAGTGGAGGATTGTCCCCTGGAGAGGAGATGGTTACGCGCAAAGTCCGAACAAGCGGGGGCACCGGCGGGAGATGAACAGAAGGGTGCGGACGCCCGCCTAACGCCCGGTTCGCAGGCGGTGCAGCACCTCCACCGCCATCCATTCGGCGAGGTTGCCGTCCTCGCCGTCCAGGAAGACGGCAACGGAAACCGGGACCGGCCCCGGCATGTGGTAGGCGACGGGCGTCACCCCCGGACCGCCGCCGGTATGGCCCCAATAGGGTCCGGCCGCCGGATCCAGCTCCATCATCAGGCCCAGGCCATAGGACGGCTCCACCCAGGGCCGGCCGGCCATCGGCCCGCCGACCGGCAGGGCATCGCGCATCCGCCGCAGCAGCGCATCCGGCAGATAGTCCTCGCTCAGGCCATGGACGAGGCGGCAGGCATCGGACACCGTCATCGCCACCACCCCATGCGACACCCAGCCGGGATGATAGGCCTCCGCCACCGGCCGGCCGCCGAAGGCCGGGCCCGGCCCGAAGAACAGCCCATCCAGGTCGGAGCGGTCGCGCAGCAGCGCGGCGCTGGACAGGCCGAGCGGGGCGAAGACCTCGCGCGCAAGCATCTCCGCCAGCGGGGCACCGCCGGCCCGCTCCAGCAGCCGGCCGACCAGCAGGTAGCCGATGTTGGAATAGGCGAAGCTGCCGACCGGCGGTCCATTCTCACTGTTGGCCAGACCGCAGCGGGCCAGGAACTCGTCGCCGCTCCACGGCTCGCCGCCGGCGGCGACGGCGGCTTGATAGTCGGCCCGCCCGCCATAATCGGGCAGTCCGGCCCGGTGCATCAGAATCTGGGCGACGGTGACCGCCCCCGGCCGGCCGGCCAGTTCCGGCAGCCAGCGCTCCGCCGGCCCGTCCAGCTCGACGGTGCCGCGCGCGGCCAGCCGCAACACGGCGGCGGCCAGGATGGTCTTGGTCAGGCTGTAGACCAGGGCGCGCCGCTCCGCCGGATCGCCTGTTCCCGTCTCGCCGCCGCCCTTCCCGCCGCGCAGCGCGCGCCGCCGCAGCACCAGGGTGCGCAGCGGTTCCGCATCGGTGCCGCGCCCGCGGAGGATGGCGACCAGCGCGGTGCCGGCGGGGGCCGGGCTCGTGCTCTCCTCCTCCAGCAGGCCGGCCAGGGCGGTCCTCAGCAGCCCCAGGTCCAGTTCGGCCTTCGCCGCGTTGCCGTCGTCCTTGCCCATCGCCTGCCCGCTCCCGTCCGCTTGTCGTGCTTGTCACCACCGATAAGAAGGGTCTCCCGCGGCAGAAAGAAATCCGGTCCATTCCCACTGGGGCGCCCAGCAGGTTGGCCGTTAACCACAAACTGCCGGCTGTCGCCCGCCGGTCACCTGCTGTATTCTTGTACGAAAGCCCCTGGGGAGGGGAGGGCCGGGCCATGCCCGTGATGGACGCCGAACAGCGCCGTAAACTGGAAGACCAGCTTCTTCGCAAGGCGGAGGAGTCGATCCGAAGCCTGCGCCGGGAGGCGGAAACCGGCGACCCCGCCCGTGTCGACACGCTCGCCGAAGGGCTGGCCGGGCTGCTGAAGACCCGCGAATTCCCCAGCCTGCGCGCCGCCGAGTTCCGCGAACTGGCCCGCGCCATCCAGCGCGGCGCCTATCAGCGCAGCGTCGATTCACTGCTGGTCCAGGCCGAACGCTGCGGCCATCGCGGCGACGAGAAGGGGCGCAACGCCCTGCTGACCCGGGCCAAGGACCAGTTCGCCAAGGCCCTGCGCTTCGGCGCCGACGACGAGTTCCGCCACGGCGTCGAACGGCGCGTGCAGGCGACGCTGATGACCAGCAAGGACGGGGTGGACGACCGCACCAAGCAGGCGGCCAAGCGCAAGCTGGACCAGCACGACGTCGGCGCCAAGCCGCCGAACGGCGTCGAGCGCCGCCGCGCCATCCGCTACGCGGATCCGGTCCTGGTGGTGGAGGCCGAGGGCCGGCGCTGCCGGACGATCAACTGGTCGACGCGTGGCCTGCTGGTCGATCTGCCGCCGGAGGAATTCAGCCACGCCGTCGGCGGCAAGCTGCGGCTGGAACTGCACTGCCCGGACATACCGGAGGTGGCCGGCCACCCGGTCGGCGGCCGGCAGATCGCCCATGTGGTGCGGCTGGATCCCGACCGCCGGGCGGTGGCGCTGTCCTTCCCGGACATCAGCACCGTCGTGCTGGACCTGACGCACGCGATGAAGGAGGCGGGCATCAAACCGGAACCGGAACGGTGAGAGGCCATGGGCATTCAGAGGCCCTTATCGGCCGTCATTCCCGCGAAGGCGCTATGGGATGCATAGATCTCGCGCTTGCAACAAGGCATGCAGTTTGGCATCGAGCAAGGCCCCTCTCCCCTCGCGGGCTACGGGATGCACAGATCTCGCACTTGCGAAAAAACGTGCAGCTTGGCATTGAGGACAGCCCCTCTCCCCTCGCGGGAGAGGGGTTGGGGTGAGGGGGCGCAAACTGAATTTCCCTGGCCTTCGGCCAGCCGCACCCCTCATCCCGCCCCGCAAGGGGAGAAGGGACTCTCGCCACCGGAGGCTGTATTTTCTTCGCCGATGCGAAATCTATGCATCCCGTAGCGCCTTCGCGGGAATAACGGCCGAGAAAAGCCACAAACTCCGACCGCCCTCCCTCACGTCACCAATCACACCACCCCGACCCCGCTCGGTGCGGTGACGGCGTGTTCCTTCAGGATCGCCTCGGAGATGGCCGACACCTCGATCAGCTGCACCTCGTAGCCCCACAAATTGGCGATGTGGCGCAGCACCGCCTTGGCGTCGCTCTCGTCCAGCAGCACGCCGTTGGTGACGCGGTGCTGCAGGATCAGCTTGCGGTCGCCGGCAAGGTCGACGTCGACGATCTGGATGTCCGGCTCCAGATAGCCCAGGTCGTACTGGCGGGCCAGCTTCTTGCGGATGTCGCGGTACCCGCGTTCGTTGTGGATGTGATCGACCAGCAGATAGGGGTCTTCCGCGTCGTCGCGCACGCTGAACAGCTTCAGCTTCCGCATCAGGTGCGGGCTGAGATACTGCAGGACGAAGCTCTCGTCGCGGAAATTGGCCCAGGCCTCGCGCACCGCCGCCATGCCGTCGCCGCGGCCGGCGAGGTCGGGGAACCACTGGCGGTCCTCGTCGGTCGGCTTCTCGGCGATGCGGGCGATGTCCTGCATCATCGCGAAACCCAGCGCATAGGGGTTCAGGCCGGAGAAGCGCTTGTCGTCGAATTCCGGCTGGAACACGACGGACGTGTGCGAGTGCAGGAACTCCAGGAAGGCACCCTCGCTGATCTGGCCGGTCTCGTGCAGGCGGCTCATGATCTGGTAATGGACGTAGGTGGCGCAGCCCTCGTTCATCACCTTGGTCTGCTTCTGCGGATAGAAATACTGCGAGATGTGGCGGACGATGCGCAGGATCTCGCGCTGCCAATGCTCCAGCCGCGGCGCCTTCTTCTCCAGGAAATAGAGGATGTTCTCTTCCGGCAATCCCAGCAGCTTCTTGCGCTCCGACACCGATTTGCTGGGACGCTGGCCGGCGGCCGGCTTCGGCACCGTGCGCCACAGGTCGTTGAAGGTCTGGTCCTGATATTCCTGCCGCTCGCGCTCGCGCCGCTGCTCGGTCCGCAGGTCGGAGCGCTTCTTCGGGTATTTGTGCACCCCCTGGCTCATCAGCGCATGGGCGGCGTCGAGCACCCGCTCCACCGCGGCATGGCCGTAGCGTTCCTCGCAATGGGTGATGTAGGTCTTGGCGAATTCCAGATAGTCCAGAATGCCCTGGGCATCGGTCCATTGCTGGAACAGCTGGTTGTTCTTGAAGAAATGGTTATGGCCGAAGGCGGCGTGGGCGATCACCAGCGTCTGCATCGTCATGGTGTTTTCTTCCATGATGTAGCTGATGCAGGGGCTGGAGTTGATGACGATCTCATAGGCCAGACCGCGATAGCCCTTGCGGTACATCATTTCGTCGCGGGCGAAATGCTTGCCGAAGGACCAGTGCTTGTACATCAGCGGCATGCCGATGGACGAATAGGCGTCGAGCATCTGCTCGGCGGTGATGACCTCGATCTGGTTGGGATAGACGTCGAGGCCCATCTCCTTCAGCGCGATATGCTCGATGGCGTCGTAGACGCGCTTGATCTTGTCGTAATCCCACTCGACGCCGTCATAGATAAGTCCAGAAGATTGTTCATGCGGCTTTATTTCCTGGAGCATCGCCTCACCCTCTTTTGGACAGGATAACGTCGTTGCAAGTTCTCCATTCTTCAAAATAGGAATCAAAAACGCAATTTCTACAAAAATAAACACAACGCGCTCTAAAGATAAAGGCAGGGCGCTTTCGCACCCTGCCTTCCGGTTCAATTGCTCACGACAAGCTAGCCGTTAAATGCTCTCTTTGATCGTCATGCGAACCTTCCTGGTTGACAAAAGGCGAATTTTCAGAAAAACGCCTTCCTATAATTACCATAAACCCCTGCTCTGGCAAAATCAAGCCCGGATATACCTTTGCAATCACTTTTTTCCCTGGGCTCTGCGTTTCGTGTTCAACATCATCAAAGGGGGATGGGACGCCCACCTCAGTAAAGAATACGCTCATATCTCTGTCGTCGTACTCGATTTTTACTTCAGTATTAAGAGCATAAACTTTCGCAACATTGAACATGACCGGATCTTTTTCGATATCCAAGAGCGCTTTCGAACTCCGGACTACGGTATACTCATCTTTCCCGGACATCTCAAGAACGACTCTTGTCTGAGTCCTCTCCTTCACATATTTACTTGCAGCTCCATCTATAGAAGAATTATCAACAAATATGTGGCTGAATTCAAGCGTATAATCCGTGATATCATTACCCATCATTGGCGCATATTCCGCCAAATGCCTAACAGTGGTTTCTGGCCCTGAAGCTAAGTATTTAATCTTTAGCTTTTGGCTTACTAAGGCCTTAGTTTTTTCAACGTTGTGCCACGATATATTCATCGATATCTCTTTTGATGCAATGTAAAATTGTTCTCCAGTCGGAAACACTGAGCTAATAAATTCAGCGTCGAAGCCCTGCGCAAGCCTAGGAAGAGAGTCCCTGTAACAGAAGATCATAAAATTTGCTAATGCGTTGCGAGCTTTCAAACTTGGCGACAGAGCGGATGATAAAACTATCCTTTCCAGTTCACTTCCAATTATGGAAACAAATAGATTAGATTTTACAACCGCCGAAAAAATTCCACCTACGATTATCATTTCCGCAATTTTCTTGGACAATTCATAGATATCGTCCGGAAGATGGTTATGAAAGAACCGGAAATATCCAAAAATATAAAACCCCGCTCCTCCAAGAAACAAAATGGCAAGAAGATATTTCGAAAAAAACTCTCGCAATGCGGGATTTTCTAGAAACTTCAAAGGCATCAACACCTCCACCCCTTTTGGAGGAAGATAGATCGCTCTTTACGCTAATTTCAAGAGCTATCGAGCTTCAATGCCACTAAATGCACATTAGCCTCCTGCCTTCTCGCGGGCGAACAGCTCGCGGAAGACCGGGAAGATCTCCCGGCGGGAGCGGACGCGGCGCATCGCCAGCGGACGTTCCGGGCTCTGCACCTGCTTGTAGGTGCGCCACAGCTCCGTCTCGCGGCCCAGTGCCGACAGGCCCATGTTGTGTTCCGCCGCCACCTCGATGTAGGCGAAATACTGGCACATCGGCAGGATGACGTCGCGCAGCAGGGTCGCCGACTTGGCGTTGTCCGACGACATGTTGTCGCCGTCCGACGCCTGGGCGGCGTAGATGTTCCATTCGCTGTCCGGATAGCGCTCCTGCACCACCTTCTGCATCTCCTCCAGCGCGGTCGACACCACGGTGCCGCCGGTCTCGGTGGAGTAGAAGAAGGTTTCCTCATCCACCTCCTTGGCCTCGTGGGTGTGGCGGATGAAGACGATGTCGACCGACCGGTAGCGCCGCCGCAGGAACAGGTACAACAGCATGAAGAAGCGCTTGGCCAGATCCTTCATGTGCTCGGTCATAGAGCCGGAGACGTCCATCAGGCAGAACATCACCGCCTGGGCGATCGGCTTCGGCACCGATTCGAAGCGGTTGTAGCGGACGTCGATCGGATCGATGAAGGGGATGCGGCGGGACCGCAGGACGATGTGTTCCAGCTGTTCGCGCAGCGCCTGGATCTGCTCGGCATCCTCGCCGGCCTCCTCCGCCTCGCGCAGCATCTCCTCCAGCTCGCGGATCTCGTCGCGCTTCGGGCGCTTCAGCGCGATGCGGCGCGACAGGCTGTTCCGCATGGTGCGGACGAGGTTCAGGTTGGCGGGCGATCCCGACACCGAATAGCCGGCCCTGGTCAGGCTGTGCGATTCCGACTGCTTGACCTTCTGCTTCACCAGATCGGGAAGCTCCAGATCCTCCAGGAAGATGTCCAGGAACTCGTCGCGCGACAGGACGAAGCGGAACTCGTCCTCGCCCTCCCCGTCGGCGCTGCCTTCGCTGCCGCGGCCGCCACCGCCGCCGTCCGGGCGCTGGATGGTGTCGCCTTCCACATATTCCTTGTTGCCGGGCACGACATAGTCGCGCACCCCGCCCTGGGACGCGCGGTGGAAGGAGGGTTCGCGCACCCCGCCGGCGGCGATCGTCACCTTCTCGCCGTTCTCGATATCCTGGATGCCCCGTTTGCCGGAGGCGTCGCGGACCGCCTTGACCACCTGTTCCTTGGCGCGGCGCAGGAAGCGCTGGCGGTTGGCCAGGCTCTTGCCCTGCGGGTTCAGGCGACGGTCGATGATGTTCATCAAGGGGCTGGCCCTCCCACCCGTTTCGTCACGCGGCCTTCGAACTCTGACAGCATTCTATGACAGTGGGGTTGCCGCGGGGCGTTGCAACACCCCGCCCCGCGGCAATTACGCGCCCCGCAGCCTGCTGAAGCAGCCTACCGAACTCAGCCCGCCTGCTTGACCCGCATGTACCACTCGACCAGCCGGCGGACCTGCCGCTCGGTGTAGCCGCGCGTCATCATGCGGGTGACGAACTCGGTGTGCTTCTTCTCGGTCTCGCCGTCCTTCTTCGAGCCGAAGCTGATCACCGGCAGCAGATCCTCGACCTGACTGAACATCCGCTTCTCGATGACCTCGCGGATCTTCTCGTAGGAGGTCCAGGACGGGTTGCGCCCGGCATTGGCGGCCCGGGCGCGCAGGGCGAACTTGACCACCTCGTTGCGGAAGTCCTTCGGGTTGGCGATGCCCGCCGGCTTCTCGATCTTGGTCAGCTCCTGGTTCAGCAGTTCGCGGTTCATCAGCTGGCCGGTGTCGGGATCCTTGAAGTCCTGATCCTCGATCCAGGCATCGGCATAGTCGACATAGCGGTCGAACAGGTTCTGGCCGTAGTCGGAGTAGGATTCCAGATAGGCCTTCTGGATTTCGTTGCCGATGAACTCGGCATAGCGCGGGGCGAGTTCGGCCTTGATGAACTCGACGTATTTCTTCTCCGTCTCCTCCGGGAACTGCTCGCGCCGGATCGCCTGTTCCAGCACATACATCAGATGGACCGGATCGGCCGAGATCTCCGTCGAATCGTAGTTGAAGGTCGAGGCGAGCACCTTGAAGGCGAATCGGGTGGAGATGCCGCCCATGCCCTCGTCGACGCCGCCCTGGTCCTTGTACTCCTGCATCGACTTGGCCTTGGGATCGGTCTCCTTGACGCTTTCGCCGTCATAGACCCGCATCTTGCTGTAGACGCTGCTGTTCGGATGATCGCGCAGGCGCGACAGCACCGAGAAGCGGGCCAGCATCTCCAGCGTCGCCGGCGCGCAAGGGGCCGTCGCCAGATCGGAGCCGTTGACCAGCTTCTCGTAGATCTTCTGTTCCTCCGCCACCCGCAGGCAGTAGGGGACCTTGATCACGCAGATGCGGTCGATGAAGGCTTCGTTGTTCTTGTTGTTCTTGAAGGTCTGCCACTCCGCCTCGTTGGAGTGGGCCAGGATCACGCCCTGGAAGGGGATGGCGCCGATGTTCTCCGACCCGACATAGTTGCCCTCCTGCGTCGCGGTCAGCAGCGGGTGCAGCATCTTGATCGGCGCCTTGAACATCTCGACGAATTCCAGCATGCCCTGGGTCGCCCGGTTGAGGCCGCCGGAGAAGCTGTAGGCGTCGGGATCGTTCTGGCTGTAGATCTCCAGCTTGCGGATGTCGACCTTGCCGACCAGGGACGAGATGTCCTGGTTGTTCTCGTCGCCCGGCTCGGTCTTGGTCACGCCGATCTGGCGCAGCTTGCTGGGATGCAGCTTCACCACCTTGAAGCGGTTGATGTCGCCGCCGAATTCGTCGAGGCGCTTGACCGCCCACGGGCTCATCAGCCCGGTCAGGCGGCGCTTGGGGATGCCGAAGCGGTCCTCGAGCTCGTCGCCGATCTCGTCGGGGTTGAACAGGCCGAGCGGGCTTTCGAAGATCGGACTGATCTCCTTGCCGGCCTTCAGGACGTAGATCGGGCATTTCTCCACCAGCGACTTCAGCCGCTCCGCCAGCGACGACTTGCCGCCGCCGACCGGGCCCAGCAGGTAGAGGATCTGCTTGCGCTCTTCCAGGCCCTGGGCGGCATGCCGGAAGAAGCCGACGATCCGTTCGATCGTCTCTTCCATGCCGTAGAACTCGGAAAAGGCGGGATAGACCTTGATGGTCCGGTTCATGAAGATGCGTCCCAGCCGCGGGTCGCGGGCGGTGTCGACCACCTCCGGTTCGCCGATGGCGGCCAGGATGCGTTCGGAGGCCGAGGCGTAGGACATGGGGTCGTCGCGGCACAGCTGGAGATAGTCCATCAGGGACATCTCGGTCTCGCGGCGGGTTTCGTAATTCTGCGTGTAGCGCGTGAACAGTTCGTCGGCCGGGAACATTCGTCGCTCCGTCTTATCTGGTCCGATGCGCCGGGGCGCCGCCGGTGGCTGCGGCGGCAGGCCGCGGCGCATGCCGCGATCCAAGGGGCACTCCAGGGGAGAGGCGGACCGCGCGGGGTCCGCAGCCTCCCCGCTCAGCGGTAGAAGCCAGCGGTCTGGTGTAAGGAACGGTCCTGTAAAGGCCGGGAGCGGTGCGTCCTGCGACGCGGCAACCCCCGAACGAGTCATTTTTGAATGTAATGCTCCACCTGGAGCTTTCCAGGCACTCAGGCTCCATAGCCGGAAAGCCCGCTGTGGAAGCGGCCTCTGCCATAGGACCTAGGTCCCACGGCCAGAGTTGGTGCGGCGAGCGCACCCTCTCAACCTGCGCGCGCATTGGCCGCGCGTGGGGAAGGTTCGGCGAAAGACAACGGACAGTATCGGAGAGAGACGGCGTGAAACCGGCGGCAATCGTCGTTGCCCGTCCGGTCGGGGAGAGTAGCCCTTCGAGATTCGACCCGTTGCGGTTCGATCGGGCGCTCTTGATCACGCCATCGGCCTCCTCTGGAAAGCGCACCGCCTCGACCAAGCACGGTGCAGGGACTTACCGTCGATGCTGAGCTCCAAACCTTAACAAAATCCCGTAAGGAGAATTGCGGTCGACCTCATCTCGTGGCCGGGGCACCGCAACACCTCTTAGAGATCATGTTGCGTCCCAATCGTCCCCATCAACAAGGCGGAAATTGGGTAACGGTGGGGCGCCCATGGGGCGCGGTGGATGGTTACCGTTCGATTGCCGAACTGTTTCAAGCACTTGGCAGGCTTGCCACAGAATGGGAATTTTTTAGGCATGGCCGGCGCCACCCGCGGAGTGCCGCCGAATCGGGCAATCGCGAATTGTAAAGCGGGCTTTCGGACAATACCCGCCGGGCGGGCAATCGTCAGGACGGCTGCGCCGCCCTCATCCCATCGGACAGCGCGACGCGCAGAGTGGCGGGGGTGACCGGTTTGGCCAGGACCAACGTGGCGCCGCTGGCGCGTGCCGCCGCTTCGCGGTCGCCGTCGACGCGGCCGCTCATGAAGACGACCGGCAGGGTGCGGCTGCGGGACTCGGGACTGGCGCGCAGCGCGCGGACGAAGCCGAAGCCGTCCATCGGCTGCATCTCCACATCGCACAGCACCAGATCGGGGGCATGGGCGGCGACGGCGGCCAGCGCCGATTCGCCATCGGCGGCCTGATGCACCGCCTGGACGCCCAAGGTGCCGAGCATCTTCGCCAGCACCATGCGGGTGAAGGATTCGTCCTCGACCACCAGGACGGACAGGGCGCCGAAGGGCGTCTCCGTCTCCTGCGCAACCGCGCCCTCAGCCGATCGGTCCGCCACCACGCCTCGCCCTTTCGCTGCGCAACCGCCCGGCGGTGGGCGCCGGCGGTCATTTCGTGACTGAACCTGTGTACGATGGCAACCAAAACGGCGCAAGATGCCCAAAGCGTTCGGTGCGCCGGTGCGGAGTGCCCTGGATGAGCGGTTGCACCGCCGCCCAAGCCCGATTTAGATGGAAACCATGAGCTTCCTCGATCACATCCGCGCGTGCAACGCGCACGACCTGTCCGGCTTCCGCCCCTTCGAGCTGGACGGCCACACTGTGGGCTGGGTGCGCCATGCCCTGGCCGAGGCGTTGCCCGGCGTCGATCCCGGCTTCGTCGTCACCCCCGACCGGCTGACCATCGCCCCTGAGATCCGCGATTTCGAGGCGCGCTCGACCCTGCTCGACCATGCCGCGGCCTATCTGGTCGAACAGGGGACGGTCACGGCGCTGCGCGGGGAATATTACCCGGTCCTGCCGCGCTGGGGGGCGGAGCCGCTGGCCCGTCTCGACCGTGCCGCCGTCGGTGCCTTCGGCATCGAGGCCTTCGGCCTGCACATCAACGGCTATGTGCGCGACGAGACCGCCGGCAATGGGGCGGGCGGGCTGCTGCTGTGGGTCGGCCGCCGCGCCCGCGACCGCGAGGTGGCGCCGGGCCAGCTCGACAACCTGATCGCCGGCGGCCAGCCGATCGGCCTGACGCTGGCCGAGAACCTGGAGAAGGAGGCGGCGGAGGAGGCCGGGCTCGATGCGGAGACCGCGCGGCGCGCCGTGCCGGTCGGCGCCATCAGCTACACGATGGAAACCCCGGCCGGGCTGAAACGCGACCGCCTGTTCGTCTACGACCTGGAGCTTCCGCCCGGCCTCACCCCGGTCAACACCGACGGCGAGGTGGAGGTCTTCGAGCTCTGGCCGCTGGACAAGGTGGCGGAGTCGGTGCGCGGCACCGGCGACTGGAAGTTCAACGTCAACCTCGTGGTGACCGACTTCCTGATCCGCCACGGCTGGCTGACCCCGGAGAACGAGCCCGACTATCTGGAGATCGTCTGCGGCCTGCGCCGATAGGCGGCACCGCCTGCAGATCGGCCAAACAAAAGGCCCCGCCCTCTTGCGAGAGCGGGGCCTTTTTCATGTACCTTTGCCCTTACTGCGGCAGCGGCTGCGGGCTGTCGGCCAGCGAGCGCAGATAGGCGATGACGGCGGCGCGGTCCTCGTCCTTCTTCAGGCCGGCGAAGGTCATCTTGGTCCCGGGGGCATAGCCCTTGGGATCGTAGAGGAACTTGTTCAGATCGTCATAGGTCCAGCTGCCGCCGGTCTTCACCAGCGCGTCGGAATAGCTGAAGCCCTGGATGTGGCCCTTCGGACCGCCGACGATGCCGTACAGGTTCGGGCCGACCTTGTTCGCGCCGCCCTTGTCGAAGCTGTGGCAGGCGGCGCAGGCCTTGGCCACCTTCTGGCCGGTCTCCGGGCTGGCCGCGGCGAGCAGGGGGGCGATCGGCGCCGGGCCGGCGGGAGCGGCACCCTTGTCGGCGGCGGGTGCGGCCCCCTCGGGAGTCGCGACGACGTAGACACTCTTTTCCAGCGGCTTTGAATGAACCAGCACCTTGGACGCGAATCCGGCCAGCATCGCGATCAGCCCGGCCAGCAGCACCGCGCCGAAAACCTTGTTCCACTCCATGCTCATTGATGAGCCCCTTTTTTCCCTGATTTCAGTGCACTCGGCGTTTCTCCCGCCCGCGGCTGAACGCGCCGCGGTTACCATAGCCCGCGGTCCGAAGCTTGTCATAGCCCGGCGGACCGCGAAAAAAGGTCGCATACAAATTTGTCGCAGTCACCAACCTCTTAATTTACTTGCGCAGCACGCTGCATCGCAAAACACCCCCCATTCGGATCATGGCGGCACTTGACGCCGCACCGGCGCCCGTGTTTCACCCGCGACACCCCCCTCCGGCCCGCCCTGGCGGACCCGATGCCCTTTTCCCCGGAGCTTCCGCGCCATGCCGACCGCCTCCAGCCCGACCCGTCCCGCCAACCCGATCGTGGTGATCCCGGCGCGCATGGCCTCCACCCGGCTGCCGGGCAAGCCGCTGGCCGACATCCTGGGCGCGCCGATGATCGTCCATGTGCTGCGCCGCGCCATGGAGGCCGCCATCGGCCCGGTGGTGGTCGCCTGCGCGGAAGCCGAGATCGCCCGCGCGGTCGAGGCCGCCGGCGGCACCGCGGTGCTGACGCGCCCCGACCATCCCTCGGGCTCCGACCGCATCTTCGAGGCGCTGCGGCTGATCGACCCGGAGGGGCGGCACGACGCCGTGGTCAACGTGCAGGGCGACCTGCCGACCATCGAGCCGGAGAGCGTGCGCACCGTCTTCGCGCCGCTGGCCGACCCCGCGGTCGACATCGCCACCCTGGTGGTGGAGATCGCGCGGGAGGAGGAGCGAACCGACCCCAACGTGGTCAAGGCGGTGCTGGAGCTGCCGGCCGGTGCCCGGCAGGGCCGCGCACTCTACTTCACCCGCGCCACCGCGCCGACCGGCGACGGGCCGCTCTACCACCACATCGGCCTCTACGCCTATCGCCGGGCGGCGCTGGAGCGATTCGTGTCGCTGCCGCCGTCGGTGCTGGAGCAGCGCGAGCGGCTGGAGCAGCTGCGCGCGCTGGCGGACGGCATGCGCATCGACGCGGCGGTCGTTGACGCGGTTCCCCTGGGTGTCGATACTCCCGGCGACCTGGAGCGTGCCTGCGCCCTCCTGTCCGCCCGCAAGGGCGGCTGAAACCCGATGCCGTCCGCCCGCAAGGGCGGCTGACGCCCTACAGACCCGCCTTCAAGATCCGCCGGGGGAACTCCGTCCATGCCCACGACCAACATCATCGCCTTCCAGGGCTTCCCCGGCGCCTATTCCGACCTGGCCTGCCGCAACGCGCGGCCGACCATGACGACGATGCCCTGCGCCACCTTCGAGGACGCCTTCGCCGCGGTGCGCGAGGATCGGGCGTCGCTGGCGATGATCCCGGTGGAGAACTCCATCGCCGGCCGCGTCGCCGACAACCATTATCTGCTGCCGGACGGCGGCCTGCACATCATCGGCGAGCATTTCCAGCGGGTGAACCACCAGCTGCTGGCGCCCAAGGGCGCCACGCTGGACAGCATCCAGACGGTGCGCAGCCACATACAGGCGCTGTCCCAGTGCCAGACCGCCATCCGTAGCCTGGGCCTGCAGCCGATCAACCATGCGGACACGGCAGGCGCGGCGAAGGAGATCGCCGCGATGAACGACCCGCGCCATGCCGCCATCGCCTCCTCGCTGGCCGCGGAGATCTACGGTCTCGACATCCTGAAGAGCGGGATCGAGGACGCCGCCCACAACACCACCCGCTTCCTGATCCTGGCGCGCGAGCCGAAGCTGCCGGCGCTGGGCTCCTGCAAGACGATCACCACCTTCGTCTTCCGCGTCCGCAGCGTGCCGGCCGCGCTGTACAAGGCACTGGGCGGCTTCGCCACCAACGGCATCAACATGACCAAGCTGGAAAGCTACATGGTCGGCGGCCATTTCACCCAGACCCAGTTCTACGCCGACGTCGAGGGGCACCCGGACGAGCGCCCGCTGCGCCTCGCCCTGGAGGAGCTGGACTTCTTCGCCCGCGAGGTGAAGATCCTCGGCGTCTATCCGGCCAATCCCTTCCGCTACCAGGAAAGCCAGCGCGTCGGCGAGGACTGACGGACTCCCGGCGGCACTCTCCCGCAACGCCGCAAGTCTTTTCGCAGCTGCGGCCAAGTCGCGCGTCATTCCGCCGCAGCGACGCGACTTAGCCTTGGCCGCGCCCGGCGAGTGCTGGGCAAGATTAGCGGAAGTTGCTATACAATGAAGACCGGCAAGCACCGGCTTCATACGCTTACAAATACAACAAAACACCACGGCGGCTGACGGGTGAAACCCCGCCGACGGCCATGGCGCCACGGATGGAGGTTGCCATGCTCACAATGGACGATTGTCTGGGCCTCGCAAATCTGGAAGCGGAGGAGGTGGCGCAGATCGCCGCCCACGAACATCTCCCCTTCATGACCGCCCTGGAAAAGGGCGCCTCGCTTCTGCACGAGCCGTGGGGCGACGCGGCCGTCCGCCAGATGGTGTGGGACAATCTGTGCAACGCCGACCGCCGCCATCCGGCGGAGGCGGCGTCGCTGATGACGCTGTACAACGACACCTGCACCCGCCACCCCAACCCCTTCGACCGCCGCACATCCCCGGCGCGCGCCGCGGGGCCGCAGCGGCGGCATTGAGGAGGGGGGCGGATGCCCACTCATGCCCGGTATGTCCGGCCTGACGTCCTGTGCTATGCTGGGTGAACCCCGCAATTCCCGCCATACGTCAGGCCGACCATGCGCATCATCCGAGGCATGTCCACGCCGCGTCCGGAGCCGCCGGCTCCGGCGGCCAAGCTCGCTTCCGACACGGCGGACAACGGACTTTACGACGAGGACTTCGTCGCCTGGATTGAACGCCAAACGGCGCTGCTTCGGTCGGGCAGTCTTACCGCGCTGGATCGCGCCAACCTGGCCGAAGAGCTGGAGGACATGGGAAAGGCTATACGGCGAGCACTTTGCAGCCGGCTTGAAGTGCTGCTCACCCATCTCCTCAAGTACCAGTTCCAGCCGGCGATGCGCACGGGCAGCTGGCTTGGAACCATCGACGAACAGCGCAATCGCATTGAAGACTTGGTAGAGGAAAGTCCCAGCCTGCGTCCGCTGCTCGCCGAGTTGCTGGAGGATGCCAAGATCTACAAGCGGGCCGTCCAGAAGGCGGCGCTGGAAACCGGCCTTCCCGCCGGGACCTTCCCGCTGCTCAATCCCTACGGCGGGCGGGCACTGGAAGACCGCTTCTGGCCCGGCCCCGGTCCGCATCCGGACCTCGACTGACATGCCAAGTTCCGAAGATCGCGGATCGAAGTCCGACATGATTCTGATGAAGTGGATGCTCGGCTTCGTTCTTGCCTTTCAGATCGGCATCTTCGTGAAGCTGTTCATCCACTGACCCGCCTCACCCCTCCGCCATCCATTCCCGGATCAGGCGGTGGGCGATCGAGTCGGTGCGGGCGAGGCGGAAGGTCTCGTCCGGGGTGTGACTGCGCAGGAAGTCGCGGTCGAACCAGCGGGCGCTTTCCAGCTCGTCGTTGCCGGTGTCGATGTCGAAGCTGGTGGCCCGCGCGGTGAAGCCCAGCATCAGCGACGACGGGAAGGGCCAGGGCTGCGACGAGCGGTAGCGGATGTCGGTCACGGTCAGCCCGACCTCCTCGAACACCTCGCGGGCGACGGTGTCCTCCAGGCTTTCGCCCGGCTCGACGAAGCCGGCCAGCACCGAATGCATGCCGGGCGGGAAGCGGCTCTGGCGGCCCAGCACGATCCGGTCGCGGCCGTCATGGACCAGCATGATCACCGCCGGGTCGGTGCGCGGGAAATGGTGGGTGGCGCAGTCGGGGTTGGTGCAGAGCCGCACATGGCCGCCCTCCGCCGACGCGGCGGGAGAACCGCAGACCCCGCAGAAGCGGTGGCGGGCGTTCCACCAGACCATGCCGCGGGCGTAGGCGCACAGAGCCGCCTCCCCCTCCGGCATCAGCGGACCGGCGGCGCGCAGATCCTCGAAGCGGCCGTGGCCCTGCAGGGTGGGCAGAGCGTCCGGCTCCTCCACCATCGACAGGTCGACGGCGAAGAGCGGAGCGCCATCCTCCATCAGGCCGAGGAAGATCGGCACCGCCTCCACCCCCTCGGCGGGCAGCAGCACGGCGCGCGGCGCATCGGTCGGGCCGGCGACGAAGCTCTTGGTCTGCCAGACCGGCAGGACGCGGGATGCGGGGGCGAGCCAGGCCTCCGTCAGCCAATCCTCGTCCTTGCGGCGGAGGGAGGCGCGGTCGATCGGCGTGGCGGCGTAGATGTTGGGTCGGTTCGTCATGGCCGATGGAGGCTGCCACAAGCCGTGACGGGCGGAAAGCCCCGCCTTAAGGCCAGTTGCCCCCAGACCGGTTGTTCTGCGGCGGCTCCGCCTCCGGCAGCGTGGGCAGGGCGCTTTCGGGTTTCCGGGGCGGGCCCACGCCGTTAGGATGCGGCACTCATATCGACAGCAGCTTCAAGGAGCGACCATGACCGAACCCTGCCCCGCCCCGATGGTGGCGCTCGCCCAGCGGTTGGCCGACTCCAGCGGCAGCGTGGTCCGCCGCTATTTCCGCACCCCCGTCGCCATCGACGACAAGGCCGACGCCTCGCCGGTCACCATCGCCGACCGCGAGGCGGAGCATGTCATCCGCACCATCATCGAAAGCCAGCGCCCGGATGACGGCATCTATGGCGAGGAGCACGGCACCAAGAACCTGGACGCCGAATGGGTGTGGGTGATCGACCCGATCGACGGCACCAAGTCCTTCATCACCGGCCGGCCGATCTTCGGCACGCTGATCGCGCTGCTGCACCGTGGCCGTCCGGTGATGGGCATCATCGACCAGCCCATCGTCGGCGACCGCTGGATCGGCGTCGAAGGCCGGCCGACCACCCACAACGGCCAGCCGGTGCGCGTGCGCCCCTGCCCCGGCGGTCTGCGTGCGGCCATGTTCGGCACCACCTCCCCCGACCTGTTCCCCGGCAGCGATTACGAGGCTTACCGCCGCATCGCGGCCAAGGTGAAGACCGCGTCTTATGGCGGCGACTGCTACACCTACGGCCTGCTGGCGTCGGGCTATTACGACCTCGTCGTCGAATCGGGGCTGAAGCTCTACGACTTCGCGGCACTGGTGCCGGTGGTGACCGGGGCCGGCGGGCTGATGACGGATTGGGAGGGCAAACCGCTCGACGCAAACTCCAGCGGCCGGGTGATCGCCGCCGGCGACCCGCAGACCCACCAGGACGCCATGAAGGTTCTGGCTGGCTGATCCCTCGCCGTTAAACGTCTGTTTGGAAACCGAAATGACCACCATCGCCCCGCCCACCCGTTCCGTATTCGAAACGTCGCCCGAAAAGCTGCGGCCATTCCTGGAGGGGCTGGCGGCGCGGGTGTCGGGCGGGTCGAACTGGCTGGTGCGCAAGAAGACGGTCTGCGACCTGCTGCTGGGTCTCGACGCCTTCTTCGCCTTGCCGGCCGCCGAACGGCAGGCCCTGATGAGCGACGACGCCTCCCCGGCGGAGCCTGCGGACGCGGACGGCGGGCCGGAGGATTTCCGCAAGGTCCTCCCGCTCTATGTCGGCGCGATCCTGGAGCGTTTGGCGGAAAAGATGGTTTCATCCCCGGAACAAGCGGCCATCTATCTGCTGTCCATCCACCCCGAGCATCAGGCGGCGGCGGAGGGCTGGATGCTGGCCGATCCGCGCAACGGGAAGTCGGTGCGCAAGCTGATGCGGACCGACCGCCGCTATCGCCAGTTGATGGACCGCATGGCCGACCATTGGCAGGCTGCGCGAAACGGCGGAGCTTGAGACGGAATAGCGCTTGACCGGGGCGCCGACGTGGCAATCTAACCAGAACGCCCGCTCCCGACACAGGATTGCCGATGCGCCGCTTTCTCGCCGTTGCCGCCACGATCCTGACCCTCTCCGTGCCGGCCGCCCTCACGTCGGCCGCCTTTACACCGGCCGAGGCTGCGACCAGGACCGTCACCGCGCTGAAGCAGTTCGGGGAGCCGCAGTTCAAGCCGGGCTTCACCCATTTCCCCCACGTCAACCCGGACGCGCCCAAGGGCGGGTCGGTCGGGCTGGCCGAATCGCAGCCGGGAACCTACGACAGCCTGAACACGCTGATCCTGCGCGGGGTGCGGCCTCGCACGCTGGGGCTGATCTCCGACACGCTGATGGTCGGTTCCGGCTGGGAACTGGACGCCGCCTATGCCCATATGGCGGAAAGCGTGGAGGTGCCCGACGATTACGGCTGGGCGGTCTTCACGCTGCGCCAGGGCGCCCGCTGGCATGACGGCACGCCGATCACCAGCGCCGACGTGGTGTTCACCTGGGATGCGATCCAGGCCCATGGCGCGCCCTTCCTCAAATCCTTCCTCGACCACACCGCCAAGGTGGAGGCTCTGGACGACCGCCGCTTCAAGATCACCCTGACCGGCACCGGGGAGATCAAGCCGATCATCGACTTCGCCACCACCTTCGCGCCGCAGCCCAAGCATTGGTGGACCTCGAACGGTCACGACATCTCCAAGACGACACTGGAGCCGGTGCTGGGCAGCGGGCCCTACCGGATCAAGACCGTCGATCCCGGCCGCTCCATCACTTACGAGCGGGTGGCCGACTGGTGGGCCAAGGATCTGCCGACCGCCCGCGGCTTCTACAATTTCGACACGGTGAAGGACGACTTCTACCGCGACGACGACGTGATGTTCGAGGCGTTCAAGGCCGGCGCCTATGATTTCCGCGGCGAATACAGGGCGCAGCGCTGGACCACCGGCTATGATTTCCCCGCCGCGCGCGACGGCCGCGTCCAGAAGCTGGCGGTGCCGAGCGAACTGCCGCTGGGCGCCCAGGGCTACCGCCTGAACACCCGCCGCGACAAGTTCGCCGACCCGCGGGTGCGCGAGGCCTTGGCCCTGCTGTTCGACTTCGACTGGATCCGCAAGAACATCCTGTATGGCCAGTACAGCCGCACGCTCAGCAACTTCCCCAACTCCGACTTCGGGGCGAAGGGTCCGCCCGGCCCGGCGGAGCTGGCGCTGCTGGAGCCGTTCAAGCCGCAACTGTCGGAGCGGCTGCTGACCCAGCCCTTCACCCTGCCCACCACCGACGGCAGCGGCAACAACCGCGCCCAGGTGCGCGAGGCGACGCGCCTGTTCAAGGAGGCCGGCTGGGAGACCCGCAACGGCAAGCTGACCAATGTGAAGACCGGCGAAGCGATGACGATCGAGTTCCTCGACGGCACCGGCGCGCTGACCCGCGTCACCCAGCCCTATATCGAGACCCTGCGCCGCGTCGGCATCGACGCCACCATGCGCATCGTCGACACCGCCCAGTATCAGGCGCGGCTGGACGAGTTCGATTTCGACGCCATCGTCGTCAATCTCAGCTTCTTCACCCCGCCGGGCACCGAGTTGCGCGGCTATTTCGGCTCCGCCGCCGCCGGCATCAAGGGATCGGCCAACTATTCCGGCATCCATGACCCGGTGGCCGACGCGCTGATCGAAAAGGCACTGGCGGCGAAGGACCTGGAGACCGTCCAGGCCGCCACCCGCGCGCTCGACCGCGTTCTGCTGTGGGGCTTCTACATGGTGCCGCAATGGTACAACGCCGAAAGCTGGATCGCCCACAAGGCTTGGCTGGCGCATCCGACGGTCTGGCCGAAATACGACCAGGACTATCGCAGCACCAATTTCCCGGCGACCTGGTGGGTCGATGCGGCAGGGAAGGCGGCGCAGCCTTGATGACGCCCCATTGCGGGGCTAACTCCATCGGGCTGAACGGTTTTCGACAAAACAAGCGAGGGAGGGGATCGGGCATGACGGGTCGGATGCGGTTGCTGGGCACCGGTATGGCGGCAGCGATGGCGGCGGGGCTTCTGCTTGCGTCCCCGCTTGCGGCCCAGAGCCAGGGCCAGCCCCAGGGCAGCCATGCCCTGTCCCTGCACGGCAAGCCGAAATACGGGCCGGACTTCCGGCATCTCGACTATGTCAACCCCGACGCCCCCAAGGGCGGCGAGGTCAAGCTGATGGCCTTCGGCGGCTTCGACAACCTCAACCCCTTCATCCTGCGCGGACAGGCCGCCGCCGGCTCCGGGCTGCCGTTCGAGACGCTGACCACCAGCAACGGCGACGAGGCGATCACCGAATACGGCCTGCTGGCCGAAACCATCCAGGTCGCCGACGACCGCAGCTGGGTCGCCTTCACCCTGCGGCCGGAGGCGCGCTTCCACGACGGCAAGCCGGTCACCGCGGACGACGTGCTCTGGAGCTTCGACACGCTGAAGGAAAAGGGCCACCCGCTCTACCGCACCTATTACGCCGACGTGGTCAAGGCGGAGAAGACCGGCGAGCGAACGGTCAGATTCTCGTTCCGGAATGGCAACAACCCTGAGCTTCCGGTCATCATGGGCCAGCTGCCGGTGCTGCCGAAACATTTCTTCGCCAACCGGGATTTCGCCACCACGACGCTGGAGCCTCTGCTCGGCAGCGGTCCCTACAAGGTGGCGGACGTGCAGCCCGGCCGCTCCATCACCTATGAGCGGGTGCAGGACTGGTGGGCAAAGGACCTGCCGATCAACCGCGGCCGCTACAATTTCGACCGCATCCGCTACGACTATTACCGCGACCTCGACGTGGCGTTCGAGGCGTTCAAGGCCGGTGCCTATGATTTCCGGCTGGAGAATTCGTCGAAGAACTGGGTCACCGGCTACAATGTCCCGGCGGTGCAGAACGGCCAGATCGTCAAGGAGGAGATCAAGCACGAAGACCCGCAGGGCATGCAGGCCTTCGTCTTCAACATCCGCCGCCCGATCTTCGAGGACCGCCGCGTGCGCGAGGCGCTGAATTACCTGTTCGACTATGAATGGACGCGCGCCAACCTGTCCTACGGCCTCTACCAGCGCACCAAGAGCTATTTCGCCAACACCGAACTGGCTTCCACCGGCCTGCCCTCCCCCGCCGAACTGAAGCTGCTGGAGCCGTTCCGCGGCCAGATCCCGGACGAGGTGTTCACCAAGCCCTATGAGCCGCCGAAGAGCGACGCCAGCGGCAACATCCGCGGCAACCTGCGCACGGCGCTGGGCCTGCTGAAGGAGGCCGGCTGGGAGTTGAAGAACGGCAAGCTGGTCAACGCGCAGGGCCAGCCATTCCGCTTCGAGATCCTGCTGGTCCAGGCCGACATGGAACGGATCGTCCAGCCCTTCGTCCGCAACCTGGAGCGCGCAGGGATCGAGGCGCAGATCCGCGTGGTCGACAGCGCGCAGTACCAGAACCGCACCGATAATTTCGACTACGATATGATCATCGAGCGGTTCCCGCAGTCGTTGTCGCCCGGCAACGAACAGCGCGACTACTGGGAATCTTCGCGCGCCGACCAGCCGGGCAGCCGCAACGCCATCGGCATCAAGAACCCGGCGATCGACAAGCTGGTGGAGACGCTGATCGCCGCCCCCGACCGCGAGGCGCTGATCACCGCCACCCGCGCGCTGGACCGCGTGCTGCTGTGGAACTGGTATGTCATCCCGCACTGGCACGACACCGTCTATCGCGTCGCCTATTGGAACCGTTTCTCCCATCCCGCGGTTGCCCCGAAGTACGGCCTTGGCTTCTCGGACAGCTGGTGGGTCGATGCGGACAAGAACGCCAAGCTTGCCGACAGCGCGCGCCGGACGGGCCCCTGAGATATAGCCAGGACGACATAGCCGGGACATAAAACCGGGCTACACTGCATTTCCTTGAGGATTGGGGAGGGTCGGGACACCCGCGATGCTGGCCTACATCATCCGCCGCCTGTTGCTGATCATCCCCACCCTGTTCGGGATCATGGTGATCAATTTCCTGATCGTTCAGATCGCCCCCGGCGGCCCGATCGAGCAGATGATCGCCCGCGTCCAGGGCACCGCGGTGGAGGCGACGTCGCGCATCGGCGGCAGTGCCGGCGGCGACGCCAACACCGCCCAGCGCCAGACCCAGGCTGGCGGCGACGGCGCCAGCAAGTACCGCGGCGCCCAGGGGCTGGATCCCGCCTTCATCAAGCAGCTGGAGAAGGAATTCGGCTTCGACAAGCCGATCCACGAACGCTTCATCCACATGATGTCGAACTACATCGTGTTCGATTTCGGAACCAGCTACTTCCGGGACCGCCGGGTGGTCGATCTGGTGCTGGAAAAGATGCCGGTGTCGATCTCGCTCGGCATCTGGACGACGCTGATCGTCTATCTGGTCTCCATCCCGCTCGGCATCGCCAAGGCGGTGCGCGACGGCCAGCCCTTCGATGTCTGGACCTCCGGCGTGGTCATCGTCGGCTATGCCATCCCCAGCTTCCTGTTCGCGGTGCTGCTGATCGTGGTCTTCGCCGGCGGGCGCTATCTCGACTGGTTCCCCTTGCGCGGGCTGGTCTCGGACAATTGGGGCAGCCTGCCCTGGTACAAACAGGTGCTCGATTACTTCTGGCACATGGCGCTGCCGGTGATCTCCATGGTGATCGGCGGCTTCGCCGGCCTGACCATGCTGACCAAGAACTCCTTCATGGAGGAGATCGGCAAGCAGTACGTCACCACCGCGCGGGCCAAGGGCCTGTCGTCGAACCGCGTGCTGTACGGCCATGTCTTCCGCAACGCCATGCTGATCGTCATCGCCGGCTTCCCCGGCGCCTTCATCGGCATCCTGTTCACCGGCGCTCTGCTGATCGAGGTGATCTTCTCGCTGGACGGGCTGGGGCTGCTGGGCTTCGAGGCGGCGATCAACCGCGACTATCCCGTGATGTTCGGCACGCTCTATTTCTTCACGCTGCTGGGGCTGATCATGAATCTGGTCGGCGACATCACCTATGTGATGGTCGATCCCCGCATCGATTTCGAATCGCGGAGGGTGTGATGACTCCGCTGACCCGGCGCCGGCTGGCCAATTTCAAGGCGAACCGCCGCGGTTTCTGGTCCTTCTGGATCTTCCTGGTGCTGTTCGTCCTCTCGCTGGGGGCGGAGTTCATCGCCAACGACAAACCGCTGCTGGTCGAATACGAGAACCGGTATTACTGGCCGGTCTTCCAGGCCTATCCCGAGACCACCTTCGGCGGCGAGTTCGAGACGGAGACCGATTACCGCGACCCGTATGTCCGCGACCTGATCCAGGCCAAGGGCTGGATGGTCTGGCCGCCGATCCCCTACAGCTACCGAACCATCAACTACAATCTGCCGGTCCCCGCCCCCGCCCCGCCGTCCGCCGACAACTGGCTGGGCACCGACGACCAGGGGCGCGACGTGGTGGCGCGGCTGATCTACGGCTTCCGCATCTCGGTGCTGTTCGGCCTGGTGCTGACCGCCTTCTCCTCGGTCGTCGGCGTGGCGGCCGGTGCCGTGCAGGGCTATTTCGGCGGGCTGACCGACCTGCTGTTCCAGCGCTTCATCGAGATCTGGCAGGGGCTGCCCACCCTGTTCCTGCTGATCATCCTGGCCAGCGTGGTGACGCCGACCTTCTGGTGGCTGCTGGGGCTGCTTCTGCTGTTCTCGTGGACCGCGCTGGTCCATGTGGTGCGGGCGGAGTTCCTGCGGGCGCGCAACCTCGATTACGTGCGCGCCGCCCGCGCGCTGGGCGCCGGCGACGTCACCATCATGGTGCGCCATGTGCTGCCCAACGCCATGGTGGCGACGCTGACCTTCATGCCCTTCATCCTCAACGGCTCGATCACCACGCTGACCGCGCTGGACTTCCTGGGCTTCGGCCTGCCGCCCGGCTCGCCGTCGCTGGGCGAGCTGCTGGCTCAAGGCAAGGCCAACCTGCAGGCGCCCTGGCTGGGCCTGACCGCCTTCTTCGTGCTGGCGATCATGCTGAGCCTGCTGATCTTCATCGGCGAGGCGGTGCGCGACGCCTTCGACCCGCGCAAGACCATCGCCCAGATGTCCACCGCCACCCCGAGCGACGAGGCCGCCGCAGCGGCTGCGCGCAAGGAGGCGGCGGAGTGATGATGACGACCGTGAAGAGCCCGACATGACCATCATGCCCCCCAACCCCGACCTGCTGTCCGTGCGGGGCCTGCGTGTCGATTTCCGCTCGGGCGCCGGTGCGACGCAGGCCGTCAAGGGCGTGTCCTTCGACATCCAGAAGGGCGAGACGGTGGCGCTCGTCGGCGAATCGGGCTCCGGCAAGTCGGTCACCGCCCTGTCGATCCTGCAGCTGCTGCCCTATCCGATGGCGCACCACCCCGCCGGCTCGATCCGCTTCCGCGACACCGAACTGCTGGGCGCCGACGAGAAGACCCTGCGGCAGGTGCGCGGCAACCGCATCGCCATGATCTTCCAGGAGCCGATGACCTCGCTGAACCCGCTCCACAGCATCGAGCGGCAGATCAACGAGACCCTGTTCCTGCACAAGCGCCTGTCGACCGCCGCCGCCCGCGCCCGCACGCTGGAGCTGCTGCGCCTCGTTGGCCTGCCCGACCCGGAAAAGCGGCTGACCGCCTACCCGCATGAGCTGTCGGGCGGCCAGCGCCAGCGCGTGATGATCGCCATGGCGCTGGCCAACGAGCCCGACCTGCTGATCGCCGACGAACCGACCACGGCGCTCGACGTCACCATCCAGGCGCAGATCCTGGCGCTGCTGAAGGATCTGCAGAGCCGATTCGGCATGGCGCTGCTGCTGATCACCCACGATCTGGGCGTGGTGCGCAAGATGGCGGACCGGGTCTGCGTGATGAACCAGGGCGAGATCGTCGAGCAGGCCAAGGTCGACGACCTGTTCATCCGGCCGCGCCACCCCTACACGCAGAAACTGCTGTCGGCCGAGCCGCGCGGTAACCCGCTGTCTCCGCCGGAGGATGCGGCGGAGGTGATGGCCGCCGACAAGCTGAAGGTGCATTTCCCGATCAAGAAGGGCCTGCTGCGCCGCACCGTCGGCCATGTCAAGGCGGTGGACGGCGTCGACGTGGCGGTTCGCCGCGGCCACACGGTGGGCGTCGTCGGCGAATCGGGATCGGGCAAGACGACGCTGGGCCTCGCCCTGCTGAGGCTGCATGCCAGCGAGGGCGCCATCCGCTTCGACGGCACCGACATCCAGGGCTGGCAGCCGAAGCGCCTGCGCGGCCTGCGTCGCGAGATGCAGATCGTCTTCCAGGACCCCTATGGCAGCCTGTCGCCCCGCCTGTCGGTCGGCCAGATCATCGGCGAGGGGCTGGGCATCCACGGCATCGGCGACCGGGCTGAGCGCGATGCGATGGTCGCCCGCGCCCTGGAGGAGGTCGGTCTGCCGCCCGAGGCGCGCAACCGCTACCCGCACGAGTTCTCCGGCGGCCAGCGCCAGCGCATCGCCATCGCCCGCGCCCTGGTGCTGAAGCCGAAATTCGTCGTGCTGGACGAGCCGACCTCGGCGTTGGACATGTCGGTGCAGGCGCAGATCGTCGACCTGCTGCGCGACATCCAGGCCCGCCACAACCTCGCCTACCTGTTCATCAGCCACGATTTGCGGGTGGTGCGGGCGCTGTCCAGCCACGTCATGGTGATGAAGGACGGCAAGGTGGTCGAACAGGGCCCGACCCAGCGCATCTTCGAGGAGCCGCGCGAGGAATACACCCGCGCCCTGCTCGCCGCCGCGCTGAACCTGGAGGCGGTGGAGTCGCCGGCGGTGCGGACGTGAGGGCTTGAGGTGAGGCTGAGGCTTTATCCCGAACCGCTCCCTCGGGTAGGGTAGCCCTCCCCTCGCAGCAGCCGACACCGACGCCATGACCGACTCCCTCCCGCAAGACGCCGCCCGCCTCGCCGAAGCTGTCCGGTCGGGCGACCGGCGGGCGCTGGCGCGGGCGATCACGCTGATCGAATCGACGCGCGCCGACCATCGCGCCACCGCCGACGCGCTGCTGGCGGCGCTGCTTCCCTATACCGGCAACTCGGTGCGACTCGGCATCTCCGGCGTGCCGGGAGTGGGGAAATCGACCTTCATCGAGGCGTTCGGGCTGCATGTCATCGGACTGGGGCACAAGGTCGCGGTGCTGGCGGTCGATCCGTCGTCGCAGCGCACCGGCGGCTCGATCCTGGGCGACAAGACCCGCATGGTCGACCTGTCGCGCGAGGCCAATGCCTTCATCCGCCCCTCCCCCGCCGGGACGACGCTGGGCGGCGTGGCCCGCCGCACGCGCGAAGCGATGCTGATCTGCGAGGCCGCCGGCTTCGACGTGATCGTGGTGGAGACGGTCGGCGTCGGCCAGTCGGAGACCGCGGTCGCCGACATGGTCGACCTGTTCATGCTGCTGCTGCTGCCGGCCGGCGGCGACGAGCTGCAGGGCATCAAGAAGGGCATTGTCGAGCTGGCCGACCTCGTCGTCGTCAACAAGGCCGACGGCGACCTCGCCGCCACCGCACGCCACACCGTCGCCGACTACCGCCACGCGCTGGCCCTGCTGCGCCATGGCGACTGGCGGGTGCCGGTGCTCAGCTGCTCCGCCGTACAGAAAATCGGCATCGACACCGTGTGGGACACCATCGGCGAGCACAAGGCCCTGACCGAAGCCAACGGCGCCCGCGCCACCCGCCGGGCCGAACAGGCGCGCGCCTGGCTGTGGAGCGAGATCCGCGAGACGTTGATCGACCGCTTCCGCGCCCACCCCGCCGTGCGGGCCGATCTGGCGCGACTCGAAGCGGAGGTGACCGCCGGCACGACCATCCCGGCGGCGGCGGCCCACACTCTCCTGGGGCGCTTCCTCGACCAAACAGGCGGCGCATAACCCGATCAGCTTATGTTGCACCGCAACAATTCCGTTGCGCCGCACCACCCGTAGGGCTATTCTGTGTCGGGCGGGAAAGGGGCGACATGCGCCGATTCGACTGTGTCGATTTGCGTCCGTCGCTTGGGCCGGGGTGCCCGCGGTCTCCTGGGGTTACGCCGGAGCGGCCTTTCCGTTTCCGCCAATGTGCCTTTTCTACGGGAGACAACGCCATGACCGCTCAGCCGACCCCCGCCGCCGTCCTGACCCTGTTCAAGACCAACGCCCAGACCGCTGCCGCCACCACTGCCGCCAAATCCGCGCGAGTCGCCACCCTGGTCCAGGACGGCTACCGCCGCTGGTTCGACGGCGTGACCGCCTCGGTCAACGATGCCGGCCGTCTGGCCGCCGGGCTGGGCAAGGCCCGCACCCCGGCCGATCTGGCCGCGCTGCAGCGTGATTGGCTGTCCACCACCCAGGCCCGCGTGACCGAGAGCGTTCAGGGCTTCCTGGACGTTTCCACCAAGATCGCCGCCGAGATCACCACCCTGCCGGCGCCGGCCGCCGAGGCTGCCCCGGTTGCAGCTCCGGCCCCGAAGGCCGAGGCTCCCAAGGTTGAAGCGAAGGTAGAGGCCAAGGTCGAGGAGCCCGCTCCGGCCCCGGTCGTGGAAGCTCCGGCGCCCGCCCCGGTGCAGGCCGCGGAAACCGCCCCGGTCGCCGCCACCGCCGCCGCCGCGCCGGTCGAGGTTCCGGTCGAGACGCTGGTCGAGACGGTGGAGGCCGAGAAGGCTGCTCCGGCCCCGGCCGCGCCCGTCGTTGCCTCCCCCGTCGTTGCCGAGACGAAGGCCGCGGCCAAGCCGGCGCCGCGCCGCGCCGCCAAGCCGGCGTCGAAGACCTCCACCGCCGTGAACTGACACCCGTCAGGACAAGGCATTTAGAGTAAGCACCGGGCGCGGCGCGTCTCTTCGCCAGATCGAAGAGGCCGCCGCGCTTCGACTCTCCACAGTCCCGCGACGACTCAGGTTTTGATGGGTTCATCGCGGATCCCGGCTTGACGACGGCGCTTTTGTTCGACTATATAGCGGCCTCCTTCGGGCGGCAGGCCGTCCGTTACCGGGTTTCATTTGCTAAAGTAAAGGATCAGTCCGATGGCACGTCGGTGCTCCGTGACCGGCAAGGGCACGCAGTTTGGCAACAACGTCAGCCACGCCAACAACAAGAATCGCCGCCGCTTCCAGCCGAACCTCCAGGAAACGTCGCTGCTCAGCGACAGCCTGGGGCAGCTGGTGCGTCTGCGCCTCTCGGTGAACGCGATCCGCTCGATCGAGCACAAGGGCGGCCTCGACGCCTTCCTGCTCGACGCGAAGGACGCCGTGCTGAGCCTGGATGCCCGTCGCATCAAGCGCCGGATCTCCAAGGCGCAGGAGAAGCAGCAGGCCGCGGCCTGATCGCTTCCCCGGATTCTGGGGCGCGTTTGGTGTGCTGAGGCGGGGCGCTTGCCGCTCCGCCAACGAGAATTAGGACGCGTACAGGACGATTCCGACTCCCGGTAAGAGAGCGGCGCGCGACATCCGAAAGGGTGCCGCGCGTTTCGTCGTTTCTGGGGTTGGGTGGTTGAGGGTGTGCAGCGTTAGACCCCCACCCCAACCCTCCCCCGCTGGGCGGGAGAGGGAGCTAGTGCTTGTGCGGGAGAGTGGCGGTAGTCCCTCCCCCGCCCAGCTCTCGCACAAAGCTACGCTTTGTGCTGACGCGGCAGGCGGACCATAGGTCCGCTGAGAGCGGGGGAGGATAGGTGGGGGTCTAACTTTTACTCCCCCACCAGCTCCTCCGGATCCTCCGCATCCACCACCCGCCGGGCGATCTCATACCCGAAGCCCGCCCGTCCCAGCGCCGCCATGTCCTTCTCTCGGTGCGCCGCGCGCTGCTCCGGCCGCCGGTAGGGACCCAGCCGCCGCCGCTTCGCCAGCGCCAGCGCCGCCGTCAGGTCCAGATCCGGCCCGACATCCTCGCGCAGGCTGTCCAGCGCCTTGTCGGCCTCGTCGCGGCCGATGCCCTTGCCGGCCAGCTTCTGCGCGATCAGCCGGGTGGAGGCGCCGCGGCGGTGCAGGCTTTCGGTCCGCATGCGGGCATAGGTCTCGTCGTTCAGCAGGCCGCTGCGGACATAGCGGGCGAGCAGCTCGTCGACCCAGCGGGCGCCCTCCTCGCGGTCGGTGCCGTGTGCCTTGGCCGACAGGTCGACCTTGCGCATCAGCACCCGGCGCAGGTTGGCCGTCGAGCTGGCGAAGCGTTCCAGGTAATGCAGCGCCGCGTTCTCCAGATACTGCGGCGTGACGCGCTTGGGCGGCTTGCGGGCCGGCGAAGACGGGCGCTTGTCGTCGGTGTTCATGGCAGTCCCTTCGGCGGCGGCGGTTGCCGGATGGGCGGGCCGCCAGTACAGTCCGTGACCTTCTCGGCAGTCTGTGGCCTTGCCGGCGCCGCTACCCAAAAGGCAGATCGTGACGCGATGACCCTTCCCCTTCCTCCCATGCCGCGCAATGTCGGTTCCGTCAACTGGATCGGCCTGTGGACGCTGTACGCACGCGAGGTACGGCGCTTCGTCAAGGTGCACCAGCAGACCGTCTGGGCGCCGGTGGTGACGACCCTGCTCTTTTATGCGGTGTTCGCCCTGTCGCTCGGTTCCGCCGTGCGGATGGTGGGCGAGACGCCCTATCTGCAATTCCTGGCGCCCGGCCTGATCATGATGGCGATGGTGCAGAACGCCTTCGCCAACACCTCCTCCTCCATCGTGATCGCCAAGGTCCAGGGCAACATCGTCGACATCCTGATGCCGCCGCTGTCGCCGATGGAACTGGTCAGCGGCTTCGTCTTCGGCGGCATCACCCGCGGCATCGTGGTCGGTCTGGTGACGGGCCTCGCCATCTGGGCGGTGATCCCGATGCAGATGCCGCATCCGGGCTTCGTGCTGTTCCATGCGGTGATGGCGTCGATGCTGCTGTCGCTGCTGGGTCTGGTCGGCGGCGTCTGGTCGGAAAAGTTCGACAACATCGCGGCGGTGACCAATTTCGTGGTGACGCCGCTGTCCTTCCTGTCCGGCACCTTTTATTCGGTCGAAACCCTGCCGCCCTTCTTCTGGTGGATCGCCCATTTCGACCCGTTCTTCTACATGATCGACGGCTTCCGCTATGGCTTCATCGGCACGTCGGACGGGTCGCGCTGGCTGGGCGTGATCGTGATGCTGGGGGTGAATGCCGGGCTGTGGTGGCTTGCCTGGCGCATGTTCAAGACCGGTTACAAGCTGAAGGCGTGAAGTTTCCGCGACCCTTGCGCCTTTTCCGACCTGTCCGTTGACAGAACCCATCGATCTCCGGATATTTGCCGTTCCCGGCGGCCAGCCTTGGCCGCCGGATTTTCCATTTTGGGAGACCAAGGCCGTGATCCCCGTCGTTATGCCCACATACGCCCGCGCCGACATCGTGTTCGAGCGTGGTCAAGGTCCGTATCTCTACGCGACCGACGGGCGACGATTCCTCGACTTCGCCGCCGGCGTCGCGGTGAACGCCCTGGGTCACGCGCATCCCTATCTGGTGGAAAAGCTGACCGAGCAGGCGAACAAGCTGTGGCACACCTCCAACCTGTTCCGGGTCGCCGGGCAGGAGAGCCTTGGCAAGCGCCTGACCGAGGCGACCTTCGCCGACACGGTTTTCTTCACGAATTCCGGCGCGGAAGCGTGGGAATGCGGCGCCAAGACCGTCCGCAAGTACCATTATGATTCCGGCAACCCGCAGAAGAACCGCATCATCACCTTCGAGCAGGCCTTCCACGGCCGCACGCTGGGCGCCATCTCGGCCGCCAAGCAGGAGAAGCTGATCCACGGCTTCGACCCGCTGCTGGACGGCTTCGACCAGGTGCCCTTCGGCGACCTTGACGCCGTGCGCGCCGCGATCACGCCCGCCACCGGCGGCATCTGCGTCGAGCCGATCCAGGGCGAGGGCGGCATCCGCGCCGGTTCGGTGGAGTTCCTGCGCGGCTTGCGCGCGCTGTGCGACGAGCATGGCCTGCTGCTGTTCCTGGACGAGATCCAGTGCGGCATGGGCCGTACCGGCAAGCTGTTCGCCCATGAATGGGCCGGCATCACGCCGGACGTCATGTGCGTCGCCAAGGGCATCGGCGGCGGCTTCCCGCTCGGCGCCTGTCTGGCGACGGAGCGTGCGGCGTCGGGCATGACCGCCGGCACCCATGGCTCCACCTATGGCGGCAACCCGCTGGCGACCGCCGTCGGCAACGCCGTGCTGGACGTCATGCTGGCACCGGGCTTCCTGGACGAGGTTCAGAAGACCTCGGCCTATATGCGCGGCCGCCTGGAAGAGCTGATCGCCAAGCATCCGTCGCTGTTCCTGGAACTGCGCGGCCAGGGCCTGATGCTGGGCCTGAAGCTTGGCCAGCCGGTGGGCGATGTGGTGGCGAAGCTGCGCGCCAACGGCCTGCTGTCGGTCCCGGCCGGCGACAATGTGGTGCGGCTGCTGCCGCCCCTGAACATCGGCGAAGCCGAAGTGAATGAGGCCGTCGGGATTCTCGACCGGACGGCGCAGGAGTGCGTGGGATGAGCGGCGACAACAACAGCGCCAATACTGGCGTTCGGCATTTTCTCGACATCGACCGGCTGGACGGCGCCACGCTGCGCCGCCTGCTCGACCATGCCGTGCGCATCAAGGCCGACCTGAAGAAGGACCGGCTGGCCCATTCCACCCTGCTGGCCGGCCGCTCGCTGGCCCTGATCTTCGAGAAGCCCTCGACCCGCACCCGCGTGTCGTTCGAGGTCGGCATGCAGCAGTTCGGCGGCAACGTCGTGGTGCTGAAGCCCGACGACATGCAGCTTGGCCGCGGCGAGACCATCGGCGACACCGCCCGCGTGCTGTCGCGCTTCGTCGACGCGGTGATGGTCCGCACCACCGGCGAGGAACGGGTGCATGAACTGGCCACCCATGCCAGCATCCCGATCATCAACGGCCTGACCGACCAGACCCACCCCTGCCAGATCATGGCCGACCTGATGACCTTCGAGGAGCATCGCGGTCCGATCAACGGCCGGACCGTCGCCTGGATCGGCGACTGCAACAACGTCGCGGTCAGCTGGGCGCATGCCGCCGTCCGCTTCGGCTTCGAGATGCGTCTGGCCTGCCCCACCGTCTACGGCCCGTCGCCGGAGCTGCTGGCCTGGGCGGAGCGCGAGGGCACCGGCCGTCTGGTCGTCACCGAATCGCCGGAAGAGGCGGTGCGCGGGGTGGAGTGCGTCATCACCGACGCCTGGGCCTCCATGCACAACACCGACGTGGACGAGCGCGCGGCGATCCTCGCCCCCTATCAGGTGAACGAGGCGCTGATGGCGCACGCCCACCCGGATGCGCTGTTCATGCACTGCCTGCCGGCCCACCGGAACGAGGAAGTGACCGACGGCGTGATCGACGGCCGCCATTCGGTGGTCTGGGACGAGGCGGAAAACCGCCTGCACGCCCAGAAGGCCATCCTCGGCTGGTGCATGGGCGTGCTGGACTGAGGGAGCTTTTGCTCGCTCGCCAATGCCCCCTCCCTAACCCTCCCCCGCCCTCGGCCGGCCAAAGGCCGGTCCGATCGCGGGAGAGGGAACTCCGCCGCTCTGACGCTCACTCCCTCTCCCGCAAAGCGGGGGAGGGTCGGGGAGGGGGCAAAGCACCGCTACGCCCACAGGCCACCCCATGCATGGGTGCCCTGCCGGCCTTGATTCGGCCCCCGCCCGCCCCGATCTTGCGCCCTACGCCTGTATTGCCGGTCTCTGTCTTAAGGAATCCGCCCTATGGACGATCCGTCCGTCCGCCCGCTCACCGATGATTTCGTCCTGCCGTTCCAGATCGAGGCGTCGCGCCTGCGCGGCCGCACCATCAAGCTGGGGCCGGCAATCGACGAGATCCTGACCCGCCACGACTATCCGCCCACCGTCGCCCGCTTCCTGGCGGAGACGGCGACGCTGGCCGTGCTGCTCGCCAGCATGCTGAAATACGAGGGCATCTTCACCCTGCAGACCAAGGGCGACGGGCCGATCCGCCTGATGGTGGCCGACGTCACCTCGGTCGGCGACGTGCGCGCCTATGCCCAGTTCGATCCGGAAGCGCTGGCCAAGGCCGAGCGGGACGTCGAGATCGCCCCGGCCGCGGCGCTGCTCGGCAAGGGCTACATCGCCTTCACGGTGGACCAGGGTCAGGACACCGACCGCTACCAGGGCATCGTCGAGCTGTACGGCAAGACGCTGACCGACTGCGTCCAGCATTACTTCCGCCAGTCCGAGCAGATCGACACCGGCCTGACCGTCTCGGTCGACCGCGAGGTGAAGCCGGACGGCACGCCCGGCCAGTGGCGCACCGGCGGCATCATGATCCAGCGCCTGCCGCAGGAACAGGGTCTGGTCGCGTCCGACAAGGAAGACGATTGGCGCCGCGCCATGGTGCTGATGGCCAGCGTCACCGGCGACGAGCTGCTGTCGACCGATCTCGCCGCGTCCGACCTGCTCTACCGCCTGTTCCACGAGGACGGCGTGCGGATCTATGAGGGCCATGCGCTGCGCTTCGGCTGCCGCTGCTCGCGCGAGCGGGTGGAGACCATGCTGCGCAGCCTGCCCCGCGAAGAGGTGCAGGAATTGAAGATCGACGACGGCCGGGTCGAGGTGACCTGCCAGTTCTGCTCGACCGACTACCACTTCACCGACGCGGATCTCGACCGCGTGTATGGCGCGTAAGCAGTGTGTTGGCGGCCGGTGCCGAAGGGCGCCGGCCGTCCGCTTGCGCTCCCCGCCGGCCTCACCCATACTCTATGTCAAAGCTTGACATACGATCTTGATGGGGACGGCGGCGATGGCGACCAACGTGCATCTCACCCCGGAGTTGGAGCGGTTCGCCCGCGACTGTGTCGAAGGCGGGCGTTACAACAATGTGAGCGAAGTGGTCCGCTCCGGCCTGCGTCTGCTGCAGGAGGCCGAGGAGCGGCGGCGGACCTTCAACGCCATGCTGCTCCAGGCCGAGGCCGAAGCCGACCGTGACGGCAGCGTGGCCATCGACGATGTCCTGGCCGAAGCCGACGCGATCATCGACTCCAGCATCGCATCCCACACCGACTCCCGCAGCCGATGACCACAGCACTGCTGTCGCCGGCGGCGCGGCGCGATTTGCTGTCGGCAATCCGCTGGATCGCCCAGGACAATCCCGGCGCCGCCCGCGCCTTGCGCGATACCCTCGCCCGGACGGCACAGCGCATCGGCACCCATACCCTGGTCGGAACGCAGCGCCCGGACTTGGCCGCCCCGCCCTACCGCTTCATCAGCCTGACCGGCTTCCCCTATATCGTCGTCTACAATGCCGAGCGCCGGCCGCCGTTGATCGTCCGCATCCTTCACGGTGCCCGCGACCTGCCGGTTATGCTCGGCGACCTCCCGGACGGCTGAAGCAGTCCGGAAGGCCTTCACCGGAATGGGCGTGATGCACCCCTCCGCCTTGCCGGCTATAGTGCCGCCGCAATCGTCCAACCACCCTCCCTCACCCGGAGCCCCCATGCTGTCGCGCCGCCTTGTCCTTGCCGCCGGAACGGCCACCCTCCTGCTTGCCGCCTGCCAGAGCACGCCGCCGCGGCCGGCGCCGCGGCCCGTCGATTTCTCCAATTTCGGGCCGATCGTGCTGAATGCCGGCAGCATCGACGTGGTCGACGCCTACCGCCCGATGGGGGCCAAGCATGTGGAGGGACGCTCCGCGGTGCCGCCGGCCGAGGCGGTGCGGCGCTGGGCGGCGGAGCGGCTGCAAGCCGCCGGCGGGACTGGACGCGTGCGCGTCACCATCCGCGACGCCAGCATCGTCGAGGTGGCGCTGCCCACCAAGAAGGGCATCACCGGCTATTTCAGCAACGATCAGGCCCAGCGCTATGACGGCCGGATCGAGGTGGAGATCGCCGGCGAGGTGCCGGACACCGGCAATGGCGGCTTCCGCGGCGTGACCCGCTCCACCGTTACCCATTCCACCACCGTGGCGGAGAACATCTCGCTGGCCGACCGCGAGGCGACCTTCCTGGAGATCACCCGCCGGATGATGGACGACCTGAACGCCCGGCTCGACGCCGGCATCCGCAAGGATCTGGCGCCGATGGTGCGGCGCTGACCTCATCGTAGAAGTTGGCCCGGCGCTTGCGATGGGGCACCCGACGTTTCGTCAGAACGGAGAGTGCCCATGCCGAAATTCGACCTCTACGTCGTCCGGCCGCCGGAGGGATCGGCCACCGTCACCGCCATTCCCGAGGCAAAACAGCAGGCGTCCCAGGCGGCGCTGCGCAGTCTCAGCCGCTCCGGCTGCGTGGTGAAGCCCTTGGGCGACATCGACCTGTCCTTCGTCAAGAAGTCGGAGGCACAGATCAAGCTGGAGCTGGCGGTGCGGCAGATGTTCGCCGCGTCCGCCTACAAGCCGCCGGTGTCCATCGTCTGGTGATGGGCGTCTGGTGATGGGCGTTCGGTAAGGTGAACGGCCTTCGGGCGGGGGCGGCAGAAACTGCCCCCGCCCGCCGTCCCGGCGGCATGGCGCGGCAGACTCTGCCGGGCTGAATCCGCCCTAAATCTCCAGCTGCATGCCCAGCTCGACCACCCGGTTGGGCGGGATGCAGAAATATTCCGACGCGCTGGTCGACAGCTTGGACAGGAAGATGAACAGCGGTTCCTGCCAGCGCGGCAGGCCGAGCTTGCCGTGGCTGCGGATCAGCGTCTCGCGGCTGACGAAATAGGTGGTTTCCATCGGCTCGAACGGCAATCCTGGAATCCGCTTGGTCTCCAGCGCCTGCGGGATGTCCGGCTCGTCCTTGAAGCCGAAATGGACGATCAGGCGGAAGAATCCGGCGGACAGGGCCTTCAACTCGAAGCGCTGCTCGTCCGGCACATGGGGCACGTCCTCGATGTCGACGGTCAGCAGCACGACCCGCTGGTGCAGCACCTTGTAGTGCTTCAGGCTGTGCAGCAGCCCCGGCGGCAGGCCGCGCGGGTTGCCGGTCAGGAACACGGCGGTGCCCGGAACCCGCTGCACCGAGCCGCCCTTCAGCCGCTCCACCAGCAGGTCGAAGGGCAGCGCATCCTCGGCCAGCCGCTTGCGCACCACCTCGCGCCCGCGCCGCCAGGTCGCCATCAGCAGGAAGACGGCCGCGCCGACCACCAGCGGGAACCAGCCGCCCTCCTCCACCTTGACCAGGTTGGCCAGGAACAGCGCCATGTCGACGGTCAGGAACACCGCCAGCGCCAGCACCGCCTGCCACAGCTTCCAGCGGCCGAGCGAGCGCGCGACCTTGTAGGCCAGCAGCGTGGTCGCCACCATCGTGCCGGTCACCGCGATGCCATAGGCGGCGGCGAGGTTGCTGGAGGTCTGGAAGGTCAGCACCAGCAGGAGAACGCCGGCCAGCAGCAGCCAGTTCAGCTGCGGCATGTAGATCTGGCCCTTCTCATGCTCCGAGGTGTGCATCACCTCCATCCGCGGCAGATAGCGCAGATGCATCGCCTGCAGCGTCACCGAATAGGCGCCGGAGATCACCGCCTGACCGGCGATGATGGTCGCCGCGGTCGCCAGCAGCAGCAGCGGCACCTGCGCCCAGTCCGGCGCCAGATGGAAGAAGGGATTCTCGATGGCGTCCGGTTCGTGCAGCAACAGGGCGCCCTGGCCGAAATAGCACAGCAGAAGCGACGGCAGCACGATGGTGTACCAGGCGCCGCGGATCGGCTTGCGGCCGAAATGGCCCATGTCGGCATAGAGCGCCTCGGCCCCCGTCACCGCCAGAACCACGGCACCCAGCAGCAGAAAGCCGTGCCAGCCGTGGTTGAACAGCATCTCCACGGCATGCCCCGGCCATACCGCCCCCAGCACGACGGGATTGCGGACGATCTGCCACAGCCCCAGCGCCGCCAGCGTGATGAACCAGACCAGCATCACCGGCCCGAACAGCCGGCCGACCTTCTCCGTCCCGAATCGCTGCAGCACGAACAGCCCGACCAGGATGGTCAGGGTGATGGGGATGACGTAGTCGTCCAGGGCGGGGGCGACGACATGCAGCCCCTCCACCGCGCTCAGCACCGAGATGGCGGGAGTGATCAGGCTGTCGCCGTAGAACAGCGAGGCGCCCATCACGCCGATGGCCATGACGACGCCGGTGCGCCGGTGCCCCGGCCGCATGCCGCGCAGCGCCAGCGCGGTCAGCGCCAGGATGCCGCCCTCCCCCTGGTTGTCGGCGCGCATGACGAAGACGACGTACTTCACCGTCACCGTAATGATCAGCGCCCAGAAGATCAGCGACAGCACGCCCAGGATGACCTCCGGCACCAGCGGAAAGCCGCCGCCCTCGGTCAGGCATTCGCGCAGCGTGTAGAGCGGGCTGGTGCCGATGTCGCCATAGACGACACCCAGCGCCCCCAGCGCGAGCGCGCGCAGCTTCGCCGCATGCTCCCGCCCGTCCATGCCTGCTTCCATAACCCGGTCCGCTCCTGTCCCGTTTCACCGCGTCCGCCCGTCCGACGATCGTTGGCATACGCACTGCCATGCCTAAGGTGGCTTGCGGTGGCCGCGCAAGCACCGAATGGCGAAACACGCCACCGGCCAGTCCGATCCTCCGCCATTTTCGCCCTTTCGGCAGCCCGCTCCCATGCGGCGGAACGCGGCACTCGGCGCCGTTGCATCCCCCGCGCCGACGTGCTTCAATTCATACGTGTACCGCGCGGAGCTCCGAGCCGGCAGCCATGTCCAACGATTTCCTGTTCGCCTCGGACGACTCCCCCGCAGCACCGCTTCCGGGACGACCCGACTCCGATGCCCCGGACCCTCAGTCCCCGCCCTGGCTGGTGCTGGTCGCCGATGACGAGCCGGAGGTGCATGCCGTCACCCGGCTGGCGCTGGCCCGCCTGCGCTTCCGCGACCGTCCCGTTCGCCTGCTGGACTGCACCAGCGCCGCGGAGGCGGAGCGGATCCTGCGCGACACGCCCGGCATCGCGGTCATCCTGCTCGACGTGGTGATGGAGACGGAGGATGCGGGGCTACAGCTGGTCCGCACCATCCGGGAGGATTTGGGCAACCGGGCCGTCCGCATCGTCCTGCGCACCGGCCAGCCCGCCCAGGTCCCGGAGGAGGAACTCGTCCTCGCCTATGAGATCGACGGCTATACCGCGAAGACGGAGCTGACCGCCCGCCGGCTGTTCACCAGCGTGGTGACGGCGCTGCGCGCCTATGCCGCCATCGAGACGCTGGAACTGCAGCTTGCCGAACGCAGCCGCGCGCTGGAGGAGGCGACCGTCCGCCTGAACCGGCTGGCGGTGCTGGACCCGCTGACCGGCGTGTGGAACCGCCGCCGCTTCCTGGAACTGGCGGCGGCGGAACTGGCGCGGGCGCGGCGCTATGGCCGGCCGCTGACGGTCTTCCTGCTCGACCTCGACCGGTTCAAGGCGGTCAACGACGCCCATGGCGACTCCGCCGGCGACGCGGTGCTGCGCGCGGTGGTGAAGCGGATGCGGGCGGCGCTGCGCATCTCCGACCATGTCGCCCGGTCCGGCGGGGCGGAGTTCGTCGTCCTGCTGCCGGAGACCGACGCCGCCGGTGCCGCCGTGGTGGCGGAGCGGGTGCGCGCCGCCCTGGCCGGCAGCCCGATCGTCGTGGACGGCCGCGCCATATCCGTCACCGCCAGCATCGGGATCGCCCACTGGCTGCCCGGCGAGCCCGGCGTCGAACAGACCCTGCACCGCGCCGAGGGAGCGCTCCACACCGCCAAGCAGGCCGGCCGCAACCGGGTGGAGCGCGCGACGGGGTAGCCGCTACGATCCCGGCGACGGCGTGTTTCATGTGAAATATCGTTACAGCGCAATGATTGAACGGCAGGAAACTAGGCGTTACTCCTATCGTTGGAGACATCCATCCGGATGGTGCTCCCGATCAGGGGTTCAGCACATGTGGCAGGACTACGGCAACGCGCTCATCTCCGCCTTCGGACTGGCGGGCCTGGGGTTCGGCATCGGCAAGCTCGTCATCGTGCTCGGCGAACGCGCGATCGAACGCCGCCACGGAACGGAGGGGGTGCGCAACGTCATCGCCCGCCGCGCCAAGCTGGAGACGAAGCTCGAAGCCCGCCGTGCCGACCGCATCCAGGAGCTGAAGGAGCTGGACGGCGCGGTCGAGGACATTCTGCGCCGCCGCAAGGTGCTGGAACGCCAGATCGAGGAGTCGCGGCAATCGGGCGAACGGCTGGTCCGCCTGATCGGCGAGGAGGTCCAGGGCAGCCCCTGCTATGTCGCGATGGTCGTGAACAAATATGTCGGCACCGGCGCCGCCCAGCAGAGCCAGCATGCGCTGATCGACCCCTCCTGGGCCCAGCCGCAGACGATCGAGGTGTGGGCGCGGTCGATGGCGGAAGCGCGGACGGAGATCGAACGGCGCTACCCGCCCGCCTTCGGGTATGCGGTGACGCGGATGCAGGAGTTCCTGTCCGCCGACACCCCCGTCGCCAAGGCCGGCTGAGCCCCCGGCCGGAGAAGGACCCGCCATGGACAGCATGCCCTACATCTTCGCCGGTCTGGTCGGCCTCGCTTCCCTGTCGGTATCGCTTCTGCTGGCCATGCGCCGGCTGAAGACCTCGGAGGAGCGGATCGCCAACGCCGTTTCGCGCAAGCAGGCGCAGGTGGAGCGGATCAAGAAGGCCGCCCGCGCCACGCTGCGGCAGGCCCGCGACCTGCGCGACGCCCGCCGCCGCAAGGCGATGGCCGAGATGGCCTGCGAGGATCTGGAACAGCGCCTGAAGTCCGCCGGTGCCACCGACCGCCGCATCTATGTGCTGGACGACCGCCGCACCCAGAAGGACCAGGGCTGGCTTCTGCGGGTGGTCAACATCGAATATGGCGCCCGCGTCAACGCCAACCTCACCCCCACCGCGCTGGACAGCTGGAAGCGCGGCCGCCGCTTCCTGGTCTGGGCGCTGGACGAGAAGAAGGCCCGCGAGAAGGTCCACTCCCGCCTCCCCGAGAACAAGGGCTTCACGGTCATGGGCGTGGAGTCCTATCTGGGGTGAGGCGTCGGCGCTTGTGCCCCCTCCCCATCCCTCCCCCGCTTCGCGGGAGAGGGGGCAGAACGCTTGCCGACGTGACCTAACTGCTGAAGCGGCGGCAGTCCCCTCTCCCGCGTGAGCGGGGGAGGGTTAGGGAGGGGGCACCCGCAGCCGACACCTATCCTCCCCCCCGCCACAATAATGACATCAATCCCATTTTCCGACTATCATCCCCGCGCGTACCCATCCGCCAGCGCCGGGGAGCCTTGCCATGATCCGCTATGCCGAACTGCAGGTCGCCACCAGCTTCAGCTTTCTGGAGGGGGCGTCGCACCCTGACGAGCTGGCGCTGACCGCGGCGGCGCTGGGGCTGGTGGCGGTGGGGGTGACGGACCGCAATTCGCTGGCCGGCGTGGTGCAGATGCATGCGGCGGCGAAGAAGGCGGGCATCCGGGCGCTGATCGGCTGCCGGCTCGACCTGACCGACGCCGACAGCCTGCTGGCCTACCCGACCGACCGCGCCGCCTATGCCCGGCTGTCGCGGCTGCTGACCCTGGGCAAGATGCGGGCGCCCAAGGGGGAGTGCTTCATCGCCCGCGCCGACGTGCTGGCCCATGCCGAGGGCATGCTGTTCCTGCTGCTGTCGCCCGACCGGCGCGACGAGTCGTTCCTGCGCGAACTGCGCGCCTGGCGCGGCGGGCTGGCGCGCGGACAGCTTTATCTGGCGGCGAGCCACCGCTACCAGGGCGACGACGGCCGGCGGCTGCGCTGGCTGGCCGGGCTGGCCGAGGCGGAGGGGGTGCCGCTGGTCGCCACCAACGACGTGCTCTATCACGGCGCCGGGCGGCGGGCGCTGGCCGACGTGATGACCTGCATCCGTCACCACACCACCATCGACGAGGCCGGCTGGCGGCTGTCCGCCAATGCCGAGCGCCACCTGAAGCCGGCCGTCGAGATGGTCCGCCTGTTCCGCGACCACCCCGACGCCGTCGCCCGCAGCCTGGAGATCGCCGACGCCTGCCGCTTCTCGCTGGACGAGCTGCGCTACGAGTATCCCGACGAGGTGGCGGAGGGCCGCGACCCGCAGGACACGCTGGTGACGCTGACCTGGGAGGGTGCGGCGGAGAAGTATCCGCCCGACCGCTTCCCCGGCGGCATCCCCGACAAGGTCCGCGCCGCCCTGGAGCATGAACTGGCCCTGATCGGCGAGCTGCGCTACGCCCCCTATTTCCTGACCGTCCACGACATCGTCCGATTCGCGCGGGGCCAGGGCATCCTCTGCCAGGGGCGCGGCAGTGCCGCCAACTCCGCCGTCTGCTATTGCCTGGGCATCACCGCGGTCGATCCCGCCCGCTTCGACCTGCTGTTCGAACGCTTCATCTCCGCCGCCCGCAACGAGCCGCCGGACATCGACGTCGATTTCGAGCATGAACGGCGCGAGGAGGTCATCCAATACATCTACAAGAAGTACGGCCGCGCCCGCGCCGGCCTGACCGCCACCGTCATCCGTTACCGCGCCCGCGGCGCGCTGCGCGAGGTCGGCAAGGCGATGGGGCTCTCGGCCGATCTGGTGGCGCGGCTGACCGGCTCGATCTGGGGCTGGAGCAGCCAGGGCGTGGATGAGGAGCGCGCCCGCTCGCTCGGTGTCGATCCCGACGACCCGCGCCTGCGCCGCACGCTGGAACTGGCGCAAGAGTTGATGGGCTTCCCCCGCCACCTGTCGCAACATGTCGGCGGCTTCGTCATCACCCGCGGCCCGCTGTCCGACCTCTGCCCGGTCGCCAACGCGGCAATGGAGGACCGCACCACCATCGAGTGGGACAAGGACGACATCGACGCGCTCGGCATCCTGAAGGTCGATATCCTGGCGCTGGGTATGCTGACCTGCGTGCGCAAGGCCTTCGACCTGATCGAGCAGGTGCACGGGCAACGCTGGACGCTCGACAGCCTGCCCAAGGAGGACCCGGCGGTCTACGAGATGCTCTGCCGCGCCGACAGCCTGGGCGTCTTCCAGGTCGAAAGCCGCGCGCAGATGAGCATGCTGCCCCGGCTGCGCCCGCGGGAGTTCTACGATCTGGTGATCGAGGTCGCCATCGTCCGCCCCGGCCCGATCCAGGGCGGCATGGTCCATCCTTACCTGCGCCGCCGCAACGGGGCGGAGGACATCACCTATCCGATGCCGGCGCTGGAACCGGTGCTGCGCAAGACGCTGGGCGTGCCGCTGTTCCAGGAGCAGGCGATGAAGATCGCCATGGTCGGCGCCGGCTTCAGCGCCGAGGAGGCCGACCGGCTGCGCCGCGCCATGGCCGCCTTCCGCAAGACGGGACAGGTCCACCTGTTCCACGACAAGTTCATCGCCGGCATGACCGCCAGGGGCTGCGACCCCGCCTTCGCCGAGCGCTGTTTCCAGCAGATCGAGGGCTTCGGCGAATACGGCTTCCCCGAGAGCCACGCCGCCAGCTTCGCGCTGCTGGTCTATGTCTCCGCCTGGATCAAGCGCCACCACCCCGCCATCTTCGCCGCCGCCCTGCTGAACAGCCAGCCGATGGGCTTCTACGCCCCGGCCCAGATCGTCCGCGACGCGCGCGAGCATGGCGTGGAGGTGCTGCCGCCCGATGTGAACCTGTCGGGCTGGGATTGCGCGGTGGAGGTTGCTCCCTCTCCCGCCCCGGGAGAGGGAAGGGGCCCGCCGCAAAGCGGCGGGAAGGGTGAGGGGGTATCCGAGAATCGGAGTTCCTGTTCCTTGCCCCACCCCTCACCCTCCCCACTTCGTGGGTCCCCTCCCTCTCCCGGGACGGGAGAGGGCACACCCCATCTCCGCCTCGGCCTCCGCCTCATCAAGGGCTTCGCCGAGTCGCACGCCGACGCCATCGTCCTGTCCCGCGCCGGCGGCTATCGCGACCCCTACGATTTGTGGCGGCGCGCCCGCCTGCCGGTCGCCGCATTGGAAAAGCTCGCGAAGGCCGACGCCTTCCGCTCGGTCGGGCTCGACCGGCGGGCGGCGCTGTGGGCGGTGCGGGCGCTGGGCGATGCGCCGCTGCCGCTGTTCGCGCGGCTCGACGGCCCGATAGCCGAGGAACCGGAAGCCCCGCTGCCCGCCATGGCGCTGGGGGAGCATGTGGCGATGGACTACACCAGCCTGTCGCTGTCGCTGAAGGCCCACCCGCTGGCCCTGCTGCGCGACGGCCTGCCCGGCGTCACCCCGGCGGAGCGGCTGACCCGGACGCGCGACGGCCGACGCCTGACCACCGCCGGCCTCGTCCTGGTGCGCCAGCGGCCGGGCAGCGCCGAGGGCGTCGTCTTCATCACGCTGGAGGACGAGACCGGGGTCGCCAACCTCGTCGTCATGCCCGACGCCTTCGAGACCTTCCGCCGCCCGATCATGACCGCGCGGATGATGGCCGCCACCGGCCGGGTGCAGAACCACGAGGGCGTGGTGCATCTGCGCGTGGAATCGCTGATCGACCTGACCCACCGGCTGGCCGAGCTGACCGGCGAGGCCCCCCCGGCGGCAACGCCCTTTCCCAGGGGGCGCAATTTTCATTGAGGTCGCCGATTGCTCCTGACATCACGCTGTCAGGAGGGGGTGTGCTATCAAGGGGGCGTGCCGGCACGAACCACGAACATCCCACTCCCCACATGTCAGGAGCAGGTTCCATGAACAACCCGCATGTCGTCACCTGGTTCGAAATCCCCGCCGCCGACCTCCCCCGCGCCGTCCGCTTCTACGAGGCCGTCTTCGCCGTCACCCTCAATCAGGAGCCCTGCCCCAGCGGCATGAAGATGGCCGTCTTCCCGGCCGACGGCGAAGCGGTGAAGGGCTGCCTGATCCAGCACGAGTCCTACAAGCCCAGCGCTGACGGCAGCATCGTCTACCTGAACGGCGGCGACGACCTGTCCGCCCCGCTGGCCCGTGCCGAGCAGGCCGGCGCCACCATCGTCGTGCCGAAGACGCTGATCACGCCGGAGATCGGCTATTTCGCCCAGTTCATCGACAGCGAGGGCAACCGGGTCGGCCTCTATTCGATGCACTGACCCAGCCAAGCTGAGCCGCCTCCATGCGCCGCGCCGACCGCCTGTTCCAGATCGTCCAGCATCTCCGCAAGGGGCGGCTGGTGACGGCTGCCGAGTTGGCGCGCTGCCTGGAGGTGTCGGAGCGCACCGTCTACCGCGACATGCGCGACCTCGCCTCCTCCGGCGTGCCGGTGGAGGGCGAGGCCGGCGTCGGCTATCTGCTGCGCGACGGCTATGACCTGCCGCCGCTGATGTTCACCCGGGACGAGGTGGAGGCGCTGGTGGTCGGCGCCCGCCTTGCCCGCGCCTGGGTCGGCGGCGCGCTCGCCGATGCCGCCGCCCGCGCGCTGGAGAAGGTGGAGGCAGTGGTGCCGGAGGGGCGGCGGCGCGAGTTGGCCGACAGCCGCGTCTTCGTTCCCGACTTCTCCTTCCCCGCGCCCTTGCGCGAGCGGATGGACGTGCTGCGCTGCGCCATCAACGCCCGGCGCGTGGTGCTGTTCGACTATCGGCGCGAGGACGGCACCCATTCCGCCCGCGCGGTCCAGCCGTTGGGGCTGTTCTTCTGGGGCCGCGTCTGGACGCTGGGCGCCTGGTGCGAGCTGCGCGAGGAGTTCCGCAGCTTCCGCATCGACCGCATGGAGACCCTGATGGCGCTGGAGCGCCGATTCGACGAAATCCCCGGCCGCGGCCTGGAGGACTATCTCGCCCTCTGGCGCGAGGAGGGCTGTCCGCGGGGGTGAGGCTCCCTCACTCCACCAGCCTGATCTCCGTCGTCGCCACGCCCGAGGCGCCGACCGGCACCGCATAATCGTCGAATCCCGGCGGGCCGAAGCTGCCGCGGGCGGAGCGGCTGAAACCGTGCGGTTCGGCCGGGATGCCGAACATTCCGGTGGCGAGTTCCCCGTTGTTGTCCAGATCCTGGAAGGCGATCAGCCCATAGCGCCCGGCCGGCAGATCGGGGAAGACCGCGACCAGATCCGTCCCCACCGCCGCGGCGAAATAGCCGGCGCGCGGCGCCTTGGCCGCCTGCGCCTCGGCACTGTCGAACAGCGCGATCATCACCTTGCCCTGATTGGGCTTGACGTTGCGGACGGTTGCGCGAAGCTCCCCCGCGGCGGCCGTTCCCGCGGCGGCCAGCGCCAGCAGCGTCACTGTCACCGTTCCTGGGGCGATCATCCTTGCAGACCAACGCGCGACCCGACATAGAAGCGTCATCCACCACTCCCCCCTTGCCGTTGCGGTCAACCCGCCATGGCCGGCGCCTGCTGCTGCTGGCGGGCTCCATTCTAGCATTGGCTCTGCTGGGACCGTTCGGCACATTTCGCGAGATGGGGTTTTTGCCGCGGCTCGCCTATTGGGGCGGGCTGATCGCCACCGGCTGGACGATGTTCGAACTGGTGGTGCTGGTCGCCCGCCGCGTCCTGCCGAACCTGGAACGCACATGGCCGCTGATGCTGGCCGCGGCCTTCCTGACCGTCGGCGTCCTGCAGACCCTGGCGGTCGCCCTGCTGGAAAACATGCTGCGCGGCCAGGATTATTTCACCCCCGCCGGTCTGGCCGAGCTGTTCGGCTATGTGCTGGTCGTCACCACCCTGGTGTCGGCCCTGCCGGTGTGGCTGGAACTGCGGGAGCATGGCATCGTCGGCCACCGGCCGCCCGCCCCGCCCGCGTCTCCCATCGACGGCGAACCGGCCACGCCTCGTCCCGCCCCGTTCCTCGACCGCATCCCGCCCAGGCTGGGCCGTGACCTGCTGGCGCTGGAGATGGAGGACCATTACGTCCGCGTCCATACCGCGCTCGGCAGCGACCTGATCCTGATGCGGATGCGCGACGCCGTGGCGGAGCTGGCGGGCATCGACGGCCGGCAGGTCCACCGCTCCTACTGGGTCGCCGCCTCGGCGGTGACGGCGGTGGAGCGCAAGCCGGACGGCAAGCTGTCGCTGCGGCTGACCAACGGCCTGCTGGTGCCGGTCAGCCGCACCCACGCGCCCTCGGTGCGCGCCGCCGGCTGGGTGGAGAAAGCCGTCTCCTAGACACCCTCTCCGCGGAAGGGGCGCGACAGCAGCCCGTCGATGGTCTCGTCCAGCCCGGCGCCGCGGTTCAGGATGGCGTCGACCGCGCTGCAGATCGGCATGTCGACGCCCAGCTTCGCCGCCAGCCCGACCACCGCGGCGGCGGTATAGACGCCTTCCGCCACCGACCGGCGCACCGCCAGGATCTCGGCCAGCGCCTTGCCCTCGCCCAGCGCCGCCCCCAGCGACATGTTGCGCGACTGCAGGCTGGAGCAGGTCAGCGTCAGGTCGCCCAGGCCGGACAGGCCCATCAGCGTCTCCGCCCGGCCGCCGAGCGCCAGCGCCAGCCGGGTGATCTCGGCCAACCCGCGGGTGATCAGCGCGGCGCGGGCATTGTCGCCCAGCCGCCGCCCCTCGACCACGCCGCAGGCGATGGCCAGCACATTCTTCACCGCCCCACCGATCTGCGAGCCGACGACGTCGTCCGAGCGGTAAGGCCGGAAGGTGCGGCTGCCCAGCGCGGCGACCAGCGCCGTGCCCAGCGCCTCGTCGGCGCAGGCCAGCGTCACCGCCGTCGGCAGCCCGCGCGCCACCTCCGCCGCGAAGGTCGGGCCGGACAGGATCGCCACCGGATTGCCGCCCGGCAGCACGGCGCCAACCGCCTCGCTCATCAGCGCGTGGCTGTCCAACTCGATCCCCTTGGCGCAGACGACCACCGGCGCGCCCGGCTTCAGCAGCGGCGCCATCCGCGCGGTGACGCTGCGCGCATGCTGGGCCGGCGACACCAGCAGCACCGCGTCGCAACCGCCGAGATCGGCGAGGTCGCCGGTGACCCGCAGCGCGTCGGGCAGCGGCACGCCGGGCAGGTAATCGCGGTTCTCGCGGCGGAGGCTCATCGCCTCCACCACCGCCGGCTCGCGCGCCCACAGCAGCGTCTCCCGCCCGGCCCGCAGAGCCGCCAGCGCCAGCGCCGTTCCCCAGGCGCCGCCGCCGACAACGCCGATGCGGTTGAGGGGAGAGGGGGGCATCGTCTTCATCTCACCACGTATCCATTCCGGTCAAAGCCCTCTCCCGGGGCGGGAGAGGGAGATTGTCACGCCTTCACCCCCGCACCCACTCCCGCGCGCCCGATCACCGGCGCCGCGGTGGGGTCCAGCGGCCAGCGCGGGCGGGGGGCGAAGTTCAGCGGGTCGCTCTCGCCCAGGCGGAAACGCTCGATCCCGGCCCAGGCGATCATCGCCGCGTTGTCGGTGCACAGGCGCAGCGGCGGGGCGACGAACGGCATGCGCTGCTTCTCCGCCAGGGTCGCCAGCCGGCTGCGGATCGCCTTGTTGGCGGCGACGCCGCCGGCCACCACCAGGGCACCGCCCTGCGGATGGTCCTCCTTGAAGCGGCGGATGGCGCGGGCGCAGCGGTCGGCCAGCACCTCCGCCACCGTCGCCTGGAAGGCGGCGGCGAGGTCGTCGCGGTCGGCCTCCGACAGCACACCGCCCAACTCCTCCACATGCCGCCGCACCGCGGTCTTCAGCCCGGAGAAGGAAAAGTCGCAGCCCGGACGCCCCAACATCGGCCGCGGCAGTTCGAAGCGCGCCGGGTTGGTGGCGCGCGCCGCCGCCTTCTCCACCAGCGGCCCGCCGGGATAGCCCAGCCCCAGCAGCTTGGCGGTCTTGTCGAACGCCTCGCCCACCGCATCGTCGATGGTGGTGCCGAGCCGGCGGTAGCGCCCCACCCCCTCCACCGCCAGAAGCTGGCAATGGCCACCGGACACCAGCAGCAGCAGATAGGGAAAGGCGACGTCGTCGGTCAGCCGCGCGGTCAGCGCGTGGCCTTCCAGATGGTTGACGGCGACGAAGGGCAGGTTGCGCGCCGCGGCGATGGCCTTGGCCGTCATCACGCCGACGATGACGCCGCCGATCAGCCCCGGCCCGCCGGTGGCCGCCACCGCATCGAGGTCGCCGAAGCCGATCCCGGCCTCCGCCATGGCGCGGCGGATCAGCCCGTCCAGATGTTCCAGATGGGCGCGGGCGGCGATTTCCGGGACGACGCCGCCATAGGGCGTGTGGTCGTCCAGCTGCGACAGCACGACGTCGGCGCGGATTTCGCGCGCGTCGGTGACGATTGCGGCGGCCGTCTCGTCGCAGCTCGTTTCAATTCCAAGAACGATCATGGCGCCAAACTAGCCGCCTTGGCCGTCCGGGTACAGGATGGAGTTGCGCGCAAGCGGGCGCGAAAAGGCGGGCGCGTGAAATTTGATCCGTCTCAATCTTATGTATGAGGGGCAGACGAATCCTTGCAAAGCTGCGCGGATCCCCTAGAACACGCCCTATGACGACCCACCCGCTCCGTATCGGGACGCGCGGCAGCCCGCTGGCGCTGGCGCAGGCCCACGAAACCCGCGACCGCCTGATCGCCGCCCATCCGCAACTGGCCGCCCCCGGCGCCATCGAGATCGTCGTCTTCAAGACCACCGGCGACCGCATCCTCGACCGCACCCTGGCGGAAGCGGGCGGCAAGGGCCTGTTCACCAAGGAGCTGGAGGAGGCGCTGTTCGACGGCCGCGCCGATCTTGCCGTCCATTCGATGAAGGACGTGCCGACCCAGCTTCCCGACGGGCTGGAGATCGCCACCCTGCTGCCGCGCGAGGACCCGCGCGACGCCTTCTTCGCCCGCTCCGGCGGCGGACTGGCCGATCTGCCGGCCGGCGCCGTGGTCGGCACCGCCGGGCTGCGCCGTCAGGCCCAGGTGCTGGAATTGCGTCCCGACCTGACGGTCATCCCGCTGCGCGGCAATGTGCAGACCCGCCTGTCCAAGCTGGACGCCGGCGAGGTCGACGCCACCCTGCTGGCGCTGGCGGGCCTGCGCCGCCTCGGCCTGACCGACCGCATCACCGCGGTGCTGGAACCGGAAACCATGCTGCCGGCGGTGGCCCAGGGCGCCATCGGCATCGAAATCCGCAGCGCCGACGACGCCACCCGCGCCCTGCTGGCCCCGCTGAACTGTGCGGAGACCATGGTCCGCGTCACGGCGGAACGCGCGCTGCTGTCCGCCCTCGACGGTTCCTGCCGCACGCCCATCGCCGCGCTGGCGATGCTGGACGGCGAGGATCTGCATCTGCGCGCCAAGGTGCTGTCGACCGACGGACGCATCATCTTCCGGGCGGAGCGCCGCGGCAAGGCGGCCGACGCCGAGTCGCTGGGCGCCGATGCCGGGGCCGAGATCCGGGCGCAGCTGCCGCCCGATTTCTTCGCCGCCGCGCCGCACTGACCCCTCCCTTCGGCCGAGTTTTCCGCATGACGGGAAAGCAGCCCGACCCCGCTTCCCCGCCCCGCCGTACGCGTCTTCTGGTGACGCGTCCGGCGGAGGATGCCGAGCCGTTGGTCCGGCGGCTGGAGGCGCTCGGCTTCGACGCCGCGGTCGAGCCCATGCTGTCGATGGTCTGGCTCGACGGGCCGGAGCCGGACCTGTCCGACGTACAGGCCCTGCTGTTCACCAGCGCGAACGGCGTACGCGCCTACGCCAAACGTACGAGCCGGCGCGACCGTCCGGTACATGCCGTCGGCGACGCCACGGCGCGGGCGGCGCGGGCGGCCGGCTTCGGGCAGGTCGACAGCGCGTCGGGCGACGTGTACGCGCTGGCCGACCGGGTCCGCGCCTTGCGCGATCCGTCCGCCGGTACGCTGCTGCATGTGGCGGGAAGCAAGGTGGCGGGCGACCTCGCCGGTCTGCTCGGGGGCTCCGGCTTCACGCTGCGCCGCAGCGTGATGTACGATGCTGTACCCGCACTAACCCTGTCGGACGATACCGCGACATTTTTGCGTACGTCGGCACTCGGCGGCGTGTTGTTTTTCTCTCCCCGTACCGCTGTTTCCTTTGTTAGGCTGCTGGCCGAGGCGGGGTTGGTCGACTGTTGTCGTACGGTCGATTCGTTCTGCCTCAGCCCCGCGGTCGCGGAGGCTGCCCGTGCGTACGGCGACAGGGGAGTGGTGCCGTGGCGAAGCGTACGGGTGGCGGCCAGGCCGGAGCAGGACGCCCTGCTCGATCTGTTGCCGGTCGCCGGATAATCCCGGCGCGGTCCGGCCGTACGGCTTACACCCCGGCTTCCTTCCGGGTGGGTACGTCAGCCGTACGGGGGACGAGGGGGACCGGTCAGGGGGCTGTGACGTTAAGACGAACAACAGCGAACCGAAGGTACAGCCCATGACCTCTCGTCCAGGCTCCGAACGCCCCGGCACCGACCGTGACGGCGACGGCGCCAGCACCGGCAATGCGGCGGTCGACCGCATCGTCGAACGTTTCGGCGGCATCCGCCCCATGGCCCACAAGCTGGACACCCCGGTGACGACGGTGCAGGGCTGGAAGAAGCGCGGCGCGATCCCGCTGGCCCGCCATGCCGACCTGCGCACCGCCGCCGCCAAGCACCGCATCAAGCTGGACGACGCCGACCTGGACGCCGCCACCCCCAGCGAAGACCGGCCGACCGACGCGGCTGCGGCCGCCGTCATCCCCCCCGCCGACCCGGTTCCGGTGGTGGATCCGGTTGTCGATCCGGTACCGTCCGCCTCCCCCGCCGACACCATCCCCGGCGCCGACACGCCGGCCGCGGGAAGCACCGCCGGCCCGGTGAACGAGCTGCAGTCCTCCGACGCCCTGATTCCGCCGGCCACGCCCATCGGCGCCACGGACAGCCTGTCCGACACGCCGAAGTCGGAAACTGAGAAGTCCGAAACGGAGAAGGCGGAAGACGCGAAGGCCGATCCGTTGAAGTCGGACACCACCAAGCCGGGCACCGCCTCCGACGAGCCGAAGACGACGGCCTCCACCTGGACGCCGTCCGGCACCACCGGCAGCGCCGGCTACACCCGCAGCGACTCCGAGCCGGCCCGTCCGACCATCGCCCCGACGCCATCCTATATCGACGAGCCGCGCTCCGGCAGCGGCTTCGCCACCGCGCTGTCGGTGGTCGCCCTGCTGGTCGGCGCCGCCGCCCTGTCGGCGCCCTGGTGGGGTCCGGCCCTGCCCGGCTGGCCGTCGCCGGCCGCCCCCGCCGCCTCTTCCGCCGCCGCCCCGGCCGACCCGGCGCTCCGCGCCCAGATCCAGCAGCTGGTCGACCGCGTCGGCAAGCTGGAGCAGCGCCCGGCCGCCGCACCCGCCAATGGCGGCGACACCGCCGGCCTCGCGGCCCTGACGCAGCGGATCGACGCGCTGGAGAAGCGCCCGACCGCCAGCGCCGATGCCGGCGATGCCCGCAAGGAGCTGGCCGACCGCATCTCCGCGCTGGAGCAGAAGGTCTCCGCCGCCGCCGGCAACGCCCAGGCGGCGCAGGAGCTGCGCGGCGAGGTCGATTCGCTGAAGCAGCAGGTCACCAGCGTCAATCAGGCGGTGACTCAGCGCCAGGACGCCGCCACCGCCGCCCAGGCGCTGGTGCTCGCAGCCGGCCAGCTGCGCTCCTCCCTGTCGGGCGGCCAGCCGTTCCAGCAGGATCTCCAGGCGGTCCGCGCGCTCAACATCGCCGATGCCGGCGTGACCCAGCCGCTCGACGCCGTTGCGCCCTATGCCGCCAAGGGCATCCCGACCCGCGCCCAGCTGACCGACCGGTTCGAGCCGCTGGCCGGCGAGATCGTCCGCGCCGACATCCGCGGCGAGGGCAGCAGCTGGATCGACTCCGCGGTGGGCAAGCTGTCCACCCTGGTCACCGTGCGCCGTGAAGGCGGCGGGGTCGTCGGCACAACCACCGACGCCGTCGTCGCCCGTGCCGAAGCCGCTCTCGCCGCCGGCAATCTGGCCAAGGCGGTGGAGGAGCTGTCGACCCTGCAGGGTCCGGCTGCGCAGACCGCCGGCCCGTGGCTGACCGACGCCAAGGCGCGTCTGGCCGCCGATCAGGCCGCCCGCCAGCTGAACGACCGCGCCATCGCCCTGATGACCACCGCCGCCGGCGGGAAGGGGACGGCCCAATGATCCGCGCCCTCTGGTTCCTTCTGAAGGTCGCGGTCGTCATCGCCGCCGCGATCTGGCTCGCCGACCGTCCCGGCACCGTCAGCGTCCATTGGCTGGGCTATGCCATCGAGGCTCCCTTCTGGGTCGCCCTGCTGGTCACGCTGGCGGCGCTGGGCATCGCGGCGCTGGGCTACCGCCTGATCCGCGGGCTGATCCGCACGCCGCAGCGCATCCGCCGCCACAGCCGCGCCCGCCGCCGCGAACGCGGCTACCGCGCCCTGACCCAGGGCATGGTCGCCATCGCCGCCGGCGACGCGCCGACCGCGCGCAAGATGGCGCGCAAGGCCGACGGGCTGCTGAACGAGCCGCCGCTGACCATGCTGCTGTCGGCCCAGGCCGCCCAGCTGCAGGGCGACGAGCGCGCCGCCAAGCAATATTTCCAAGCGATGCTGGAGCGGCCGGAAACGGCCTTCCTCGGCATGCGCGGGCTGCTGACCCAGGCGATCAAGTCGGGCGACCGGGTGGAGGCTCTGACCCTCGCCCGCAAGGCGCGCGGACTGCAGCCCAACACGCCCTGGCTGCTCGGCACGCTCTATGACCTGGAGGCGCAGTCCGGCGACTGGGCTGCCGCCGAAGGCACGCTGCAGCAGGCGATCCAGGCCGGGGCCATCCCGACCGAGGAGGGCCGCCGCCACCGCGCCGTCCTGCTGCTGGAGCGCAGCTTCGAGGCGGAGCGCCGCGGCCGAGCCGACTCCGCCCTGTCGCATGCCCAGGCGGCGCACGACATGATGCCGGGCTTCGTCCCCGCCGCGGTGCGTCTGGCTCGTCTGCAAATCGCCGCCGACCGTCTGAAGCCGGCCGCCAAGGTGGTGGAGCGGGCGTGGCGCCAGTCGCCGCATCCGGAACTGGCCGAGATCTACCGCAGCCTGGTGTCCAGCTACGACCCGCTGGCCCGCGTCCGCCTGTTCCAGAAGCTGGTGCGTCAGGCCCCGGATTCGGCCGAATCGCATCTCGCTGTCGCCCAGGCCGCCATCGAGGCCCAGCTGTGGGGCGAGGCGCGCCAGCACCTGAACCGCGCCATGGAGATCGGCCCGACCCGCCGCGCCTTCCGCCTGATGGCTGAGCTGGACCGCAGCGAGCGCCATGACGAGGACGCGGCGAAGGACTGGCTGGCCAAGGCCGCCAACGCGCCGGAAGACCCGGTGTGGACCTGCAACTCCTGCGGGGCGGTCAGCCACAACTGGGGCGGGCTGTGCGGCCATTGCGGCGCCTTCGACAGCCTGACCTGGAAGGCCCCGACGGTCGCGGTCCCGGTGATGGAACCGACCGACATCCCCCCGGCACTGGCCCGTCCGGCGACGGTGTAAAGACTGGACGCTGAAAATCCCCTCTCCCGCCTCGGGAGAGGGAGGGGCCCGCCGAAGGCGGGAGGGTGAGGGGTGGGACATGGATTTCTGATCCTTGTCCCACCCCTCACCCCTCCCAAGCTTCGCTTGGGCCCCTCCCCTCTCCCGGGGCGGGAGAGGGTTTTTTACTACCGCATCCCCTCCGGCCCGACGCGGTCGAGCGGCAGTTCCTTCATCGCCAGCAACCGGTCCAGCAGGCGCCCCCCGGTCGGGGAGTTCGGGGCCGGTGGGGCGGCAGCCCTGGCGAGGCTGGCCGTGCCCGCGCTTGGCACCGACGCTTCCAATTGCGTGTTCTCAACCTTGTATTCGCCGCCGGTCAGGCTGACGACGACCTGCTCCTTCGGCGCCGGGGCGGCCACCACGTTGCCGTTGGCGACGTTGCCGTGCATCAGGCCGTTCCTGCCGGCGCTGGGCACCCATTCCAGCCGCAGGAAGCGGTCCTTCATGTCGTTCATCATCGTGATGTTGTCCGACACCCGGTTGTTGTCGCCGCCATGCACGAAGATCGCCGCCATGCCGGTGTTCTCCAGCAAATTGCCCTGCACCGTCACGCCGCTGGTCATGTCGTCCAGATAGATGCCGAAGCCCTTGTAGCGGACCAGCCAGCGCCCCTGCGCATCGGTGGCGAGGCCGCCGGTGTCGCGGATGTCGTTGAAGCGGACGATGCTGCGGGTGTCGTTGCCGCTGCGGCCCAGCATCTCGATGGCGCCCGCATCGGCGGTCTGGCGGGCGGTGTCGCGGATGCGGTTGAATTCGATGACGTTGTCGCTGTTCACCGTCTGCGGGTTCCAGTTCTTCACCGAGATGCCGTAGCGCGCCGCCCGCCGGATGTCGTTGTGGGCGATCAGCGTGTTGCGGATGCCCGCCGCCATCACCCCGCCGCCGAAGAATCGCACCTCGCCCACGTCGCTGATGCGGTTGGCGAGGACACGGTTGTCGCTGCTGCCCGGCGCCAGGAAGATACCGGAGCGGCCGAGATGCTCCATCCGGTTGCCCGACACCTCGCTGCGCGTGGCGCCGTCCAGCGTGACCGCGGTGCCGACCAGGGCGAAGCGGTTGCCGGCAATGCGCAGGCCGCTGCCGCCCTTCGCCAGCACGGCGCTGCCGTCCCAGGGCACGTCGGTGAAGGTCAGCCCCTCGACCGTCACGTTGCGGGCGTTGTCCAGCCGCAGCAGGGTGGCCGTCCTCGCCACCACCAGCTCCGCCCGCCCGCCGTCGAGCCCGGTCGGCGGCTTCACCAGCAACCGTTTGGCTTTGGCGTCCCAGGCGAACTCGCCCGGCCGGGTCAGGAAATCGGGATGGCCGAGCAGCCGCACGGTGGAGCCGTCGCGGTACGGATACTGCCCGTCGGCGCCGAAGCTCAGCAGCCCGTTGGGATCGGCGGAGACGACGCCCAGCAGATCGTCGGACAGCCGTTCGCGGTCCAGCGCCTGCGCCCGCACCCCCGGCCCGGCCCAAGCGGCCTTCAGCACGCCCGGCGGAACCCGCATCTGCCGCTTGCTCCCCGGACTCTTGGAACCGGCATTCTTGGCGTTGGGCTGCACCGCCTTGGCCGGGAACCAACCGCTGCGCGGATCGCCGGGATCGAAATCGCCGCTGCGCGCGGCATCAAGCCGTTGCCCCCCGATGGAGACGTCCAGCCCCGGATCGCGCGCCAGCGGCGCCGACAGCAGACCGTTCGCCATGCGCGCGCCGTCCACCGCCTCGCCGCCCGACAGAACTGGCTGCTCGCCCTCCACCGCCGTCAGCCGCAGCCCCGACAGCGAGCCGTCCACCACCAGCGGCGCGGTCAGCCGATAGGTGCCGCCACCCAGCCGCACCGTCGCCGGACCGCCCCCCTTGGCGGCGGCCAACGCGCGGGCCGGGGTGGCGAAGGGGCCGTCGCGCCCATCCGCCGACGGCTGGGGCAGCCGGCCCGACCAGCGGTCGTTTCCGGTTGGCGACACATAGAACGTTGTCTCCGCGGCGACAGCCGGTCCCCATCCGGCGGCAGGCAGCAGGAGCGCGCACATCGCCAGGATGCGGACTGCGCGGCTCCAGAGGTGGCTCCGGTGATCGCTCCAGAACTCAGGGTGGGAACGGGGCATGAAGAAAGCTCCTCCGTTGCGACGGATCTTCCGCCGAAGGGGGAGACTGACCCAGGCCCATGGCAACCGGCAAAAGCGCGAAGGGGGTGTGCGGGTGCGAAGGGGCCACGCCCTCTGCACCCCTGCCGGGCCGGGACGGGACGTATAGGCTGGCTTTTCATCCTAGCCTGACCGGCCGGTCGTACCCGCTTGCCCGCGGAACGTCCCCCCGTAAAGGTTGAGGTGGCCAAGATATCATCGTGTCTATTTAGGTATGGCTGCAGCAGCCATCGCAGCAAGAGCCTATGTTTGCGAATCAGAAAAGCCGCTTCCAGCGCAAAACTGGATCGCGGCTTTTCTGCGAAGCGATTATTTTCTAGGAGAAAATATTGTAGGAAAAACAATATTCCCGTCGCCTGAAGTCCTCGCGTCACTTTTTCTGCTTTTTTCCGCCGCAGCTTCGTGCGAAATAGCAGTATTAAGAACCAACGTCATGCCACAGCCGCGTGCTATGCGCTGAAGCATATCAAGAGTTGGCCCTTTTTTTGACGAACCACTTTCTATTCTCGCAATAACAGATTGAGATACCCTAATGTTTTTAGCAAGCCTCGCCTGAGTTAGACCGGCCTTTTTGCGTGTTTCATAACAGAAACGCGCCGCATCAATAGCTGCATGATGGTCGTGTTTTACATAATTAATACCTGATATTTCTCTTAAATCTGATATAAAGTTATCGAGAGTTTCGTCAACATAACCCGCATTGCCACCACCCTGAATTTTAGTTATTTTAGCCATCGCTCCCTCCACCTTCTTAAGCAAAGGGACACTTTTTTGCTTGATAATTTAAGTTTATATTAACGGAAATGATTCTGATTTCGAGTTCCCCTAGATATTCAGCGCGCATTGGTAACCTCCTCTTAGCATGGTGAGACATTGGAAGTTTTTTATTTACTTAACTAAATAGATACCCATAAGCCTCCGATCAACAATGCGCTGACCCTCTCGCTCTTCACTAGAGCACCTGACACGACGAGAATGCAAGACGGTAATTACATTTTCAAAAACAGAATAAAATATAATAATTCCCTGGTAATAGTACTTGTAATATCGGGTCTCATCCTTCTCCATGTACGGATCGCCGTAAGGCCCTTTGGCAGAAAGATTCAAAAAAAGAGCCTCAACACGAGACGACACATCGACCCTCTCAAATCTCGATAACGATTTAAGGAGATTAAGAAGTTCCCGACCGGACCCATCTTGCTCATCGCCGGGAAGAAACCGGATATCAAACTGGCGATTGATTGATGGTTTTGCCGGGGTGGGCATTTTCACCTCCCTTCTGTGCGTGCGCCGCATCCAAACTTATGAATGCGATATAGCATTTTTGCTATAACCCATACCTCTAGGAGCCGTCAAGATAGGAAAAGCGGCGCTAGGGAAAAGTTTAGGTTTCAAGAAAATCTTTCGCATGCATGCATTTCTCCAATCCAAATCTATAGCGATCAAAAACAACAACTCCACTTCCAGACCGCCTATTTGTCAAAATAATCCATTAACATCATAATATTTATGCGCAACACCGCCAGAGAACAACCAAAGTGGTATTGGTCATTATGGCATTAATTAAATCGACGCACACCCTATCCACCTGAGCGCTTTTCCGTTCGCATAAATTGGCGGTTATTGATCGTCACAAGCTATGTCAATTTCTCCAACGCTTAGACACTGGAATGAAGCCACAATGATCGAAATGGCGCTGATCGCGCAGGTCCTGGTGCTGGTGCTGGTGACCGCGGTGTTCCACAGCACCGGCAGCGCATCGATGTTCCATCCGCTGACGCTGTACCTGATCTTCCATGCTCTGGTCTTCGTCATGCGGCCGATCCTGGTCCATACGCAGAATTTCGACGACGTGTGGCTGTTCATGGGCTTCTGGCCCAGCGAACAGCAATTCGTCATGACCCTGATGGTCAGCTCGGTCGGGCTGGTCGCCTTCGCCGCCGCCTGCGCCTGGGCCGGGATGATCCGCCCCGACTGGACCCCGAACGGGGAACCGGCGCCGTCCTTCGCCTTCGACCGCGTCGACATCGTGGCCTTCCTGACCACCGCGGCGCTGCTGGGTCCGCTCGCCATCTATTCGGCGATCCAGCGCCAGGGCGGCGCCAGCTTCGACGGCACCGGCGACGTGCAGATGGAGCGCGATCCGCTGACCGGACAGCCGATCTACACCAACACCACCGGCTATATCGCCGAAGCCCATTCGATGGGCCTGCCGCTGACGCTGGGGCTGATCTGGATCTGCCGCTTCCACCCGCTGTCCTTCCTGCCCTTCGCCGGCTTCGTCGCCTACCGCGCCTATCTGGGCTGGGGCCGCTGGGCGATCATCATGGGCATCCTGGGTCTGGTGCTGCTGATGCTGTACCGCACCCGCACCAAATGGTTCCGTCTGTGGCATGCGCTGGCCGCGGTTCCGGTGCTGGGGCTGTTCACGCTGCTCGGCAACAACCGCGACGCCTTCCGCGACGTGCTGGCCGGCGACGCGCCGCCCTCGGTCCTGCTGAGGTTCAACGGCGGCAGCGGCGGCGGCCGGGCGATCGACGCGCTGGCCGGCCAGGATCTGGCGAACTTCGACTTCCTCGCCTACATCCTGTGGGTGGTGCCGAAACAGTCGGCGACCTACACTTGGTTCACCCAGTATCTGCAGCTGTTCACCGAACCGATCCCCCGCATATTGTGGCCGGGCAAGCCGGTGGGCGCGCCGGTGAAATGGGTGGACCTGAACGACTACGGCGTCTTCTACAACCTGACCACCTCGCTGCCGGGCGACGGCTGGATGAGCGCCGGCTGGATCGGCATGATCGTCACCATGGTGGTGGTCGGGCTGATCCTGGGGCGGCTGCACCGCTGGTTCTGGACCGACGGGTTCCGCAACCGCTATGCTGTGCTGTTCTACTGCGCCTTCCTGCCGCTGTGCCTGCAATGGTTCCGCGACGGCAACATCACCATCGTGAAGTTCGGTTTCTTCTCGCTGCTGCCGATCCTGCTGTGGATCGCGCTGACCCGCGTGCTGCGGGCCTGGGGAATCCTGGAGGACGATCCGCTGCGTCCGGTGGTGGCGCCGCCCAATCTTGTCCGAAGGGAGCCGTCATGACGCTGACCGTCAGCGCCGTCATCGCCACCTACAACCGCGGGCCGGAGCTGCGCATCGCGCTGACCCGGCTGATGACCCAGACCACCCCGCCGATGGAGATCATCGTCATCGACGACGGTTCCAGCGACGGCACCGGCGCGATGATGCGGGCGGAGTTTCCCACCGTCCGCTACGTCCGCCAGCCGCACAATGGCGGGTTGATCCTGGCCCGCAACTTCGGCTTCGTGAACACCGCCGGCGACTGCATCCTGTCGGTCGACGACGACAGCTGGTTCGAGGATCCCGACGGGCTGGCCCGCTGCGTCGCCTATCTGGAACAGAACCCCGAGGTCGCCGCCGTCGCCTGCAACATCGAGACGCGCGACGGGCTGGTCTATTTCCCCAAGGGGGCGGCGCCCTTCGATGTGCCCTGGTATGTCGGCTGCGGCCATCTGCTGCGGCGCAGCGCTGTCGAGCGGGTCGGCCTCTACATGCCGGAACTCTACCGCCAGGGGGAGGAGAAGGACCGCTGCCTGCGGCTGGTCGGCGCCGGCTACCGCGTCGTCGCCCTGCCGGATGTGATGGTCTACCACGACAAGAGCGAGAAGGGCCGCAAGCCGGGGATGGAGCGCTTCTACAACCACCGCAACGACCTGATCCGCGAGGTGGCGCGCTGCCCGTCCCCGCTGCTGGCGTGGCGGCTGGCGCGCGCCTGGGCCGGCAACAGCTGGAAGAACCTGCGCCACGGACCGCGGATGACCGACCTGAAGGTGCTGCTGGCCCTGCCGCAGATCCTCCGCATCGGGCTGAAGCACCGGGCGCCGGTGGGCGTCGAGGCCTACCGCCGCTGGCTGCATCTGGCGAAGACCGCGGCGCCGGCCAGCGCGCCCCCGCCTGAAAGAAGGCCTGCCGAGAAAGCCGTCAACCGCCCGGCTGCATCCCGCCCAGCTGCAGCAGAACGGCCCAGCCCAGCACGATCAGATTGACGGTCAGCGTCATCGCCATGCCCGGCGCCCGCGCAAAGGGATGCACCAGATAGCCCACCCAGAACAGCAGCCGCCCCAGCACGAACAGCCCGGTCGCCACGACCGCCGCCGCCAGCGAGGGCTGCGGCAGGGTGGCGACCAGGGCGGCCAGCGCCGGCAGGAAGATGGCGGATTGTTCCACGCTGTTGGCCAGCACCCGCTGGGCGACGCGCTGGCCGCGCGATTCGGGGTCCTCGACCGGATTGAAGGCCTGGCTGCGCCCGCGCATCGCCATGACGCCGACGACCATGCCGAACAGCAGCAGCGCCGGCCAGACCGCCAACCGCGCCCACAGCGCCATCCGCGCGCCCGGCGCGTTGACGCCCAGCGGCGGCGCCACCAGCGACAGCAGCAGGACGAACAGCAGCGCCGTCACCACCATCGACGCTCCGTTCAGCATCAGGGCGCCGCGGATCAGGGATTTGCGCCTGCGGGGGGCGCCTTGGCGAAGGCTGCTGTCGGACATCGGGGCGGGGCTCCGTCAAAGGGCGGGTGAGTCGACAAGGGCGCCGGTTCTTCCAATCTGGCCCAGCTGGCCGATCTGGAAAAGACCGCACCCTGTCCCTTCGACCAATAACGGCCCAGCCCGTGATTTGGATCAAGGCCCGAACAGGCCGACAGGTGTTCGATGACGATGTCTACTGGGGTCCGCCCCAATGGGAGAGATGTTGCAAGCATCTCTTTTCGCTACCATGTTCTACCCATCTGCTTCACCATGTGGGTGAACGCGGGGATCTCGACGGTGGAGGGCCTATGATGGATCTCGTTCTGCTCGGTGGTGCGGTGGCGACGGCTGCGGCGTTGGCCGGTCTGATCGCCACGATGCCCACCCCCAAACCGATTCCGATCCGCATCCGCGACCGGCGCCGTCAGCGTCGCTGATCCGCGCACCGAGTTCGTGTTCTTCCGGGCCGCGGCCGCCGGCTACCGTGGCGGCATCGTTGACGTGAGGAAGCCGACGACCAGGGCCGACACCTGACGGTGGATGGCCTCACGGTTTCGGCCGTCACGATCCCGGCATATCGCCCCGTCGCCCGGCCGCTCGGCCTCCAGCCGCGGGATGGCGTCGGCCTTGCAGACGCCCAGAAAACTGAAATGACCGGCATCGTCGATTTCGACATAGCGCGTCCGGTCGCTCGGCAGACCGCCGGCCAGATGGCGTGATTCCAGTTCGACCGGCATTTTCGGATTGCCGGCGCCGGCCCCGACGACCAGGAACGCGGCTTCGCTCCTGGACAGGCTTTCCGGATCGAATCCCTGCGACAAGCCGAGATCGAGCGTGACGACGGCCTTGATCCGCCCATCGTCCCAAGTCCGGGCGGCCGGAGGCTGGCTTGCCCAAGCCTGCGACGGCCGGCCATCGTCGCCCAATACACCGATTTCCGGTCCGCAAGCCGCCATCAGCGGATGGGCATCGCAGGCGGCCTTGAGACGCGATGGTTCGAAACGCCCACCGGCCAGGGCTACGGCGGTCCATCCGCCGAGCGAATGCCCGACCACCGCTGCCTGTCCAGCGACGAGCAGTCCCGACCAGCGGGGCTCGCTGTTCAGCCAGTCGATGACGCGGCTGATGTCGCCGGGACGCTTCCACAGCATGACGGCATCCGGCGGCGCCATGTCCCGGCTGGTCGAACCGGGATGGTTGGGTGCGGCGACGACATAGCCTTGCGCCACCAGATCGGCGGCCAGCCATTGCTGGTTGGTCCAGTTGCCGCCATAGCCGTGCGACACCACCACCAGCCCATGCCGGCCCGGCTGCGGCGGCGCGCCGACCCTGACCGCCGTGCCCGCGAATACCGGATTGTCGCCGACCGGCGTGGTCTCACCCACCGCCTCCGCCGGATACCAGACCGCGACCTCCAGCGCCCGGTGCCGGTCCGTCGCCGGCAGGGACAGCCTTTGAAAGCCGATGGCCGGTTCTTCGGCATGGGCAAGGCCCGCCTGCCCCACCGCCGCGATGGCCAGCGCGAGGAGCACCGAAAGGGAAAAGCGATTCATGTCGATGCTCCGTCAGGCGCCGGCTTCGGGCCGGCTTGCGATGGCCCGGAAGGATCAGCGGTCCAGGTCGCGGATCGCGCGGTTCAGTTCGAACTCCTTGGAAGCGACATAGGCCTCCATCCCGACGATGCGCTTCTCCATGTCGCGGAAGCGCTGGGTCAGGCCGGCAAGCGTCCGGTCGGGCTTGGTCGACACCGTGCGCCAGAACGCCTCCTCCTCGGCATCGCGATACAGCTGCGCCGGGCGCACCGGCAGCACGATCAGCGCGATCACATAGGCGATCACCAGCGGCACCGAGAAGAAGAACAGGGCGAACAGCATCGCCAGCCGGACGACCATCGGCTGCACGCCGAAATAATCGGCGACGCCCGTGCACACCCCGCCCAGCACCCCGCGCTGCGGATCGCGATACAGCCGATGCGGATTCGGCGAGTCGTAGAAGGACTTGCGGTCCATGGCGGCCTCGTTCCTTTCGTTGAGTTTCGGGTTGGGCGGGAGGTGCTGCGGCGGTTGCCCCCTCCCCATCCCTCCCCCGCCCTCGGCCGGCCAAAGGCCGGTCCGATCGCGGTGGAGGGGGTAGGATGCTTGGCGGCGGACCGTAGCTGCCGAAGCGGCGGCAGTCCCCTCTCCCTCGAAGAGGGGGAGGGTTAGGGAGGGGGCAATCGCCAGCCGACACCTAACCCACTCACCCCCTCACACCTTGTTGCGCCAGTTCGGCGCCTCGGCATCCAGCACACGCTCCAGCGCATGGACGCGGGTCTCCAGCCGGTTGGAGATCTCCCACAACTCGGCCAGCAGCCGTTCGTCCTGCGCGGTGAGTCCGCGCTGCGCCCGCCATTTGGTGATGTAGTGGAAGACGATCCACACCGGCGCCACCACCACCATGAACAGCACCGCGAGGACGAAACCCAGGAACCCCATGGTCGTCGGGCCTTCTTATTGTCGTGAGGGGAGTGGGCGGGGCGTCACCGCCCCACCCCGGCACCAAATCGCGGTCAGCCGTTGCGCCGCGCCGCGATGCGGGCCTTCAGCGCGGCCAGATCCTCCTCGACCTTGTGGGAGGCTTCGAGTTCCGCGATCTCTTCGGTCAGGCTCTTGGTGCGGCCGACGTCATAGGCCTCGACCCGGCCTTCCATCTCGTCGAGGTTACGCTCGACCTGCTCGAAGCGCGACAGGGCGTCGTTGATGCGCTCGTCATGCAGGACGGTGCGGACCTTGACCCGGTTGCTGGCCGTCTGGGTGCGGGCGACCAGCGCCTTCTCGCGGGTCTTGGCGTCGGTCAGCTTGGCCTGCAGGCGGCCGATGTCCTCGTTGGCCTTGGACAGCGCGGCTTCGACCTGCACCAGCTGTTCGGCCAGCGCGTCGGCCTGCTCGGCGACCTTCGACTTGGCCATCAGGGCGCCCTTGGCCAGATCCTCGCGGTCGCGGGTCAGCGCCACCTCGGCCTTGCGGTCCCATTCGTCGCGCTCGCGGTGGAGGTCGGCGACGCGGCGTTCGATCTCCTTCTTCTCCGCGATGATCTTGACGGTGGAGGAGCGGACCTCGACCAGCGTGTCTTCCATTTCCTGGATGATCAGGCGGATCAGCTTCTCCGGCTCCTCGGCGCGGTCGAGCAGGGAGTTCAGGTTCGACTGCACGATGTCGGTCAGGCGCGAAAAGATGCTCATGATGGATGTCCCGTGTATCAGCCGAGGATGGCGCCGGCGACGATGCCGGCGAAGAAGAACAGCCAGCTTTCGACCGGCCGGGTGGCGAGATAGTTGCGCACGCGCCGCATCGTCGGGCGGCTCTGCGCGCTGTTGAAGCGGTCGCCACCGTAGCGGCGGCGGAAATCGCTGAAGTCGCTCATGCTTGACCTCCTTGCCATGCCGCCACTATCGCAACCGGCGTGCCAATTCCGGCGGAATGGTCTTAAGCCGTTGCCTTGCCTTGATTTTCCGCTCCGAACAGCATGACGGCACCCAGGTTGCCATATCGCCATTTCAACGATACCATCGCCATATCGGCGAATATGTGAAGACTTACGCGATGCAAGCCGCTCCCCCCTCCCTGCTCGGCGAATCGCCGGCCTTTCTGGCGACGCTGTCCCATGTCTCGCGGGTGGCGCCGCTGGAGCGGCCGGTGCTGGTGATCGGGGAGCGCGGGACCGGCAAGGAGCTGATCGCCGCCCGCCTGCATTACCTGTCGCAACGCTGGGACCGCCCCTTCGTCAAGGTGAACTGCGCCGCGCTGCCGGAATCGCTGCTCGATTCGGAGCTGTTCGGCCATGAGGCCGGGGCCTTCACCGGCGCCACCCGCCGGCAGATCGGCCGGATCGAGCAGGCCGACGGCGGCACCCTGTTCCTGGACGAGATCGCCACCGCCTCCCCCGCCGTTCAGGAGAAGCTGCTGCGCGCCGTCGAGTATGGCGAGATCGAGCGGGTCGGCGGACGGACCGCCACCGTCGACGTGCGGGTGGTGGGGGCCACCAACGCCGACCTGCCGGCGCTGGCCGCCGCCGGCCGCTTCCGCGCCGACCTGCTGGACCGGCTGGCCTTCGACGTGGTGACGCTGCCGCCCTTGCGCGCCCGGCCCGAGGACATCCCGCCGCTGGCCGAGCATTTCGCCCTGGGCATGGTGCGCGAGCTGCAACGCCCGCTGTTTTCCGGCTTCACCGCCGCCGCGCTCGACCGGCTGCGCGCCCATGACTGGCCCGGCAACGTGCGCGAACTGCGCAACGCGGTGGAGCGCTCGGTCGCCGCCGCCGAGACCGACGAGCCGCTGGACCGCATCATCCTCGACCCCTTCGATTCGCCCTGGCGCCCGTTCGCGGCGCCGACCGCCCGCCCCGATCCAACTCACCCCCCGGCGCCCGTCACGGACAAGCCTTCGCCCGCCATCCCGACCTTCGACGGCGGTATCCTCGATCAGGTCCGCGCCTTCGAGGGCGCCAAGCTGCGCGAAGCGCTGGAGCGGAACCGTTTCAACCAGCGCCAGACCGCCGAGGCGCTGGGGCTCGGCTACCACCAGCTTCGCGGCATGCTGAAGAAGCACGGGCTGATCCCGCCACCCCCTCTGCGACCATAGGCCGTCCCCGGCTTGCGCCTGTACCGTGCTATACCGGTCGCTCAACCGTCGAGAGAGCGGTTCGTCACGATACGGGAAGGGGAGCAGCACGATGGCCACCAGCATGCCCAGCCTTGAGATCCGCGGTCCGATGAAGCCCGGTTTCGAGGAGATCCTGACGCCGGAGGCGATGGCCTTCCTGGCGGAGCTGGAGGGTCGCTTCGGGCCTGAGCGGCTGCGGCTGCTGGACGTGCGGACCAAGCGGCAGGCGCTGCTCGACCAGGGCCACAAGCCGGACTTCCTGCCGGAAACCCGCGCCATCCGCGAAGCCGACTGGACCATCAGCCCGCTGCCCGTCGACCTGCTCGACCGCCGGGTGGAGATCACCGGGCCGGTCGACCGCAAGATGGTCATCAACGCGCTGAACAGCGGCGCCAAGGTCTTCATGGCCGATTACGAGGATGCCACCTGCCCGACCTGGACCAATCTGGTCGAGGGGCAGATCAACATCCGCGACGCCGTGCGCCGGACCATTTCCCACGAGGATCCGGCCAGCGGCAAGAAATACCGCCTCAGCGACAAGACCGCCGTCCTGAAAATCCGCCCGCGCGGCTGGCATCTGGACGAGAGCCATGTGCTGATGGAAGGCGAGCCGATGTCGGGCGCGCTGTTCGACTTCGGCCTGCATGTCTTCCACAACGCCAAGGAGCTTCTGGCCCGCGGCAGCGGCCCCTATTTCTACCTGCCCAAGCTGGAAAGCCATTTCGAGGCTCGGCTGTGGCGCGAGGTCTTCCTGGTGGCGGAGGAGTATCTCCACCTGCCCCACGGCTCGATCAAGGCGACGGTGCTGATCGAGACCATCCTCGCCGCCTTCGAGATGGACGAGATCCTGTATGAGCTGCGCGAGCATTCCGCCGGCCTGAATTGCGGGCGCTGGGATTACATCTTCAGCTTCATCAAGAAGTTCCGGAAGGATCCCGCCGCCGTCATGCCCGACCGGGCCGAGGTGACGATGGCCGCCCCCTTCCTGTCGGCCTACAGCCAGCTGGCGATCAAGACCTGCCACCGCCGCGGCGCGCCGGCCATTGGCGGCATGGCCGCCTTCATTCCGGTCAAGGACAATCTGGAAGCGAACGAGGTCGCCTTCTCCCGCGTGCGCGCCGACAAGGAGCGCGAGGCGTCCAACGGCCATGACGGCACCTGGGTCGCCCATCCCGGTCTGGTGCCGGTGGCGCGCGAGGTGTTCGACGCCTACATGACCACGCCCAACCAGATCGCCCGCAAGCGCACCGACGTGACCGTCACCGCCGCCGACCTGCTGGCGGTCCCCGCCGGGCCGAAGACCGAAGGGGCCTTGCGCAACAACGTGGCGGTCGGCATCGGCTATATCGAGGCATGGCTGCGCGGCCAGGGCTGCGTCCCGCTGTTCAACCTGATGGAGGACGCCGCCACCGCGGAGATCAGCCGCACCCAGGTCTGGCAGTGGGTCCACACCGGCACAATGCTGGACGACGGTCAGCTCGTCACCCTCGACCTCGTCGACCGCATCGTCGCGGAAGAGCTGTCCGCCTGGAAGGACCGTGTCGGCGCCGAGGCCTACGCCGGGGGCCGTTATGCCGATGCCGCCGCCCTGTTCCGCGATCTGGTCGCGCGCGAGGACTTCACGGAGTTCCTGACCCTGCCGGCCTACCAACGCGTGGTGGCGGAAGGGGCGTAAAGCTCATACGAAGGCGGGGGCGTGAAGCCCCCTCCCCCCAAAACTGTCCCTCAGACCCGTTCCGCCACCCAGATCACCGCGCGCGTGCCGGCCTTGATCGCCGCCGACAGCACCGGATAGCCGGCCGCAAGCTCCGCCTCGTTGACGAGGCCGATGTCGCGGTGCTCGACCTCTTCCGCCTGGAACTTGCGGATGCTGTCGGCAAGCTCCTGCTCGTCGGGGCCGAGCTGCTTCAGCTGCGCCTCGTAATGCTCCTCGATCACCTCTTCGACGGCGACGGTGCAGGCCATCGCCGCGCGCTCGCCGAGAATCGCGGTGCCGGCACCCAGCAGGAAGCCGGTGACATGCCACAGCGGCTGCAACAGGGTCGGCCGCACGCGGCGCCGGTTCAGCTGCTTCTCGAAATATTGCAGATGGACCAGCTCCTGCTCCGCCATGTGGCGCAGGGTCTTGCCGTGCCGGCCCTTGCCGATGACGGCGATCTGGCCCTCATAGATGCGCTTGGCGCCATATTCGCCGGCATGGTCGACGCGGACGATGCGGGCCAGCCGCTGGCGCCGCGGCAGGTCGCCGGGCAGCGCGCCCTTCGTCGCGCCGGCAGAGGCGCGGGCGGAGGCGCGGGCGGTGGTCGGAGTGTTCGTTTCGCTCACAGTGCAGTCCTCGACACCGGGGTGCGGATGTAGGCGGCGCGTGCCGCGACGAAGGCGTAGGCCGCCAGCGCCAGCGAGATCGCCACGTTGTAGCCCGCCATGGAAATGCCGAACAGCGACCAGGCCACTTCGTCACAGCGGGTGACCGGCGCCGCCATCACCTGCGCCCGCAGCGCCTCCAGCGAGTTCGCCGGGGCCGAGCCGCCGCAGGACGAGGTGCCGGCCCACCAATGCTGCTCCACCCCGACGTGATAGGCGGCGATGCCGGCGCCGGCCAGCAGGGCAAGCCCGCTCGCCACCAGCAGCGCGTCGCCCAGCCCCTTCCAGCGGCGGAACAGCCAGGTCACCAGCCCGAACACCATCACCGCCACATAGGGCCAGCGCTGCATGATGCAGAGGACGCAGGGCTGGTAATCCAGCACGAACTGGAAGAACAGGGCCGACAGCAGCACGCCGGCACTGGCCAAGGCCAGCAGAAGCGCGGCAATGCGGGGATCGTCGAAGATGCGGGACATGAGGGGCTCGGTCGTCATGGCCGACAAGGTAGCGCGTGCGCGACCGTTCGACCAGCCGTCCGCGACGCGCGCATGGCCCCTGCGACGGCATGGCAGGGACGGTGCTGCCGCCGGGGAATAAGCGTGGCTATGGCTGCGTCCCCCGGCGCCGGCCGGCGGGGGGATCGGGCCGGAGAGAAACCCTGCATCTTTTGCACTTTCCGTTTCCGGACGGTTGCGTTAGAAGAGGCGTCGCTGCGGGCGTGGTGAAATTGGTAGACGCGCCGGACTCAAAATCCGGTTCCGCAAGGAGTGTCGGTTCGAGTCCGACCGCCCGCACCACCTTATTCCGACCGGTCTCCCGGTCCGGACCGGCAACTTGCCGTCCCTTCCTCCGACACCGAATCGGTCGCAGCATCGGCCACGGCTCCGCCCACAGCACCGCCCACTGCGGCACCGCAGGACGGTGCGCTCGCGCCGGACGAGTCCGGCGTGTGGCAGAACAGGTCGGCCAGCACCTCTATGACAGCCGTCACTTCCCGGCTGGCGATCGAATAGAAGATGGTCTGCGACCGTCGCCGCGTGCGGACCAGCCCGTCGGCGCGCAAGCGCGCCAGATGCTGCGACAGGGCCGACTGGCTGAGACCGACGATCTCGCCCAGCTGGCCGACGCTGCGCTCCCCCTGCCCCAATTCGCACAGGATCAGCAGGCGCGCCTCGTTGGACAGCGCCTTCATCAGCTTGGCGGCGGGCCGCAGCCCCGGGGTCAGGATGGACGCACTCATTGACACTAAATTAGAAATTACTAATTTTATGGTCAAGGGTTTTCCCGGCATCCGCCCGGCCCGTCCGACCGTCCCAATTCAAGGCATCCCGACCATGTCCCTGTGCACGCTGTTCCGCCGCCTGATCCCCGCCGCCCCGTCGACCGACCGGGGCGGCGCCGCTCCCATCCGCCAGATCGACGCGGCGACCGCCATCGAGTGGCAGGCCAGCGGCCAAGCGGTGATCGTCGATGTTCGCGAAGCCCACGAACATGCCGCCGGCCATATTCCCGGCGCCATCCTGAACCCACTCTCCTCCTTCGACCCGTCGCGGGTCCCGGCCGATCCGGCCAAGCATCTGGTTTTCCATTGCCAGGGTGGCATGCGCTGCGGCCCCGCCGCCGAACGCATGGTGGCCGCCGGCCACACCGGCCCCATCAACCGCCTGCGCGGCGGCTTCGCCGCCTGGGTCAATGCCGGCGGTTCCGTGGAACGCTGATGTCGGTATGGAGGCAGGCCGGACTGTAAAGACGTTACTGCAATGAAGTTGGTGCGGGCGGCGGGACTCGAACCCGCATACCTTAGGGTGAGGGATTTTAAGTCCCTTGCGTCTACCGGTTTCGCCACGCCCGCGCCCCGGACTCTGCCATCATAGACCGGTCAGGCGACCGGAACATGACGGCAAAGCTCATGTCGACGGAACGGCCCCGCGCTGCCCGCGCAGATTGCATACCTTGTTATGCAACGCACCGTTCCGTGGTCATGACTTAGACAATCGCGGGGCTGCGGGTCAAGGGGGCTTCGCAAAACCGCAGGCATTCCCATATCGAAGGAAGCGCAACTGTGGGAAATGCCCCGACCGGGGCCGGGGAAAGGGAGGACGCGGCGTGAGCGAGACGAACTGGCTGTCGCTGGTGGCGCTTCTGATGGTGGCCGTTCTGGTGGTGCCGGCGGCCCTTCGGCGGAACCGCGGAGTCGTGCTGCGCAACGCAGCACTCTGGCTGGCGGCAATTGTCGCGCTGGTGTGGATTTATGACCGCTTCGGGCCGTTCGGCGCCAATTTCTGAACGCAGCCGGTCCGAACGTCCAGCCCGCAGGATGCTTCGCAGAGCTTCAGGGGCCAGAATGCTTCAGGGACGGGTGTCTTCGTTCATCGCCATGATGCCGATTCCCATCGACACGCTGCCGAAGGTCAGCATCAGGCCGGCATAGAGCATGACGGTCGCGGTGATCCCGTATTCGCTGTTGCCGATCAGCGTCGCCAGCTTGGCGACGTCGAACCACAAAAGGCCGGTGGCCAGCACCACCGCACCGGCAATCCCTGCGGCCAAATGGCGCAGAAGGAACAACAACGCCGCTTTCTCAAAGCTCTTCATGGCGGAGCCTCCCGGCACACGCGATCTGGATCATAGGGAACCAATGTAGGCCCGAATCGGGTCGGGACAATCGATCCGCCGACATAGCTCCGGTCATAGCGCCGCATTACCCCTTCGTACCAACCGTGACGGTCGGCGTGCCCCCCAGACGGCCAATAATGCTTGCCAATTCATCGGCTGCCGCCGCCACCTCCACCTCGTCGGTGCCGCGCAGGACCAGGCTGACGCCGAAGAAGCCGTTGCGGAAGTAAGGATAGCTGCCGATCTCCAGGGCCGGATGGCGATCCTGCAAGTCCGACAGATCGGCGGCGATCACCCCCTCCCCCAACTCGCAGGCCACCGTGCGGGCATGCAGCGCCGGCCCGCCGGCCAGCCGCGGCAGGAGGCCGTCCAGCATCGCCCGCATGATGTTGGGCACCCCGGCCATGACGAAGACGTTGCCGATCTGGAACCCCGGCGCCTGGCTGACCGGGTTGTCGATCAGGATGCCGCCGGCCGGGACATTGGCCATGCGCAGCCGCGCCTCGTTCAACTGGCCGGCGGCATAATGGCGCTCCAGCCGGGCGACCGCCTCCGGATTGCGCTCCAGCGCCACGCCGAAGGCCTTGGCGACGCAGGCTGCGGTGATGTCGTCGTGGGTCGGGCCGATGCCGCCGGTGGTGAAGACATAGGTGTAGCGGGCGCGCAGAGCGTTGACCGCAGCGACGACCTCCTCCTCCACATCCGGCACCACGCGGGCCTCGCGCAGCCGCACGCCGATCTCCGTCAGCTTCTCGGCGATGTGGCCGAGGTTGGCGTCCTTGGTGCGGCCCGACAGGATCTCGTTGCCGATCACCAGGACGGCGGCAGTGGGATTTGCGGCGGTCGGGTTTGCGGCAACCGGGTTTTCTGCGGTCTCGGACGTCATGGCTTGCGGGTCTCCGTGGAACGCTCTTGTCGAGCGGGAAGGCCAGGGGTAGCGTCGCCGCCAAGATGCGCTTTCCGACCCCCCTTCTTCAAGGCCGCCTGATCCGCCGCTACAAGCGGTTCCTTGCCGATGTCCTGCTGGACGGGGTGGAGGTGACGGCGCATGTCCCCAATTCCGGCAGCATGATCGGGCTGGACATCCCCGGCTCCGCCGTCTGGGTGTCGCGCTCCGACAACCCCAACCGCAAGCTGGCCTATACGCTGGAGCTGGTGGAGGCCGCCGCCCCCTGGGGCGAGGGGCTGGTCGGCGTCAACACCGGCCATCCCAACGCGCTGGTCGCCACCGCGATTGCCGCCGGCACCATCCCGGAGCTGGCCGGCTACGACCGGCTGCGGCGCGAGGTGAAATACGGCCGCAACAGCCGAATCGACGTGCTGCTGGAGGACGACCCGGCCAAACCCGCCCCCCGGCCTCCCGCCTATGTCGAGGTGAAGAACGTCCATCTCCGCCGCCCCGATGGCCCGCACGGTGACGCCGCCGAGTTTCCGGACTGCGTCACCGCCCGCGGCGCCAAGCATCTGGAGGAGATGGCGGCGATGGTGGCCCAGGGCTGCCGCGCGGTCATGCTCTATCTTGTCCAGCGCGGCGACTGCACCCATTTCCGCACGGCGGCCGATCTCGACCCGGCCTATCACGACGGTCTGCGCCGCGCGCTGGATTCGGGGGTGGAGGCGCTGTGTTGGTCTTGCGCGATCACGCCCGAATCGATTGAATTGGACCGGCCGCTGCCGATCCGGCTGTAACGCCGCGGCAGGTTCGGGCATCGGGCTTTCGGTTACTTGGCATAGGGGCTTTCGTCTTGGAACAGGATCACGTCGAATCCAACCGCGTCCGTCTTCATGGTCCGGAGGGATTCGAAGGCATGCGCAAGGCCGGCCGGCTGGCCGCGCTGGCTCTGGACTACATCGTCCCCTATGTGCAGCCGGGCGTCACCACGGGCGAGCTGGACCGCCTGCTGGAGCAGTTCATCCGCGACCATGGCGGCATCCCCGCCCCGCTGGGCTATCGCGGTTTCCCGCGCGCCAACTGCATCTCGGTCAACCATGTCGTCTGCCACGGCATCCCCGGCGACAAGCGGCTGGTCGACGGCGACATCCTGAACATCGACGTCACGCCGATCGTCGACGGCTGGTACGGCGACAGCAGCCGCATGTATCTGTGCGGCGAGGTGGGCGTGAAGGCGCGCAAGCTGGTCGACGTCACCTATGACGCGCTGATGATCGGCATCGCCGCGGTGAAGCCGGGCGCCACGCTGGGCGACATCGGCCACGCCATCCAGACCTTCGCCGAGTCCCACCGCTTCTCGGTGGTGCGCGATTTCTGCGGCCACGGCGTCGGCCGCGTCTTCCACGAGCCGCCGTCGGTCCTGCATTACGGCAAGCCGGGCGAGGGTCTGGTGTTGAAGGAAGGTATGATCTTCACCATCGAGCCGATGATCAACACCGGCCGCCCCGACGTGAAGATCCTGGGCGACGGCTGGACCGCCGTGACCAAGGACAAGTCGCTGTCCGCCCAGTTCGAGCATTCCATCGGCGTGACCGCGGACGGCGCGGAGATCTTCACCCTGTCGCCGGCGGGGTATACGAAGCCGCCTTACGCGGTGGAGTGAGGCTGACGGGTATTGTGGGGAGAGTGGCGGGCGCCGTGTCGGGGGATGCGGCGCCCGAGTTGTTTTTGGCGGCCAGCCGGACCAGATGAACACCCTCTGCGCCGCCGCCATCAAGGCCGGCCGGGGGGTCACTGGCGCTCGCAGTTCGGCTGGCGCTCGATATCGGCCAGCGACAGGGAGACATCCTGGCGCTGAAATGGTCGGACTATGACGGCACGGCCTTCAGCCTGGTGCAGGGCAAGACCAAGCACGCCCTGCGGGTGCCGGTGACGCCGGCCATGCAGGCACTGCTGGGGAAGTTGAAGCGCGACGCCGTGCAGGTGATCGTCAGTGAGGCGACCGGCCGGCCGTACCAGAAATTCCACTTCGGCCATGAGTTCGCCCGGATCCGTGCGCTCGCCCAGCTGCCGGCGGAGCTTCAGTTCCGCGATCTGCGCCGCACCGCCGCCACCGAGTTGGGCACGGCCGGCGCGACCGATGACGAGATCCGGTCGGTCACGGGGCACCGGTCCCGCGGCGTGGTCGCCGTTTATGTCCGGCCGGATGACCGCATGGCGGCATGCCGCGCAGATAAAGAGAACAATGAGAAAAGAATAGTCCGCAGGATAACTCTACAATATCTTGGAAAAATCCACTAAAAATACGAAGTACATCAACGCAATGGTCGCCAAGCCAAGAAATATCCAAGCTATCACTTGGACAGGACGATCCAGAAAATGGAAAAGCCTTAGCGTCTTTCTGAACAACGGAAAGGCCTTCGGCTCACCAAAAGTTGCAATTTTTGCATAAATCACATACAGAAAGATTACCAAAAACAAACACTCAAATGGATGAACAAGCATCATCCTCGCCGCACCCAAGAGAGCTGGGTGCGCCTTGATACTACCCGCGCCATCTGCCAAACTAAGCAGAGCCACAAACGCGAATACAGCACCAAGAATGCTCAGGAGCAGAGACCGAAGACCATCCCTCTTCCTGACATTCTCCGCATACCTAAGCTCTAAAGCTGACTTTGCCGCAGAAATACTTTCTTTAGTTTGTTCATTATAGTATGTTGGCAGGTTCTCAGCTGAATTTTTATCCAGTTCGTCTTTGCATATATTTTCAAAAGTCTCAGCATAGGCAATTACACCCATAGCATTCGCAAGGGTATCGCTATGCGGCGCACGCTTTAGATCAATGACCTTCCGATACATTGAATAGAGGGTACCGAGCCTCCAGTTGAAGTCATCATCGATCTTATCAATCCTGTGAAGATCTGAAATTGTATCTGTCTTAGGATCATGGTGCTGATGCCGATGCCCAATATCCCTCAAGAAGAAAAATAACTGGGCTGAAAGCAAATGCATCATGTGCCCTCTGTTAGGGGCATCCTTTGGAAAAGCAGGGGCCTTGCTTGAAACAACGGGCTTGAGAGGAACCGCAATAGATACGGTTCCCGACCGAGACAGTGAGAATTGCGCATTGAAACTTGAGAGCGTCTTAGCTCCATTAATAGTTGCCTGATATTTCGCCGCCACATGTTCATCTAGCGAACACGAGAGAGAATACGCTCGATATTGCCTAATATGATCCTGAAGCTCCTTTAGTATAGGGGCTACATGATTTTTCCAAACCTCAGTATTCTCAAATAAAATTAACCAGCCATCTAGAAATTCCTGCTTGCGGCCCTCGTGATGGACAGTCTTGGCTATGCAGACAAAATAGAAATCTCCCTTAAGTTTTAGCATCAAGGGAGCTAGCGCTGATTTGAATGGAAGAACGACATCAGACGCATCTCGTCTCTGATAGCAGACAATATAACTTGTCTTGCCATCTGAACGATTTGCACTAACCGCCTTAGTGGGAAAGGATGATTGCCCAAAGGCTCGAAAAGACAGACGACCACTGACCGCCGGAACCCAACCACGGAAGTGGTAGGGATGCTTGGCAGTATCCGCCTTAAAAGCTTCGCTTTTTGAGGGAAGCGAAGCCTTCGATAAATCACCTTGAGTGCTCAACAGTTTTGCTACTGTTACTGCCGAGCCGGCCGAAGGGAGGCCGAAATCGCCTCTTCAGACAGTCGCCCTTGCTCTACCCAGCTATTGGTATTGCGGTCGATCGCAATACCAGCTGAAACCCGGTAATCACGAGCACCATCGAATACCGTCTCGATCTCGCCACGCAGAGCTTTACGAAAGCCGCCAGTGCGATCCCGATTGCGTGCGTACTCATGCCCATCAGCTCGGAACAGCTTGGCTGCGAACATAAAGCACGATACAGCAAACGAGCCGAGGGCCAAGAGCACCACGGCTTGGATCAGATTGGGCAGCATAGCATCCCCCCGATACGGCTCGGTCGACCGAAGCTCTTAACGCCATATGGCATGGATAAGCACGGGTTGACACGTATTATTCTGCGATAATCCACTAGCGCGCCATAAACGCAACGAAATGACCCACTCCCCGGAGTCCTGGATTCCGAAAGGAATCGAATTGTGACGGGAAAGTTGGCCATAGCTCGCAAATTTCTGTCGACTCGACGTTGCTGTTTGATCTGGCGCATAAACAAACACAGGGCTCGTTGCCGAGCCCTGTGTGGGAAACCGGCAAATCCGCCGGTGGGAAAACTGGTGCCGCAACAGGGATTTGAACCCCGGACCTACTGATTACGAATCAGTTGCTCTACCCCTGAGCTACTGCGGCGTCGTTGTGGCGCGGAACATAGCGAGGTGCTTCGTGGGATGCAAGCGGTGAATTTCGGAAAAATCAACCGCCCGCACTCATCCCTGCCATGCACCCGAAAGCCTCACCCGTGCTGCCGGATCACCTCCAGGAAGGCGTCGGCGTAGCGTTCCAGCTTGCGTCCGCCCACCCCCGGCAGATGGGCGAAGGCGGTGTGGTCGCGGGGGCGCTGGGCCACCATCTCCAGCAGCGTGCTGTCGTGGAAGATCACATAGGGCGGCACGCTCTGCGCCTTCGCCAGCGCGGTGCGGCAATCCTTCAGCGCATGCCACAGCGCGTCGTCGGCCGCAGACAGGGCGCCGCGGGCGCCGGAGCGCGACACGCCCTCCCCGCTCGATCCGCCGCCGGCCGACCCGCCCCGCGCGGTGTGGCGGCGCAGCGCGTCGTGGACGCCGCGGCGGCGCTCCAGCACCGGATCCTTGCGCAGCTTTACCACCCGCTGCCCCTTGATGACCGACACCCCGGCATCGGTCAGGCGGAAGCCGCCATAGCCCTCCAGGTCGACGGTCAGCAGGCCGGTCGCCACCAGCTGGCGGTAGACCGACTGCCATTCGACCTTGGTCAAATCCGTGCCGACGCCGAAGGTCTTCAGCCGGTCATGCTGCTGCTGCACCACCTTCTCGGTGGCGTTGCCGACCAGCACGTCGATCAGGTGCCCGGCGCCATAGCGCTGACCGGTGCGGTAGACCGCCGACAGCGCCTTCTGCGCCGCGACGGTGCCGTCCCAGGTCTCGACCGGGTCCAGGCAGGTGTCGCAGTTGCCGCAGGGCTCCGGCAGCGTCTCGTTGAAATAGTTCAGCAGCACCTGCCGGCGGCAGTCCGGCGTCTCGCAGAAGCCGAGCAGAGCCTCCAGCTTGCCGCGCTCCACCCGGCGGTGGCTGTCGCCGGCCTCCGACTGTTCCAGCATCTGGCGCAGCATCACCACGTCGGCCATGCCGTAGGCCATCCAGGCGTTGGCGGGCAGGCCGTCGCGGCCGGCGCGGCCGGTCTCCTGGTAATAGGCTTCCAGGCTCTTGGGCGGGTCGAGGTGGCAGACGAAGCGGACATTCGGCTTGTCGATGCCCATGCCGAAGGCGACGGTGGCGACCATCACCAGACCCTCGCTCTTGATGAAGCGGTCCTGGTTGGCCTCGCGCACGTCGGCAGGCAGCCCGGCATGGTAGGGCAGAGCCTCGCGGCCCTGTTGGTTCAGCCAGGCGGCGACATCCTCCACCTTGTTGCGCGACATGCAATAGACGATGCCGGCGTCTTCCGGGTGGTTCTCACGCAGGAAGGCCAGCATCTGCTGGCGCTCGCTCTTCTTCGGCACCACGCGGTAGGTGATGTTGGGCCGGTCGAAACTGGACAGGAAGACGCGGGCGTCGGTCAGCCCCAGCTTGTCCTTGATCTCGGCGCGGGTCTGCACGTCGGCGGTGGCGGTCAGCGCGATGCGCGGCACCATCGGGTGGCGTTCGTGCAGGATCGACAGCTGCAGATATTCGGGGCGGAAATCATGGCCCCACTGCGACACGCAATGCGCCTCGTCCAGCGCGAACAGCGCCAGCCGGGTGCGGTCGAGCAGGTCGAGGAAACGCGGCGTCACCAGCCGTTCCGGCGCGACATAGACGAGGTCGATCTCGCCCTGCACCATCGCCCGCTCCACCTCCCGCGCCTCCGCCGGGCCGAGGGAGGAGTTGAGGAATGCGGCGCGCACGCCAAGCTCCCGCAACGCCGTCACCTGGTCGCGCATCAGGGCGATCAGGGGGGAGACCACGACCGTCACGCCGTCGCGCACCAGCGCCGGGATCTGGTAGCACAGCGACTTGCCGCCGCCGGTCGGCATCAGAACCAGCGCGTCGCCGCCGCGCACCACATGGTCGATGATGTCGGCCTGCTGGCCGCGGAAGGAGTCGTAGCCGAACACCGTCCGCAGCGCCTCGAGCGCCGTGGCCGGCCGTTGACCGGGGGCATCGTCGGACGCATCCCGGTTGCTGTAGGAAAACAACGAATCCACGCCGATGCGGTTCAGGAAAGTGGTGCCGGAGATCCGGCTTGTCGTCTCAACGCCCCATCATGTGGCACAGATCGTCCCCGGGGCAAAGCCGCAAAGGGTCACGCCCGGGAACAAAGGTCGGACCCTTACCGCCACCACCACACATTGGTGTGAAACAGTGGCGCCCGTTCATCGTCCGCGTGTAAACTGAAAACGGCGGATGGGTGGTCCATCCGCCGTTTCAGAAGGAGGAAGGTGGCATGAATAAGATGCCGTTCTTCCTGGTGCTCCGGTGGCGGAGATGGCGGATCGAAATCCGCTTGATCCACCGCTAGGCATCGGGAGCGCGCCGGCGGGTGCGGGATCACCCGTCGGCCACCTCCGAAAAATATACAGCCGCGCGGCCCGATTTTCAACGCGCGGTATCGGCCGCTACAGCAGATCCCGCAGCATCGCCACCAGCGGCACGTCGGCCGGCGGCATCGGGTAATCGCCCATCCGGTTCGGGTAGACCCAGGCGAGCTTCTGCCCCTCCTGCGGCATCACGTCGCCCTCCCACACCCGGCAGACATAGAGCGGCATCAGCAGGTGGAAGCTCTCATAGCTGTGCGAGGCGAAGGTGAAGGGGGCGAGGCAGCTTGCCGCCGTGTCGATGCCCAGCTCCTCCTTCAGCTCGCGCACCAGCGCGGCCTCCGGCGTCTCGTCGGCATGCACCTTGCCGCCGGGGAACTCCCACAGGCCGGCCAGCGATTTGCCGGGCGGGCGCTGGGCCAGCAGCACGCGCCCGTCGGCATCGACGAGCGCAACCGCGACGACCAGCAGCACCGGCAGCGAACCGGGGGCGGGGGTGGAGCTGGGATCGAAACAGGCGGTCACGGCTGGTCAGCTCCGATAGCTGCCGTTGATGTCGATGTAGCCGTGCGTCAGGTCGCAGGTCCACACCTTCGCCGTGCCCTTGCCCAGGCCGAGGTCGACGTCGATGTCGATCTCCTTGCCCTTCATGTGGGCGGCGACCGGCGTCTCGTCATAGCCGGGAACCTCCATCCCGTCGGCGCAGATCAGGGTGCCGCCGACGGTGATCTTGATGAGATCGCGGTCGGCGCGCTCGCCGGCGCGGCCGATGGCGGCGACGATGCGGCCCCAGTTGGCGTCCTCGCCGGCCACCGCGGTCTTGACCAGCGGCGAGTTCGCCACCGTCATGCCGATCCGCTTGGCGGCGGCGTCGCTGTCGGCGCCGCGCACGGTGATGGCGATGAACTTGGTCGCCCCCTCGCCGTCACGCACCACCTGCAGCGCCAGATCGAGCAGCAGATCCTCCAGCGCGGCGCGGAACTCCGCCAGTTCGGCGGCATCGGCGCTCGACACCGGGGCGTTGCCGGCTTTGCCCGTCGCGAACAGCAGCAGCGTGTCGCTGGTCGAGGTGTCGCCGTCCACCGTGATGGCGTTGAAGGTACGCTCGGTGAATTCCGACAGCATGTCCTGCAGAGCGGAGGCGGCGATGGCGGCGTCGGTGAAGACGAAGCCCAGCATCGTCGCCATGTCCGGCGCGATCATGCCGGAGCCCTTGGCGAAGCCGGCGATGGTCACCGTCGTCCCGCCGATGGTGGCGGTGCGCACGGCGCCCTTCGGGAAGGTGTCGGTGGTCATGATGGCGCGGGCAGCCTTCTCCCACGCGGCGGAGTCGGCAGCGAGGTTCGGGGCCATCGGCGCCAGGCACTTGCCGATGGCGTCGGCGGCCAGCGGGATGCCGATCACGCCGGTCGAGGCGATATAGACCTCGTCCGGGGCGCAGCCCGCCAGATCGGCGGCGGCGCTGACGGTGGCCTGCACGGTGGCGTCGCCCGCCTTGCCGGTGAAGGCGTTGGCGTTGCCGGCATTCACCACCACGGCGCGGGCCGAGCCCTTGGGCAGGCTGTCGCGGCACCAGATCACCGGGGCCGAGCAGGTCAGCGACCGGGTCAGCACGCCCGCCACGCTGGTGCCGGGATCCAGCACGGCCAGCAGCAGATCGTCGCGGCCCTTGTATCGGATGCCGCTGTTCGCCGTGGCGATGCGCACGCCCGCGATGGGCGGCAACGTCGGGAAGCTTGCGGGAGCCAGGGGAGAAAGGGTCGTGGCCATGGAGGGGTTTCCCGTGGTGGGGAGTGGTGGTGGCGTGGTGGGAATGAGAAAGCCTCAGGCCCCCTCCCCAGCCCTCCCCCGCCCTCGGCCGGCCGAAGGCCGGTCCGATCGCGGGAGAGGGAACTGCCGCCGCTCTGCCATAAGGCACCCTCTCCCGCGAAGCGGGGGAGGGTTGGGGAGGGGGCAAGGGGGGGCTTGTACGCCTGACCTTACTTCTTCGCCGGCTCCGCCGGAGCGGCGGGAGCGGCCGGGGCCGGGGCGGCGGCCGGCTCTTCCTTCGGCATCGGCGAGCCGTCGAGCTGGAAGGTCTCGATCTTCGCCTTGCCGCGCAGCTCCTCGACCAGAGCGGTGACGATGTCCTTCGACAGCGTCTGCTCCAGCTGCGGCTTCACCTCGTCCAGCGTCGGCTGCGGCTGGGTCCGCTTATCCTCGACCTTGATGATGTGATAGCCGAACTGGGTCTTGACCGGCTCCTTGCTGATCTCGCCCGGCTTCATGGCGAAGGCGGCGTTGGCGAAGGGCTCGACCATCGCGTCCTTGGTGAAGTAGCCGAGGTCGCCGCCCTGGGCCGCCGCGGCGGCGTCCTTGGACTTCTCCTTGGCCAGCTTGGCGAAATCGCCGCCCTTCTTCAGCTGGGCGATGATGGCCTTGGCCTCGTCTTCCTTCTCGACCAGGATGTGGGCGGCCTTGACCTCCTCCTGCGCCGGGTTCTCCTTCAGGAAGTCCTGATAGGCCTTCTGCATCGCGTCGGGGGTGATGCGGGCCTTGATCTCCTTCTGGATGAAGGCGCGCTGCACCGCGCGCTCCTCGGCGCGCTTGATCTCGTCCTTGACCTCGGCCGAATCGGCCAGACCGGCCTTGTAGCCGGCCGAGGCGACCAGCTTGCCGCTGACCAGCTGGTCGATCACCGCCGGATAGATCATCTCGATCGGCATCTGCTGCACCTGGGGCGGCAGCTGCGAGACCATGCGGGAGACGTCCGACTTGTGCAGCTCCTCGCCGTTGACGCGGGCGACCACCGGATCGGCCGGAGCGGCAGGCGTGGCCGGAGCCGAGGCGGCCGGGGCCGGCGTGGCCGGCGCGGGGGTGGCGGGAGCCGGCGTCTGGGCATTGGCGGCCAGCGCGATGCCACAGGCGGCAACCGACAGGAGCGCGGTGCGGAACACTCGTTGAACCATGGCGTGTCTGTTTCCTTCCGGCGGATGCTTCGCGACAAGAGGGCGGCCGATGGATCGGAGCCCCGGTTCGCATGGCCTGCGGCATCGGAGCCATCCGCCGCTCCGCGCCCGATTCCGCAAGGGATTAAGCATGGCTGGCCCCCGCGGGGCAAGGGGTGCGCTTGGGACCCCCGCCGGGATGATCCCCGCCTGGATCCCACACCGGGGTTCCGGCGGCCATGAGCCTCTCCAACGATCTGTGCCCTGCACCCGGCAATACCAGCCCCGAACCCGTCCGTCAGCCGCCTTCCCGCATTCTGGACGCGATTTCATCGTTCCGTCATGCCCGCAACGGCCCGGGTGGCGCCATTGTGGCGCCGTTGCGGTGCCATTGCGGCGCCATCGACGATGCCGCAGGGAGGCTCCGCCTGCCCGGTCTCGTTGACAGGGCCTTGCCATAGTCCTATGTGAGACCCGTCGATAGACTGGCCCGCATTCCGCTTCACTCCCGAGGTTTTCATGTTCGGCGCTCTCGCCCGCAAGATTTTCGGCACCGCCAACACGCGCGCGGTCAAGGCGCTGCACAAGACCGTGGCTCAGATCAACGCGCTGGAGCCGTCGGTCGCGGCGCTGACCGACGACCAGCTGAAGGGTCGCACCGACTGGCTGCGCGACCGGCTGGCCAAGGGCGAGACGCTGGACGACATCCTGCCCGACGCCTTCGCCACCGTGCGCGAGGCGGCCAAGCGCGTGCTGGGCCAGCGCCATTTCGACGTGCAGCTGATGGGCGGCATGGTGCTGCACAGCGGCAAGATCGCGGAGATGCGCACCGGCGAAGGCAAGACCCTGGTCGCCACGCTGGCCGTCTACCTCAACGCGCTGGAAGGCAAGGGCGTCCACGTCGTCACCGTGAACGACTATCTCGCCTCGCGCGACAGCGGCTGGATGGCGCGGGTCTACGGCTTCCTCGGCCTGACCACCGGCTGCATCGTCCACGGCCTGGACGACGACGAGCGCCGCGCCGCCTATGCCGCCGACATCACCTATGGCACGAACAACGAGTTCGGCTTCGACTATCTGCGCGACAACATGAAGTTCCGGCTGGAGGAACTGGTCCAGCGGCCCTTCAACTTCGCCATCGTCGACGAGGTCGACTCGATCCTGATCGACGAGGCGCGCACCCCGCTGATCATCTCCGGCCCCTCGACCGATTCGTCCGAGATGTATGTCCAGGTCGACCGGCTGATCCCGATGCTGGTGGCCGAAGACTACGAGAAGGACGAGAAGCACCGCACAGTCAGCTTCACCGAAGCCGGCCAGGAGCATATGGAACAGCTGCTGGGCCAGGCCGGGCTGCTGAAGTCGGGCGGGCTCTACGACATCCAGAATGTGGCGCTGGTCCACCATTCGCAGCAGGCGCTGCGCGCCCACATGCTGTTCCAGCGCGACAAGGACTACATCGTCAAGGACGACAAGGTCGTCATCATCGACGAGTTCACCGGCCGCATGATGGAAGGCCGCCGCTTCTCCGAAGGCCTGCACCAGGCGCTGGAAGCCAAGGAAAAGGTGACGATCCAGCGCGAGAACCAGACGCTGGCCTCCATCACCTTCCAGAACTATTTCCGCATCTACCCGAAGCTGGCCGGCATGACCGGCACCGCGCTGACCGAAGCGGCGGAGTTCGGCGAGATCTACGGGCTGGAGGTGGTCGACATCCCGACCAACGTCCCGGTCAAGCGCATCGACCATGACGACGAGGTCTATCGCACCGCGACCGAGAAATACCATGCGATGATCGACCTGATCGAGGACGCGCGCAAGCGCGGCCAGCCGGTGCTGGTCGGCACCACCTCGATCGAGAAGTCGGAGCTGCTGGCGGATCTGCTGACCAAGCGCGGCATCCCGCACAACGTCCTGAACGCCCGCCACCACGAACAGGAAGCCTACATCGTGGCCCAGGCCGGCCGCGCCGGCGCGGTGACGGTCGCCACCAACATGGCCGGCCGCGGCACCGACATCCAGCTGGGCGGCAACCTCCAGATGCGCATCGAGGTCGAACTGGCCAACGTGCCGGAAGGCCCGGAGCGCGAGGCCCGCATCAAGCAGATCGAGGCCGAGATCGCCGAGGCGCGCGAGGCGGTCAAGCAGGCCGGCGGCCTCTATGTCGTCGGCACCGAGCGGCACGAAAGCCGCCGCATCGACAACCAGCTGCGCGGCCGCTCCGGCCGCCAGGGCGACCCCGGCACCTCGAAATTCTTCCTGTCGCTGGAAGACGACCTGATGCGCATCTTCGGGTCGGAGCGGATGGACAGCATGCTGCAGCGTCTCGGCCTGAAGGAAGGCGAGGCGATCATCCATCCCTGGATCAACAAGGCGCTGGAAAAGGCGCAGCAGAAGGTCGAGGCGCACCACTTCGAGGTCCGCAAGAACCTGCTGAAGTTCGACAACGTCATGAACGACCAGCGCAAGGTCGTCTACGAGCAGCGCCACGAGGTGATGGAGAGCGCCGACATCGCGGATGAAATCCGCGAGATGCGCCACCAGATCATCGCCAACATGGTGTCGACCGCCATCCCGGCCAACAGCTACTCCGAACAGTGGGACATCGACGGCCTGCACGAAGGCGTGAACCGCGTGCTGGGCATGGACCTGCCGGTCCACGACTGGGCCAAGGAAGAGGGCATCGCCGAGCCGGAGATCGAGGAGCGCGTGCGCGAGGCCGCCGACCGCAAATATGCGGAGAAGGAGGAGGCCTATGGCGCCGAGACGATGCGGCATGTGGAAAAGAGCATCCTGCTCCAGATCCTGGACCAGGAATGGAAGGACCACCTGCTCCAGCTCGACCATCTGCGCCAGGGCATCAACCTGCGCGCCTATGCCCAGAAGGATCCGCTGAACGAGTACAAGCGCGAGGCCTTCGAGCTGTTCGACAGCATGCTGATGGCGCTGCGCGAGCAGGTCACCACCATCCTGATGCATGTCGAAATCCGCATGGCCCCGTCGCAGGAGGAGCTGTTCGCCCGCCAGATGCAGGAGATGCACGAGGGCCGCATGGACCCGGCGCTGGCGATGGCGGGCCTGGGTGCCGGCGAAGATGAAGCCCTGCCGGCCGGCATGGTCCGCGCCTCGTCCCTCGCCGGCACGCCGGAAGACCAGCCGCTGCCGGCCTCGGTGATGGAGAACACGCCGCGCAACGCCGCCTGCCCCTGCGGTTCCGGCAAGAAGTTCAAGCACTGCCACGGGCGCATGGCGTAAGGGTCGGGGAGCCTCAGCCGGGCGCCCCCTCCCTCCCGCTCTTGCGAGCGGGTCCCTCCCTCCCCCGCTTTGCGGGAGAGGGGAAAGTTCGCAATGCGGCGGCAGTCCCCTCTCCCGCGATCGGACCGGCCTTCGGCCGGCCGAGGGCGGGGGAGGGATAGGGAGGGGGCAAGAGTCCCCTTGAAACCAACCCCTCCCCACCCCGTTTCCCTCCCGTAACCACAGGGGGACGGGATGCCATGTTGGAAGAGTTCAAGAAATTCATCAGCCGCGGCAATGTCGTGGAGCTGGCCGTCGGCATCATCATCGGTGCCGCCTTCACCGGGATCGTCAATTCCCTGGTCAAGGACATCCTGATGCCGCCGATCGGCTGGGTCATGGGCGGCATCGATTTCTCCAACTATTTCTTCAACCTGTCGGGCGGACGCTACGACTCCCTGCAGGCGGCCGAGGCGGCAGGCGTCGCCACCATCAACTACGGCCGCTTCATCAACGCCTGCATCAATTTCCTGATCGTGTCGGGCGCCCTGTTCCTGATCGTGCGGCAGGTCAACCGGCTGCACATCCTGCACAAGGAAGCGCCGAAGACCCCGCCGCGGCAGGAACAGCTGCTGGAGGAAATCCGCGACGCCCTGCGCGCCCGGCCGCGGGACGCCACTGACGCAATTCCGCCCCCCGAGCGTCCGGCCTGAGGTCGTCGCCTGAGGCCGCATTCCCCCAAAACGGGTGTTTGTCGCGGGGTTGGGAGACCCCCCATTGCCGACTGGGGGCGAACGGGCTACCCTCTCTGGCGAGGTGGCGGGAGCGGGGCGGTGGCGGCCGGATGACGGCGCCCGGTTTCGCAGCCGTCATGTGCGCCCCCGGCAAGAGCCCCCGGCCAGAGCGATGCCAATGTCCGTCCGCCGCTTCCCACCCGCCATCCGCGCCGGAACCCGAGGATGAACCTCGATCCGCGGACCGCCCGTCATGGACGATCTGCGGGCCGGCCCTTCGGGAGCCGGGACCTGGGGGGCCGGTGTCTTGCCGGCGGGCTGGTCGCGCTGTGCCTGCTTGCCGTGCTGCTGCTGCCGATGCTCGCCGTCGGGCCGGTCCAGGCGATCGGCTCGCCACGGCCGGCGCAGACGGCGCAGCCGGCGTCCGATGCGGGACTGCTGCCGGCCGAACTCCGGGTTGCTCTGGATGACAATTACCCGCCCTACAGCTTCCGCAACGCCGACGGCACCCATGTCGGGATCGTGAAGGACCTGTGGGCGCTGTGGTCGCAGAAGACCGGCGTCCCGGTGCGGATGATGCCGAGCGACTGGAATCTGGCGCGGCAGGCGATGGACACCGGCGCCGCCAACGTGATCGAGACCATCTTCCGCAACGAAGCGCGCGATGCGATCTACGACTTCTCCACCCCCTACGCCCGTGTCGATGTGCCGATCTGGTTCAGCAGCGACCTCAGCGGGATCACCGGGGTGGAGTCGCTGCGCGCCTTCACCGTCGGCGTCAAGGACGGCGATTTCTGCATCGAATGGCTGACCGATCAGGGCATCACCGCCTTCCAGCGCTATTCGGGCTTCGAGGTGATGGTCGATGCCGCCTCCCGGCAGGAGACGCGGGTCTTCTGCATGGACGACCCGTCGGCCACCTATTACATGACCAAGCGCGGGGTGCAGGGGCGCTTCCGCTACACCGATCCGCTCTATACCGGCGAACTGCACTGGGCGGTGCGCAAGGGCGATGCCGCGCTGCACCGCCTGATCTCCGACGGCTTCGCCCGCATCACGCCGGAGGAACGCAAGGCGATCGAGCAGCGCTGGGTCGGCCGCAGCCTGGGCGGGGTCAGCCCCGGTCTGATCGACCTGCTGCTCAAGCTGCTGGCCGGCCTCGTGGTGCTGGGCATCGGCGCGCTGGTCTGGGTGCTGCTGCTGCGCCGGCAGGTGGAAAGCAAGACGGAAAGCCTGCGCACCGCGGTCGCCGCCCTGACCGCCAGCGAGGAGCGCGTCCGCACCATCTTCGACAGCGTCACCGACGCCATCTTCATCCACGACCTCGACACCGGCGCCATCCTGGAGGTCAACCGGCGGATGGCGGAGATGTACCGCATCGGCGACACGCCGCTGGCGGACATCCATGTCGGAATGCTCAGCTCCGGCCTGCCGCCCTATACCCAGGACGAGGCGGCGGCCTGGATCCGCAAGGCGTCCGGCGGCGAGCTGCAGCTGTTCGAATGGCATGCCCGCCGGCTGGACGGCACCCTGTTCTGGGTGGAGGTCAGCATGCGGCGCGCCACCGTGGACGGCAACGACCGCCGCCTGCTGGTCGTCGTGCGCGACATCACCGAACGCAAGGCGGCGCAGGAGCGGGTGGAGTATCTGGCGCGCCACGACGTGCTGACCCTGCTGCCCAACCGGCTGCTGCTGCAGGACCGCACCGAACAGGCGCTGGCGCGGGCGGAGCGCAACGGCCGTCTGGTGGCGCTGGTCGCCTGCGGGCTCGACCGCTTCAAGACAGTGAACGACAGCCTCGGCCACGCCGTGGGCGACGCCCTGCTGCGTGCGACGGCGGGCCGGCTGAAGGCCGCGGTGCGCGACACCGACACGGTCAGCCGCAGCGGGGGCGACGAGTTCATCCTGCTGCTGTCCGGCCTGCCCGACGTCGACGCGGTGGTGGAAACGGTCGCGTCCCTGCATGAGAGGATCGCGGCTCCCTTCCAGATCGCCGGGCACGAGCTGACCGTCACCCTGTCCTCCGGCGTCGCGCTGGCTCCGGCCGACGGCAAGGATTTCGCCACCCTGCTGAAGAACGCCGACACCGCCCTGCACCACGCCAAGGCCGCCGGCCGCGACACCCACCGCTTCTATGCCGAGGCGATGAACGCCGAGGCGGTCGCCCATCTCTCCACCCGCAGCGGCCTGCGCCGCGCGCTGGAACGGGGCGAGTTCCTGATCCATTACCAGCCGCAGGTCAGCCTGGAGACCGGTGCGGTGATCGGGGCGGAAGCCCTCCTGCGCTGGAACCATCCCGACAAGGGCATGGTCCCGCCCGGCGCCTTCATCCCCATCGCCGAGGACAGCGGCCTGATCGTCCCCATCGGCGCCTGGGTCCTGGCGGAGGCCTGCCGTCAGGCGGCGGAATGGCACGCCCGCGGCCTGTCGCTGTCGGTGGCGGTCAACCTGTCGGCCCTGCAGGTCCAGCGCAGCGACCTCGTCCGCACCGTCACCGGTGCGCTGGCCGACAGCGGGCTGGACCCGCTGCTGCTGGAGCTGGAACTGACCGAATCGATGCTGATCCGGAACACCGACCTGGTGATGGACAACCTGCGCCGGATCAAGGCGATGGGCGTGCAGGTGTCGATCGACGATTTCGGCACCGGCTATTCCAACCTGTCCTATATCGGCCGGCTGGCGGTGGACAAGCTGAAGATCGACCGCAGTTTCGTCGCCGACCTCACCAGCAACCACGACAGCGCCAAGATCACCGCCGCCGTGATCCAGATGGCCCACAGCCTGAACCTGACCGCCGTGGCGGAGGGTGTGGAGGATGCCGAGACGCTGGAGGCCCTGCGCCAGCTGAACTGCGACGTCGCCCAGGGCTATTTCCTCGGCCGCCCCGGCCCGGCCGAGGCGGTGGAACGCGCCGCCCGGCAGGTGAACCCGTTCAAGGTCGGGGTCTGAACGGGCAGTCCCCTCACATCCCCTTCACCAGGGCGACGAGCTGGTCGAGCGCGGTCCTCCACCCCTGGTGGAAGCCCATCTCCTCATGCTGCGTCTTGGCCGCTTCGTCCTTGTGGAAGGCGATGGCGGTATAGAGCGTGCCGCCGGCCGTCGGCTCTATGGTGACCGACGCGGTCATGAATCCGCCGCCGGTGGGACGAAATCCCGGCCCGAGCGCGTCGGTAAAGACGAGAAGCCTCTCCGGCTCCACCGCCAGGAAGCAGCCGGTACTGTCGTTCCTCTCGCCGTTCGGCCCTTCCATCACCGTGCGGAACTTGCCGCCGGGCCGCAGGTCGATCTCACAGGCGGTGGTCCGCCAGGGTGCGGGAGTGAACCACTTCATCAGAAGTTCCGGTTCGGTCCAGGCCCGCCACATCAGGCTCGGCGGAACCGCGACCTCGCGCTTCAGTTCAAGATCGAGCTGCGGATTGAAAGACGCTGCGCTGTAAGCGGTCATGGGGTCTCTTCCTCCCGTTTGTTCAGATCCAGCACCAAGCTGTCCAGTTGGTCGAGCCGCTTCGTCCAGAGATTCCGCTGGGCTTCAAGCCAGCTTTCCGCCGCCGCCAGCGCCTCCGGCTTCAGCGTGCAGGTGCGCACCCGACCGACCTTCCGCGTTTCGACGAGTCCGCTGTCCTCCAGCATCTTCAGATGCTGGAGAAAGCTGGGCAGAGCCATGTGGAAAGGTTTCGCAAGGTCGCCGACCGACGCCGGACCGCGTCCAAGCGCCTGAATAACCGCCCTGCGCGTGGGGTCCGCCAGCGCGCGAAAAGTCATGTCGAGTGCCACATCCATGACGGCACCCTACCGGCAACCAACACTTAGGTCAACACCTAACTATTGCGGTCACGCCGCCCCGTTCGCCATATGCAGGCTGATCACCCCGGCAACGATCAGGGCGATGCCCACCACCTTCATCACCGTCAGCGATTCCCCGAACACGAACACGCCGATGGCGGCGATGGCCGCCGTTCCCGCCGCCGACCAGATGGCATAGGCGATGCCGACCTCGATGGTCCGCAGCGCCTTGGCCAGCAGCACGAAGGCGACGCCATAGCAGACCACCACCACTGCCGCGGGGCCGAGCCGCGTCATGCCGTCCGACATCTTCATCGCAGAGGTGCCGACGATCTCGAACAGGATCGCCACCACCAGATACAGCCAGCTCATCGACGTGCAACGCCCCGACAGGTCCCGCAAAGCCGATCCCGCGGGCGGCGCGCAGGATGAACCGGACGGGGGAGCGCCGCAAGAGCGGCCGAACACGGCCCACGCCGGACACCCACGGTTGACGCCACGCCCGCCCGGCCCTAGGGTCTTTGCCCTCATTCCCAACTTTATCTTTGTGGTTTCGAAAGGGTCCGACGATGACCGGCGAACGGGATCTGGCGTTGCAGGCGAAGGCATGGCCGTTCGAGGAGGCGCGCAAACTGGTCGCGCGCTTCGCGAAAGCGCCGCCCGCCAAAGGCTATGTCCTGTTCGAGACCGGCTATGGTCCGTCGGGCCTGCCGCATCTCGGCACCTTCGGCGAGGTGGCGCGCACCAGCATGGTGCGCCACGCCTTCCAGACCATGAGCGACATTCCGACCCGGCTGTTCTGCTTCTCGGACGACATGGACGGGCTGCGCAAGGTCCCCGACAACATCCCCAACAAGGAGATGGTGGCGGCCAATTTGGGCAAGCCGCTGACCCAGGTGCCCGATCCCTTCGGCACCCATGACAGCTTCGGCGCCCACAACAACGCCCGGCTGCGCGCCTTCCTCGACAGCTTCGGCTTCGAGTACGAGTTCCAGTCCTCCACCGACTGGTACAAGTCCGGCCGCTTCGACGAGGCGCTGCTCGGCATCCTGCGCCATTACGACGAGGTGATGGCGGTGATGCTGCCCACCCTCGGCGCCGAGCGTCAGGCGACCTACAGCCCCTTCCTGCCCATCTCGCCCTCGACCGGGCGGGTCCTGCAGGTGCCGATGCTGGAGCGCAACGTCGATGCCGGCACCATCGTCTTCCAGGACGAGGACGGCAAGAAGGTGGAGCTTCCGGTCACCGGCGGCCATGTGAAGCTGCAGTGGAAGCCCGACTGGGGCATGCGCTGGTTCGGGTTGGGCGTCGATTACGAGATGTACGGCAAGGATCTGATCCCGTCGGCCGACCTCGCCGGCAAGATCTGCAAAATCCTCGGCGGTACCCCGCCGGAAGGCTTCAATTACGAGTTGTTCCTCGACGACAAGGGCCAGAAGATCTCCAAGTCGAAGGGCAACGGCCTGACCATGGAGGAATGGCTGGCCTATGCGCCGCAGGAAAGCCTCGCCCTCTACATGTTCCAGAAGCCGAAGTCGGCCAAGCGCCTCTATTTCGACGTCATCCCGCGCGCCGTCGACGAATATCTGACCTTCGTCGACAAGGTCCATGGCGAGGAGCCGGCGAAGACGCTGGAGAACCCGGCCTGGCACATCCACAACGGCAAGCCGCCGGCGGTGCGCTCCGACGTGTCGTTCAACCTGCTGCTCAACCTGGCCGGCGCCGCCAACGCCGAGACCAAGGACACCATGTGGGGCTTCATCCGCCGCTACGCGCCCGACGCCACGCCGGAGAACAGCCCCTTCCTGGACAGCATGGTCGGCTATGCCGTGCGCTACTACCAGGATCAGGTGAAGCCGACCAAGCAGTTCCGCGCCCCCACCGATGCCGAGCGCGCCGCCCTGCAGGACCTGCTGGCCAAGCTGGACAGCCTGCCGGCCGACGCCCGCGCCGACACCATCCAGAACGAGGTGTTCGCGGTGGGCAAGGAGCATGGCTTCACCGAACTGCGGGCGTGGTTCCAGGCGCTGTACGAGGTGCTGCTGGGCCAGACCACCGGTCCGCGCATGGGCTCCTTCATCCAGCTCTACGGCATCGACGAGACCAAGGCGCTGATCCGCGAGAAGCTGGCGGCCTGATCGCGTCCTTTCCATTTGGATGAAAAGGGAGCGTCGAAAGGCGCTCCCTTTTTCGTTTGCGAACCCTTGTGAACGCGATCGTTTTCGCAAACAATCGTTCGTCTGACGTCCGATTCCTATTTTGCTCAGACAATATGCAGAAAGCTGCCTCTCAGCCCATCTTGTGTGCAAACCAAATGCTATCTCATACCACGCTATGCGGATGTCGCACCGCACCAATTCGAAATCCGTGGTACCGCTAACACGGCCGTGGCCGTACACTCCGCCGCGTTACTGCATTTTGCAGTGCGTTTCCTCCCTAGACTAAAGGCCGCGCCCAATTGGGCTGCGGCCTTTTTTTTGCCTGAACCGCCAGCCTCGCCCCTTCTTCGACCGTCGTCCCGACAGCCCCTGTGATGGCCGTCACAGCAAGATCGATAAAATACCGGATAAATTGTTCCGGCAATCGCGACCGCCCGGGACGGGCGGCAAGCCGGACCCCATCGGAAGGGAGGGCGTGGGATGACCGCCGATCCGCCGCCGTTCGAACGCCACCATCGCACGGCGCAGGCCCTGGTCAGCACCTTTCAGGAAGCGCTGGAGCCTCAATTCACCGCCAAGGGCGCCCTGTCGCGCGAGGAGTTCACCCGCGCGATGGGGCTGATGATGGCGCATTGGCCATCGGTGCTGCCGCTGTTCGCATCGATCTGCCAATCCTGCACCGCAGGTTCCTGCACCGCGTCCGGTTGCGGCGGCTGCACGACGCCGGGGGACGGGCAACAGCCTCTCCATCACGATGGACGCCGCCGCGATTTCGTCACCCGCCTGATGGTCTCCGCCCTGCGCACCCGCCTGCCCGACAGCATGGACCCGATCACCGGCGCCAGCTTTCCCCAGGTGATCCTCCCCGGCCTGCAATCGACGCTGACCGCCCTGTTCTACGAGAAGGAATGGGAGGCGCTGAATGCCAGCGCCATTTCGCTGTTCAACCGGCTGGGGACCGACCGCGATGCGGATGTCTGGCAGAGGCTTGCGCGCGAGGAAACGCTGGCGGTGCTGGCCGGCACGCCCTTCGTCCGGGTGATGCTGCGCTTCCGCCAGTTCCACCAGCAGCGGCAGACCTTCATGCGGCGGATGACCGAACGGCTGCGCGACCGGCAATTCATCTTCGCCGATGAGCATTTCCAGACGCTGTTCGACGCCATGTTCGGCCATCTTCGCGACGGTCTGCGCACGGAACTGGACCGCGCCCGCACCGATATCCATTACGGCGAGGGAACGGCGGAGGCGCTTCTGCGCATCTTCGACCAGTTCGACAAGCACAAGCAGGAGCAGTCGGTTCCCGTCCGCGTGCTGGGCGGCCGGCAGATGCCGCGCCCGATGCTGGCCCAGCGCAGCATGCTGGGCGCCACCCCGGCGGCCAAGCGGCGCTGATCCCCGATGGCGAATTAGGGGGGCGTTAACCAGGGGGGCGTTTCGATGAAGCCTATGATCCCACCGCTGCCGCCACGGCCCCGCCGCGGCACAACCAAAAGGCTCAAGGTCCGGTGACCGCCCGGCGCTCCCCTTCCCCCCCCTCCCCCCGTCTCCCGCCGGAGACGGACTGCGGGGTCGCGCCCGAACTGATGGACTATCTGTTCGCCGAGTCGCCGGACACCACAGCGCCAGCGTCACCAGCTTCACCAGCGTCACCGGCCCAACCCGGCCGCAGCGTCGCCCGCCAGGTCGGCGACGTGCTGGTCGAGTCGCGGCTGGCGGGCATGGGCGATGCCGACGTCCGCTCCACGCTGGCCCGCAAGCTCTGCCGCCTGTTGCCCGACCTGCCGCCGGGCGGGGCCGACACCGTCAGCACCGTCGCCGTACGGGCGCTGGAACAGCTGGCCCGCGACCACGTCGTCCGCGTGCGCGAGGCGTTGGCGACGGCGATCAAGGACATCGCCTGCGCGCCGCCTGCGGTGGTTGCGACGCTGGCGCGCGATGTCGAGCGATCGGTGGCCGAGCCGGTGCTGCGCTGCTGCGCCGCGCTCAGCGACGAGGATCTGCTGGACATCGTCGCCGCCGCGCCCGCCGGCTGGGCATTGTCGGCCATCGCCCGGCGCCACAGCATCGGCGCCGCCCTGTCCGACGCCATCGCCGGCAGCGGTCATGCCGAGGCGACCGGCATCCTGCTGGACAACAGCGGCGCGGTGATCGCCGAACCGACGCTGGAATCGCTGGTGGAACAGTCCGCCCACCATCCCGACTGGCGGGAGAAGCTGTCCCGCCGCCCCGCCCTGCCCCGCCGGCTGGCGATGCGGCTGGCCGATTTCGTCGATCTGGCGGTGGTGGAGCATCTGCGCCGTCGCCCCGACTTCGACGATGCGACGGTGGCGGAGATCGCCGCCACCACCCGCCGCCGCATCGACTGGGCCGAAGCCCCGGAAGCCTCCGAGTCGCCGGAACGCCGCGCCGTCCGCCTGCACCGACTGGGCAAGCTGGACGAGACCGCTCTGGGCGACGCGATGTCGTGGAACGAGGCCGGATTCGTGCGGGCGGCTCTGACCTTGCGCGCCCGCGTGGCGCCGGAGGTGGTGGATCTGATCCTGGACGCCCACGATCCGCAGGCGGTCACCGCGCTGGTCTGGCGTGCCGGCCTGTCGATGCGCTGCGCCATGCAGATCCAGGCCCGCGCCGCCGGCATCCACCCGCGCGCCATGCTGAACGCCCGGCAGGGCAGCGGCTTCCCGCTGTCCCCCGCCGAGATGGCCCGACACCTGGAACGCTACGGCATCGGGCCGTAGGGGCGTTATGCCCCTCCCTGACCCTCCCCCGCCCTCGGCCGGCTGAAAGCCGGTCTGATCGTGGGAGAGGGGACTGCCGCAATCTTACCCTCCACCGCTGAAGGCGGGGGAGGGAGGGACCCACGCGCAAGCGTGGGAGGGAGGGGGCAACGAGTACGCCCTTACTGCACGCCCCCGCGCGGCATCGGCTGGCGCGGCGTGGCGCGGCCGGTGTGCGGAACCGGGGTGTCGGGCGAGACCTCCTTGTAATAGGGGCCGCGGTCGGTCGGCCCTTCCATCGCCTCGGCAGGCGTGACGATCTGCTCGCCGGTGCCGGCGTCGAAGGCGATCAGCGCCTGCTGGCGCACCTTCAGACAGGCTTCGCGCTTGGCCGCCATCTCGGCCGACTGCGACCCGTCGAGCGTCACCAGCGGCAGCACCCAGTCCGCCCGCTGGTCGGCCGGAATGGAGGTGTAGACATAGTTGGCCAGCGGCCGGCAATAGGCGGCGCTGGCTTCCGCAGCGGCGTCCACGATGGGGGCGGCGGCGATGGCGGCGGTGTAGTCGCCAACGGTCTGCGCCTGGGCGCCACCGGCAACCACGGCAACGGCGATGCCGGCGCCGAGCGCCAGCGACATGGCCGGACCGGGAATGATACGGGCCGCAAGTTTGGCCATAAACGCTCTCCTTCGACCATATTCGAACAAGGTGAGGACCGGACGCGAACCATACGTATAAAGCGGAACGGTCCCTGTGTTGGAAAGGATCATCGGGGGTGCGACGCAAAGCTGCAATGCCCCGCTTGCGGTCACGCTTGCCCTCCGCGACAAAACGCGCTACCTACGCTTCCGAAATCTCGGGGCGCTGGATCCCTAAGACGTTAGAATGACCAACGGTTCTAGTCTCCCGCTGAATGGGGGACGCTCAAACGTTTTAGGGAACGCTCCATGGCTCGCAAGAAGATTGCGCTCGTCGGTGCCGGCCAGATTGGCGGCACGCTGGCTCTGCTCGCTGCTCAGAAGGAACTGGGCGACGTCGTCCTGTTCGACATCGCCGAAGGCATGCCGGCCGGCAAGGCGCTGGATCTCGCCGAAACCTCCCCGGTCGAGGGCTTCAACGCCAGCCTGACCGGCGGCAACGACTATTCGATCATCGAGGGTGCCGACGTCGTGATCGTCACCGCCGGCATCCCGCGCAAGCCGGGCATGAGCCGCGACGACCTGATCGGCATCAACAGCGGCGTCTGCAAGACCGTCGGCGAGGCCATCGGCAAATACGCCCCGAACGCCTTCGTCATCGTCATCACCAACCCGCTCGACGTGATGGTGTGGGTGCTGCAGCAGGCGTCCGGCCTGCCGCCGGAGCGCGTGGTCGGCATGGCCGGCGTGCTCGACTCGGCCCGCTTCCGCTACTTCCTGGCCGAAGAGTTCAACGTCTCGGTCGAGGACGTCACCGCCTTCGTGCTGGGCGGCCACGGCGACACCATGGTCCCGCTGGTGCGCTACTCCACCGTCGCCGGCATCCCGCTGCCCGATCTGGTCAAGATGGGCTGGACCACGCAGGAGAAGCTTGACGCCATCGTTCAGCGCACCCGTGACGGTGGCGCCGAGATCGTCAAGCTGCTGAAGACCGGCTCGGCCTTCTACGCCCCGGCCGCTTCCGCCATCCAGATGGCCGAGTCCTACCTGAAGGACCAGAAGCGCGTCCTGCCGGTCGCCGCCCACCTGAGCGGCCAGTATGGCCAGGACGACCTCTACGTCGGCGTCCCGACGATCATCGGCGCCGGCGGCGTCGAGAAGATCATCGAGATCGAGCTGAACGACGAAGAGAAGGCGATGTTCCAGAACTCCGTCGACGCGGTGAAGACGCTGGTCGACGTCGTGAAGAAGCTGGACGCCGAAAAGGCCGCTTCCTAAGGAACGGACTTGCGCGGTCTCCGGCGCCGTCCCGGCCCGTATTCCGGGTCCGGGACGGCGCCGGTGGTGCGCCCGTCTTGTCCTTCAGTCGACCCGTTCTCGTCAGCCGAACCAAAAAACAGATGGACGCCCGATGAACATCCATGAGTACCAGGCGAAAAGCCTGCTGAAGAAGTACGGCGTCGCGGTTCCCCGCGGCGGCGTTGCCTACACCCCGCAGGAGGCCGAGACGGTCGCCCGCGAGCTGGGCGGTCCGGTCTGGGTGGTGAAGTCCCAGATCCATGCCGGCGGCCGCGGCGCCGGGCGCTTCAAGGACAACCCCGAGGGCAAGGGCGGCGTCCGCGTCGTCAAGTCCATCGAGGAGGTCGGCAAGAACGCCGCCGAGATGCTGAACCACGTTCTCGTGACCAAGCAGACCGGCGCGGAAGGCCGCGAGGTCAAGCGCCTCTATGTCGAGGAAGGCGCCGACATCAAGCGCGAGCTGTATCTCGGCATGCTGATCGACCGCGCCACCGGCCGCGTGACGATCATGGCCTCGACCGAAGGCGGCATGGAGATCGAAGAGGTCGCCCACAACACGCCGGAGAAGATCGTCAAGGTCGCCGTCGACCCGGCCACCGGCATCCAGGGCTACCACACCCGCAAGGTCGCCTTCGCGCTGGGCCTGGAAGGCAAGCAGGTGGGATCCGCCGCCAAGTTCATCCAGGCCGCCTATCAGGCCTTCGTGGACCTGGATTGCGCCATCGTCGAGATCAACCCGCTGATCGTCACCGGCTCGGGCGACATCCTGGCGCTCGACGCCAAGATGAACTTCGACGACAACGCGCTGTTCCGTCACAAGGACGTGGAAGAGCTGCGCGACGAGGCCGAAGAGGATCCGGCGGAGATCGAGGCGGCCAAGCACAGCCTCAACTACGTCAAGCTCGACGGCAACATCGGCTGCATGGTGAACGGCGCCGGTCTGGCGATGGCCACCATGGACATCATCAAGCTGTATGGCGGCGAGCCGGCCAACTTCCTCGACGTCGGCGGCGGCGCCACGAAGGAGCGCGTCACCGCGGCCTTCAAGCTGATCCTGTCCGACAGCAACGTCGAAGGCATCCTGGTCAACATCTTCGGCGGCATCATGCGCTGCGACGTGATCGCCGAGGGCGTGGTCGCCGCGGCCCGCGAAGTGCACCTGCATGTTCCGCTGGTGGTCCGCCTGGAAGGCACCAACGTCGATCTGGGCAAGAAGATCCTGGCCGAATCCGGCCTGCCGATCCTCTCGGCCGACAACCTCGCCGATGCCGCCGAAAAGGTGGTCAAGGCCGTGAAGGAGGCCGCGTAACATGGCTGTTCTCGTCGATAAGAACACGAAGGTGATCTGCCAGGGCTTCACCGGAGCCCAGGGCACCTTCCACTCCGAACAGGCCATCGCCTACGGCACCAAGATGGTCGGCGGCGTCACGCCCGGTAAGGGCGGCGCCAAGCACCTCGACCTGCCGATCTTCGACACCGTGTCGGAAGCGGTGGAGAAGACCGGTGCCAACGCCAGCGTGATCTACGTGCCGCCGCCCTTCGCCGCGGACGCGATCCTGGAAGCCATCGACGCCGAGATCCCGCTGGTGGTCTGCATCACCGAAGGCATCCCGGTGCTGGACATGGTCCGCGTCAAGCGCGCGCTCGACGGTTCCAAGACCCGCCTGATCGGCCCGAACTGCCCCGGCATCATCACGCCGGACGAGTGCAAGATCGGCATCATGCCGGGCCACATCCACAAGCGCGGCAAGATCGGCATCGTGTCGCGCTCCGGCACGCTGACCTATGAGGCCGTCGCGCAGACCACGGCGGCCGGCCTGGGCCAGACCACCTGCATCGGCATCGGCGGCGACCCGGTCAACGGCACCAACTTCGTCGACAGCCTGGAGCTGTTCGTGAAGGACCCGGAGACCGAGGGCATCATCATGATCGGCGAGATCGGCGGCGACGCCGAAGTCCGCGGCGCCGAGTTCATCAAGGCGTCGGGCACGAAGAAGCCGGTCGTCGGCTTCATCGCCGGCCGCACGGCTCCTCCGGGCCGCCGCATGGGCCATGCCGGCGCGGTGATCTCCGGCGGCAACGACACCGCCGACTTCAAGATCGACTTCATGAAGTCGGTCGGCATCGCCGTCGCCGACAGCCCCGCCAGCCTGGGCTCCACCATGCTGAAGGTGTTCAAGGGCTGATCGCCTGCGGACGCCGCCTCACCGCGGCGTCCGCGGCCTTGCGCCTTTGAAGGAGAGGAAGACGGGCGGGACGCCGCGGCGCCCCGCCCGCCGCCCCTCGCACCTCCGGGCGGCCCTCTTGGACGGACGGTCCTGGGGACCCATATGCAAACGCCGACGGCGCGGCTGTGCGTCGACGGCTTTGTCGGCGGCGCTCACCCGTCGGCGTTTGCACATGGGGATCCAACCCCGTCCCCTTCATCCACACGAAATTCTCCCACAGGGACCCGGGTCCACGCCCGAGGTGAAACCATGTCGGCAAATCTGGAACAGACCTCGTTCCTCTTCGGCTCGAACGCCGGTTACGTCGCCGAGCTCTACGCCAGCTATCTGTCCAACCCGGCCGCCGTCGATCCCAGCTGGAACAGCTTCTTCCAGGATCTGGACGAGGATTCGCGCGCCGTCCTGGACGAGCTGCGCGGCGCGTCCTGGACCGTGTCCGATCTGGAGGACCCCAAGGCCAAGCGCGACCCGGTCGCCGAGAGCTTCATCGTCGGCGCTCCCAACGGTGCCGCCGCCAATGGCGCCGCCGCCGCGATGAACGGTCCGGGCAACGGCGCCATGCTGTCCCACGCCCAGCAGGTCTATGGCGGCATCAGCCCGCAGCAGCTGCGCGCCGCCACGCTGGACAGCATCCGCGCCCTGATGCTGATCCGCGTCTTCCGCGTCCGCGGCCATATGAACGCGCATTTCGACCCGCTGGGCCTGGAAAAGCGCGAGCCGCACCCGGAACTGGATCCGGCGACCTACGGCTTCGGCCCGGACGACCTCGACCGTCCGATCTTCCTGAACTATTCGCTCGGCCTGGAAACGGCGACGCTGCGCCAGATCCTCGACATCCTGCACAAGACCTATTGCGGGACCATCGGCGTCGAGTTCATGCACATCCAGGATCCGGAAGAGAAGGCCTGGATCCAGGAGCGCATCGAGGGCGGCCGCAACCACACCGACTTCACGGTGAACGGCAAGCGCGCCATCCTGGAGCGCCTGACCGCGGCCGAGGGTTTCGAGAAGTTCCTGCAGCTGAAATACACCGGCACCAAGCGCTTCGGCCTTGAGGGCGGCGAGTCGATGATCCCCGCGCTGGAGCAGATCCTGAAGCGCGGCGGCCAGCTCGGCCTCAAGGAAGTCGTCGTCGGCATGGCCCACCGCGGCCGTCTGAACGTGCTGACCAACTTCATGGGCAAGCCCTTCTCCGCCGTCTTCTCGGAGTTCCAGGGCAACCCGTCGAGCCCGCAGGACGTCCAGGGTTCGGGCGACGTGAAGTACCATCTCGGCACCTCGTCGGACCGCGATTTCAACGGCAACATCGTCCACCTGTCGCTGACCGCCAACCCGTCCCACCTGGAATGGGTCAACCCGGTCGTGCTGGGCAAGGTGCGCGCCAAGCAGCAGCAGCGCCGCGACCTGGAGCGCGAGCAGGTGATGGGCGTGCTGATCCACGGCGACGCCGCCTTCGCCGGCCAGGGCATCGTGGCCGAGACGCTGGGCCTGTCGGAGCTGCGCGGCTACCGCACCGGCGGCACCATGCACTTCATCATCAACAACCAGATCGGCTTCACCACCAACCCGACCTATTCGCGGTCGGGCGTGTACTGCTCCGACATGGCCAAGATGGTGCAGGCGCCGATCTTCCACGTGAACGGCGACGATCCCGAAGCCGTCGTCCATGTCAGCCGCATCGCCATCGAGTTCCGCCAGAAGTTCAAGCGGGACGTCGTGATCGACATGGTCTGCTACCGCCGCCACGGCCACAACGAGGGCGACGAGCCGGGCTTCACCCAGCCCATCATGTACAAGAACATCCGCGCCCACGCGACGACGCGCGAGCTGTATGCCAGGCAGCTGGTGAGCGAGAACGTCATCACCCAGGCCGAGGGCGACCAGATCACCCAGGACTTCATGAAGAAGCTGGAGGGTGAGTTCGAGGCGTCCAGCACCTACAAGCCGAACAAGGCCGACTGGCTGGAAGGCAAGTGGGCCGGCCTGCAGGCGCAGGGCGCCGATTCGCCCCACCGCGGCGAGACCGGCGTGGACATCGACACGCTGAAGCAGATCGGCTTCAAGCTCTGCGAGTACCCGAAGGACTTCGCGATCAACTCCAAGATCGCGCGCCAGCTGGAAGCCAAGAAGAAGACGCTCGAATCGGGCGAAGGCATCGACTGGGCGACCGCCGAGGCGCTTGCCTACGGCACTCTCGTCGCCGAGGGCACCGGCGTCCGCCTGTCGGGCCAGGATTCCGGCCGCGGCACCTTCTCGCACCGCCATGCGGTGATGTACGACCAGAACACCGAAGAGAAGTACATCCCGCTCTGCCACGTCAGCCCGGATCAGGCGACCTTCGAGGTCCATGACAGCCCGCTGTCGGAAGCCGCGGTCGTCGGCTACGAATACGGCTATTCGCTGGCCGAGCCGCACAATCTGGTCCTGTGGGAAGCGCAGTTCGGCGACTTCGCCAACACCGCGCAGACCATCATCGACCAGTTCATCTCGTCGGGCGAGTCCAAGTGGCTGCGCATGTCCGGCCTGGTGCTGCTGCTGCCGCACGGCTACGAAGGCCAGGGTCCGGAACACTCGTCCGCCCGTCCGGAACGCTTCCTGCAGATGTGCGCCGAGGACAACTGGCAGATCTGCAACGTGACGACGCCGGCCAACCTGTTCCACGTCTTCCGCCGCCAGATCCGCCGCAGCTTCCGCAAGCCGCTGGTCCTGTTCACGCCGAAGTCGCTGCTGCGCCACAAGCTGTGCATCTCCGACCTGTCGGAGATGGGTCCGGGCAGCACCTTCCACCGCGTGCTGGGCGAGACCGCCAACGATCTGGCCGCCAACGACAAGATCCGCCGCATCGTGGTGTGCTCCGGCAAGGTCTATTACGACCTGCTGCAGGAGCGTATGAGCCGCGGCATCAAGGACGTGGTCATCCTGCGCCTGGAACAGCTCTACCCGTTCCCGAAGGATGCTCTGGCGGCCGAGTTCGCCAAGTATCCGAACGCCGAGCTGGTCTGGTGCCAGGAAGAGCCGGAGAACCAGGGCGCCTGGCATTTCGCCGACCGCCGCCTGGAAGCCGTGCTGAAGGACGTCGGCCACAAGGCCGGCCGCCCGTCCTATGTCGGCCGCCCGGCCACCGCCTCGCCGGCCACCGGCCTGCTGAAGCGTCACAACCAGGAGCAGGCCAAGCTTCTGGACGAAGCCCTGACGGTCCGCTGACCATCACCCAAGCGAACAAGAAGACGAACGAGGATAAAAAATGGCTACCGACATCAAGGTCCCCACGCTGGGTGAGTCCGTCTCCGAGGCGACGGTCGCCCGCTGGCTGAAGAAGGCCGGCGAGGCCGTCGCCATGGACGAGGCGCTGGTCGAGCTGGAGACCGACAAGGTCACGCTTGAGGTGAACGCCCCGGCCGCCGGCGTGCTGGCGGAAATCGTCGCTCCGGACGGTGCGAACGTCGAGGTCGGCGCCCTGCTGGGCGTCATCAACGAGGGCGCCAGCGCCGGTGCTGCCCCGGCCGCCGCCGCTCCGGCCGCTGCCCCGGCCCCGGCTGCCGCCCCGGCCCCGGCCGCTGCCCCCGCCGCCGCCACTCCGGGCAACCTGGCCGCTTCCGGCCCGGCCGCCCGCAAGCTGGCGGATGAGAAGGGCATCGACGGCTCGTCCATCGCCGGTTCGGGCAAGGACGGCCGCGTGACCAAGGGCGACGTGCTCGCCGCCCCGGCCGCCAAGCCGGCCGCTCCGGCCCCGGCTCCGGCGCCGAAGATGGTGTGGGCCGCCGGCACCCAGGGCGACCGTCCGCGCGCCGCTCAGGAAGAGCGCGTCCGCATGACCCGCCTGCGCCAGCGCATCGCCGAGCGCCTGAAGGAGGCCCAGAACTCCGCCGCCATGCTGACCACCTTCAACGAGGTGGACATGTCGGCGGCCATCGCTCTGCGCGCCGAGTACAAGGACTATTTCGAGAAGCGCCACAAGGTGCGGCTCGGCTTCATGTCCTTCTTCGTCAAGGCCGCCGTCCAGGCCCTAAAGGAGATCCCGGCCGTCAACGCCGAGATCGACGGCACCGACATCGTCTACAAGAACTACTATGACATCGGCGTCGCCGTCGGCACGCCGCAGGGTCTGGTGGTTCCGGTCGTCCGCGACGCCGACAAGCTGGACTTCGCCGGCGTCGAGGGCACCATCGCCGCGCTGGGCAAGAAGGGCCGCGACGGCAAGCTGTCGATGGACGAGCTGACGGGGGGCACCTTCACCATCTCCAACGGTGGTGTCTACGGCTCGCTGATGTCGACCCCGATCATCAACCCGCCGCAGTCGGCCATCCTCGGCATGCACAAGACGATGGACCGCGCGGTCGTCGTCGGCGGCAAGATCGAGGTCCGCCCGATGATGTACCTGGCGCTGTCCTATGACCACCGCATCATCGACGGCAAGGAAGCGGTCACCTTCCTCGTCCGCATCAAGGAGCTGATCGAGGATCCGCGCCGCCTGCTGCTGGACGTCTGAGACCAACGAGGCAAGGGAGGGCTCCGCCCCTCCCTTGACCCACCCGTCCAGGGGCATTGCCCTTGGAACCCTGAAGGGGCGCCGCGAGGCGCCCTTTTTCTTTTTGCACTCCCCCGCTCCAATCTCAGGAAATCCCCCTCTCCCCGGGGCTATGGCATTCACACAATTCCGGGCATCGCTAAGCTTCTGAGACAAAAGGAACTTTGCGTCATCCCCGCGAAGGCGGGGATCCAGGAAACTCCGCAGATCAGCGGCGGATGTGGCTGGATTCCCGCCTTCGCGGGAATGACGGCCGACAAAATTGCATTATTTCAACGTCTTAAGTGACGCTGAGATGTGTGAATGCCATAGCCCCCCGGGGAGAGGGGATCCCTCGGGTATGGCAAGGCGCGCGCTCCCTCCCCCGAAAGGTTCGCCGGAACAACAGTCCGCAGAGCGCGCGAATCCTCTTGCCGGAGACATGGTATCTGGTATACCGTATCGATAATGTCAGTGCGACGGCGACTTACGGGCCATCGCCGCACCGGCTCCCCCGGTGCCCAATCCAAGAGGGGGCGGGCGCCAAGGAGATCGACATGAACGAGAAAACGGCAGCGGGTTCGCCTGCGGTTGTGGATTGCCAGCAGCTGGTGGCGGTGATCGGCGATGCCGTCATCGTGTCCGACCCGACCGGCGCCATCATCCTGTGGAATGCGGCGGCGGAACGGATGTTCGGCTTCACCGCCGACGAGGCGATGGGCAAGTCGCTCGACATCATCATTCCGGAACGCCAGCGCCAGCGTCACTGGGATGGCTACGAAAAGACCATGGCCACCGGCGAGACCCGCTACGGCCATGACCTGCTTCGGGTTCCGGCGGTCCACAAGGACGGGCACAGCCTGTCGATCGCCTTCACCGTCGCGCTTTTGCGCGGGACCGACGGTGCGGTGACCGGGATCGTCGCCATCGTGCGCGACGAAACCGCCCGCTGGACCGAAGAACGGAAATTGCGCCGCCGCCTCAGCGAACTGGAAGCCGCCGCCCAAGCCGGTGCGGCATCGGCCGGATGAGTGCCGCGCGGACCATAGGGCAGATCCAAGAGACAAACGGAAACAACGCGAATAAAGGGAGTGTTGCAGTCATGACCAAGCCGCTCGAAGGCATCAAGATCATCGACTTCACCCATGTGCAGGCCGGCCCCGCCTGCACCCAGCTTCTGGCCTGGTACGGCGCGGACGTGATCAAGGTCGAACGTCCGGGCGCCGGCGACGTCACCCGCAGCCAGCTGCGCGACATCCCGGGCGCCGATGCGCTCTATTTCACCATGCTGAACAGCAACAAGCGCTCCCTCACCCTGGACACCAAGACCGCCGAGGGCAAGGAAGTCCTGGAGCGTCTGATCAAGGAATCCGACGTCCTGGTGGAGAATTTCGGCCCCGGCGCGCTCGACCGCATGGGCTTCAGCTGGGACCGCATCAAGGAACTGAACCCCGGCATGATCGTCGCCTCGGTCAAGGGCTTCAGCGACGGCCACCATTACCAGGATCTGAAGGTCTATGAGAATGTGGCCCAGTGCGCCGGTGGCGCCGCCTCGACCACCGGCTTCTGGGACGGCCCGCCGACGGTGTCGGCCGCCGCTCTCGGCGACAGCAACACCGGCATGCATCTCGCCATCGGCATCCTGACCGCGCTGATGGCCCGCACCAAGACCGGCAAGGGCCAGAAGGTCGCCGTGTCGATGCAGGACAGCGTGCTGAACCTCTGCCGCGTCAAGCTGCGCGACCAGCAGCGCCTGGACCGCGTCGGCTATCTGGAGGAATACCCGCAATACCCGCACGGCAAGTTCACCGACGTGGTTCCGCGCGGCGGCAATGCCGGCGGCGGCGGCCAGCCGGGCTGGGTGCTGAAGTGCAAGGGCTGGGAGACCGATCCCAACGCCTACATCTACTTCACCATCCAGGGCCATGCCTGGGCGCCGATCTGCAAGGCGCTGGGCCGTGAGGAGTGGATCGACGACCCGGCCTACAACACCGCCGAGGCGCGCCAGGACAAGATCTTCGACATCTTCGCGATCATCGAGGATTGGCTGAAGGACAAGACCAAGTTCGAGGCCGTCGACATCCTGCGCAAGTACGACATTCCCTGCGCGCCGGTGCTGTCGATGAAGGAGATCGCCAACGACCCGTCGCTGCGCGCCAGCGGCACGGTGGTGGAGGTCGACCACAAGGTGCGCGGCAAGTACCTGACCGTCGGCAGCCCGATCAAGTTCTCCGACATGACGGTCGAGGTCACCGGCTCCCCGCTGCTCGGCGAGCACACCGACGAGGTGCTGGCCCAGCTCGGCTACAGCAAGGACCAGATCGCCGCCATGCACCAGGCCAAGGTGGTCTGAGGCACTTTGCCTCCACCCTAGCCCTCCCCCGCTTCGCAGGGGAGGGTCGGGGGGCAAGCGACACAACCACTCCCCACAAACAAAAACGGCGCCCCATCCGGGCGCCGTTTCCTTTTCCCGAACCTTCCGCCCCTCACGCCTTCCCGCCACCGTCGAGGTCGTCCAGGATCTGGTCGGCGCGGTTGGTCAGGGTGCGGGCCAGCCGGGCGTAATGACCGTCGCCCGTCACGCGGGCCCGGCTGGCCGCTTCCGCACCCAGCTGTGCCAGCTCATGCGCGATCTTCCGGTAATCGGGCTTCCGGTAATGGGGGGACCCACAGTCCGGACTCCCGTTCCACGCCGCATCGGCTACGGCACCAGCCTTCGGAGGTTCCTTCGAGGCCACAACCACCCCACCCGCTGATTGCATCGCGAAGATGCGATCCTGGCACGGCGGGGTTCGGGCTCCAACCGACGCTTACGGCAGGGCGGATGCAGCCTTTGGGTGTGGCCCACCCGACCGAAGCGGATAGGCAGCCACCGATCGATCCGCCGATCAGTCGTCGATCAGCAAATCCAGCGTGGAGCGCACCACCTGCACGATCTCGCCGCCATGGGGCGCGGCGCCCAGGCCGCGGGCGTTCATGATGATCGACAACTCGTGCTCGGTCGTCGGGGCGAAGCGTGCGATCTCCGACACCAGATCGTCCGACAGCACGGCGTCGCGCGTCACCCCGGCCTGGACCGCGGCCTTGTCGCGCCAGCCGTTCAGGGCGGCGGCGATGGCCGCCTCGATCTGCTGCGATTCCTCCTTGCGGCGGAGATCGGTGAACAGCACCAGCACGCGCCACGCGCCGTCGGCGTAGGCTGTCTCGATGCGCTGGACCTCGACCGTCCGCAGGAAGGCGGAGAGCTGCGTCTGCGCCTCCTCGGCGGTGGCGTCGGGAATGGTGAAGGTGCGGATTTCGGTGCTCATCGCCAATCCTGCTGTGAGGCCGTCCTGTCGGGCTCGGATCCTACACAGGATTGGCGCGTTCGGCAAACTGCGACCCTGCCGCAGGGGTGTTCCGGCCCCTTGGGGATACCCCCAATTCCCCCATGCCGATTTTCCTCCCCCGCGCGTTGTGGGAGAAGCCGGGCGCTCTTCCGACGCGCCGGGCGTCCGACGGCGGCGCCCGCCGCATGGTCGCCCTGCCCCGAACGCAGTGCCCCGAACGCCCTGCCCCGAACACCGTGTCATGACTGCCGCACCATGACCGCCGTGGAGTCCACCGATGTCCGATCCGGAACCGCAAACCGCTGCCGAACACCCCACGTCCGAGCGGATCGCCGCGGAACCCAACCGCGGCCGGAGCCGCTGGCGGACGCTGGGCGCCGGGCTGCTGCTGGCGCCGCTGGCCTTGGGGGGATTGGCGGTGCTGGCGGTTCTGTGGAGCGGCACCCTGCTCTATGACCGGCCCTTCGCCTGGTACAACCTGAACCGCATCGGTGCGCTGGCCGACCGGGCGGCGCGGAGCCCCGACTCGGTGTCGGTGGTGGCGCTGGGCGACACCGCGCTGCGCGACGCCACCCTGGACGAGCGCGGCATGGCGGAGCTTGCCGCCAGGCGCGGCGTGGCGAACCTGGAATTCCTGCGCATCGTCCACCCTCAGGCCCAGTTCGCCGATTTCGAGCCGCTGCTCGACCGGCTGGTTGCGGTGAAGCCGACGCTGATCCTGATCGACCGCAGCCTGCTGACCGCCAGCCGCAGCCCGATGGACGAGCTGGAGCGTTACGGCCACGGCCTGATGAGGCTCTATCGCGGACAGACCCATGTGCAGGATCAGGTGGCGCTGCAGTACCGGCGCGGCTGCGGACCCACCCCGTCGGCATGGCTGACCGGCGGCACGCCCGGCGCCGTCACCGGCAGCTCCGCCACGGCCCGGCAGGTGCGCGCCTTCATCGACCGCGCCTGGGCCACCGGCATCCGCGTCGCCCTGATCGAGGTGCACAGCCGCCCCGCCCCGCATTCCACCGGCCCGGTCGCCGCCGCATCGGCCGCCGAGTCGGCCGCCAAGCCCGCCACACCCCTGCCGCTGTGGAACTATGCCGCCGGGCAGGACGATGACGGGATGGAGGCCTCCCTCGCCCCGGCCTGCCCCGACCGCGAGGCCGGCGCCGATGGCCGCAGCGCCTTCTCGGCCTGGCTGACCGGCGGCATCGCCGGGGCGGTCGCCGGCGCCCAGCCCGACCGCATGCCCGGCCGGGCGATCCCCGCCTCGGACCGGCAGCGGACGGCGTCCCACCGGAAGGCCGTCAGCGAGTCCGCGTCCCTGCCCTGATGGAAAGTTCCCCTCGGAAAACTCAATGTATAGAACACAAATAAGTTGAGTGATTTCATGTCGAGTGCAGCTTTTTGGCCGATCCATCATCAAAATGACATCCCCTCCCCCTAACATTCCGCAGCGCAGCACGTGCCGGTGAATGCCGCAACGTTGCTGCGGACCAGGAGCAAAGGGGAAAGCAGTGATGGATTTCACCGTCAGCGATGTCCACGACCTTACCGAGATCCGTCTGAGCGGCCGCATGACCTTCACCGACCACAATGCCTTCCGGTCGGTGATCGCGGCGATGGACCGGCCGGCCGGACACCGGGTGGTCTTCGACCTGTCGGACCTTGAGTTCGTCGATTCCACCGGGTTGGGCGTCTTCTTCATCGCGCACGACACCGCCCGCCGCAAGGATCTGCGGCTGGCGATGCAGGGTGTGCGCGATCAGGTCCACCGCGTCTTCCGTGCGGCCAACCTGCACGGGATCATCGCGGTTTCGGCCTGACCGGCACGACGGGGCGGATCCGATGGCTTCGGGACAGCTCTACGCGCTGGATCTCGGCCAGCCGCTGGGCGATCGGAAGGTGCTGATCGCCGACGACAGCCTGTATGACCAGCGCATCCTCAGCCGGTTCCTGCATTGGGCCGGCATCACGCGGATCGCCTGCGTCTCCAACGGGCCGGAGTTGCTGTCCTGCATCGGCGCCTTCGACCCCGACCTGCTGGTGTTGGACGCCGACCTTGCCGGTGCCGACGACCTTCTCGCCCTGTGCCGGGAGTTGCGGAGCAACCCGCGCTGGCATGACCTGCCCATCCTGGTGCAGGGCGCCCAGATGACCGACCAGATGCGGACCCTGTGCTTTCAGGCCGGCGCGACCGACCTGCTGGGCAAGCCGGTCAATCCCGGCGAATGCATCGCCCGCGTCCGCTATCATCTGGAACGCCGGTCGATGGTGCAGGAACTGCGCGCCTTCCGCGAGCGGGTCGGCCAGGATTTGGGACAGGCGCGGGCGATGCAGCTTTCGCTGGCGCCGGAGCCGCTGTGGCTGGAAGCGCTGGCGGACCGCCATCGCCTGGCCATCGCTCCGGTGTTCGAAACCTCCGACGAGGTCGGCGGCGATTTCTGGACCGCCTTCGAAATCGATGCCCAACGGATCGGCGTCTTCATCGCCGACCTGTCGGGACATGGCATCGCCGCGGCGATAAACGCCTTCCGGCTCCACACCCTGCTGACCCGCCAGCCGGTGGAGGAGTTGGCGGAACCGGCACGGCTTCTGACCAACCTGAACCAGCGCCTGTCCGCCATCCTGGCGCCCGGCCAGTTCGCCACCGCCTTCTACGGCGTGATCGACCGCGGCAGCGACCGCCTGCACTATGCGGGTGCCGGCGCGCCGCCGCCGTTGCTGGCGCGGTCCGGCGGGCTGAGCGCGCTCGATTCCTCCGGCCTGCCCCTCGGGATCCTGGAGGAGGCCGACTACGCCGCCCGCTCCGCCCCCTTCCGCGACGGCGACGCCCTGTTCCTCTATTCCGACGCCATGACGGAGGCGCAGGACGCCGCCGGCGCCATGCTGGGCGACGACGGGCTCGCCGATCTGGTGGCGCAGGCGCTGGCGGAAGCGCCGGGTTGGCCGCTTCTGTGGGTGATGACCCGCTTCACCGAGCGGTTCGGCACCCGGCTGTGCGACGATTTGACCGCCCTGTGGATCGCCCGGCAGGAGACGCCGGACCGCTTCTTTCCGCCTTCCGATTAAACCACTTTTTGTTTATGGTTTTGCGGTCGGGCGAGTCGCAACAGGAGACGGATGCATGGCTTCCATCATGATCAAGAAGGCCGGCGAAGGGCTGGTCTCGCAGGCCCACCGCAACGCCGACCTCGGCCCGACCAGCGGCAGCTCGGTCGTCTATGAAATCCAGAATGTGCCGGGCGATGTGACCGTCGACGACGTGATCGCCGCCTTCAAGACCTTCAAGCCGGCCGACAAGGTGTACGAGATCGACTGGTCCGCCCTGGCGAAGTGATGGAAAAGAAGCCCCTCTCCCCTTGCGGGAGAGGGGTTGGGGTGGAGGGGGCGCAAGCTCGGGATTTCCACCGGCCTCTGGCCGTCCCCCTCATCCCAACCCGCGGGTCGGCAAAACGCCGTTGGCGTTTGGCCGATCCCGCCCCGCAAGGGGAGAAGGGCTTTCAAGAGCACCCCTACCCCTGCAGCGCCGGATAGCGCTTGGCCCACACCTCCAGCTGGGCGACATGCTCGGCCTCTTCGGCGGCGAACTCCTCGGCCATCATGCGGACTTCCGAATCGGTGGTGGTCTTCGCCACCTCGGCGTAGAAGGCCAGTCCGCGCTTTTCGCTCTCCAGCGCCAGTTCCAGCGCGTATTCCACCGTCATCAGATAGTGCGAGCCTTCCATGGAGGCCGCTTCCGGGCTGTCGCCGTCCGGCCATTGGAAGTCTTCCGGCTTCAGGTCCGGGATCTGGCGGAAGCCCGACCGTTCCCGCGCCTCGGCCAGATGCATGCGCGAGAATTTCGCCATCTGGCCGAAGAAGGCCGCGACCTCCTGGTTGCCATAGGTCTTCATCGTCTCCGACAAATCGGCGAAGCGGTTGGCGGCGTCCTCCTCCAGCGCGCAGGCGTGGGCGAGGAACAGGGCGGCATCGTGGATATCGGTCATGGATCCCTTTGATGAGCGAATAAACCCGACGACCCCAAAACCATACAGTTTTTGCGGTCATCGGTCGCGCACCCTCGCCCTCTGCCCCGCCCCTTGCGACCTTTTGGCGCGTGCCGCCCCGCCAATCTCGCGAAATCCATTGCCTTTCGCCCCGGTTCGCGGCAGCAGACTCCCCCTCATGAGCAAGCCCGCCTTCCCCGCCCTGCCAATCGATCCCGTTCTCCCCGCCCTGTTGGAGGCGCTGGACCGCCGCGGCACCGCCGTGCTGCAGGCCCCGCCCGGCGCCGGCAAGACCACCCGCGTGCCGCTGGCCCTGCTGGAGGCGGCTTGGGCAAAGGGCCGCAAGATCCTGGTGCTGGAGCCGCGGCGCCTCGCCGCCCGCGCCGCCGCCCGCCGGATGGCGTCGATGCTGGGGGAGGCGGTGGGCGAGACCGTCGGCTACCGCGTGCGGCTCGACACCAAGATCGGCCCGAAGACGCGGATCGAGGTGGTGACCGACGGCCTGTTCCTGCGCCAACTGCAAGAGGACCCGGAGCTTCCCGCCGTCGGCGCCGTCCTGTTCGACGAGTTCCACGAGCGCGGCATCGACAGCGACCTCGCGCTTGCCCTGGTGCAGGAGGCGCGCGGCGCTCTGCGCGACGATCTGCGCCTCGTCGTGATGTCGGCGACGCTGGACGCCGCCCCGGTCGCCGCCCTGCTGGCCGATGGGCAAGGCCCGGCCCAGATGGTGACCAGCGAGGGCCGCGCCTATCCGGTCGAGACCCGCCACCTCGACGCACCCAGCCAAGGCACTCGCATCGAGGACGCCGTTGCCGCCGCCGTCCGCCGCGCGCTGCGCGAGGAGCCCGGCAACGCCCTGGTCTTCCTGCCCGGCGTCGGCGAGATCCGCCGTGTCCAGTCCCTTCTCGACCAGTCCGACCTCGGCCCGGACACCGTCATCGCCCCGCTCTATGGCGACCTGTCGGCCGAGGCGCAGGACCGCGCCATCTCCCCCACCCCGCCCGGCCAGCGCAAGATCGTGCTGGCAACCTCCATCGCCGAGACCAGCCTGACCATCGAGGGCATCCGCATCGTGGTCGACAGCGGGCTGATGCGGGTTCCGCGTTTCGACCCGCGCGGCGGCATGACCCGTCTGGCGACGGTGAAGGTCAGCCAGGCCTCTGCCGAGCAGCGCCGCGGCCGCGCCGGCCGTCTGGAGCCGGGCGTCTGCTACCGCCTGTGGCCGGAGGCGACGCACAAGGCGCTGGCCCCCTTCACCACGCCGGAGATCGCCGACGCCGACCTCGCCCCGCTGGCGCTGGAGCTTGCGGTGTGGGGAGTGTCCGACCCCGCCAGCCTGTCCTGGCTCGACCAGCCGCCTGCCGCGGCGATGGCCCAGGCGCGCGAGCTGCTGACCGGCCTCGGCGCGCTCGACCGGGCGGGATCCATCACCCCGCATGGCCGCCGCATGGCCGGTTTCGGCGTGCATCCGCGTCTGGCCCACATGATGCTGGCCGGCAAGGCGATGGGCCAGGGCGCGCTCGCCTGTCTGGTCGCCGCCCTGCTGGGCGAGCGCGACATCGTCCGCAGCCAGCCTGGGTTCCGCGACGCCGACCTGCGCCTGCGCGTCGATCTGCTGCGCGGCGAGGAGCGCGGCGGCCAGGGCGCGGCGCGCGGCCTCAGCGTCGACCGCGGCGGGGCGCAGCAAGCGGTGAAGCAGGCGCGGCAGTGGCGCCGCCAGCTCGGCGTGCGCGACGACGACGCGATGGACTCGAACGCCGTCGGCATCCTGCTGGCGCTGGCCTATCCCGACCGCATCGGCCAGCGCCGCCCCGGCGGCCAACCGGGCGGGGTGGCGGCGCAGTACCGCCTGTCGGGCGGACGCGGCGCCTATTTCCAGCAGGCCGAGCCGCTGTCGGCCGAGGAGTGGCTCGCCATCGCCGACCTCGACGGCGCCGCCCGCGAATCGCGCATCTTCCTGGCCGCCCCGGTCACGCTGGCCGATCTGGAGGAGAGCTTCGCCGACGACATCCGCACGGAGACCATCGTCGCCTGGGACGCCCGCGAGCAGGCGGTTCTGGCGCGGCGCCGCCGCATGCTGTTCGCCCTGATCCTGAAGGACGAGAAGCTGGCCAAGCCCCCGGCCGACGCGATGACCGCCGCGATGATCGAGGGCATCCGCGCGCTGGGCCCCACCTGCCTGCCCTGGACCGACGAACTGCGCAAATGGCGCACCCGCGTGATGTTCCTGCGCGCGCGGGAGGGCGATGCCTATGACTGGCCCGACCTGTCCGACGCGGCCCTGATGGACGGGCTGGAGGAGTGGCTGGCCCCCTTCCTCGACGGCGTGTCGCGCCGCGCCCATCTGGAGCGCATCGACCTGTCGAGCGCCTTGCGCGCCCTGCTGCCCTGGGAGTTGCGGACCCGCCTGGACGCCGAGGCCCCGACCCATGTCGAGGTGCCGAGCGGCTCCCGCATCCCCATCGACTATGACGGCGAGGAGCCGGTGCTGGCGGTTCGCCTGCAGGAGATGTTCGGCCTTGCCGAGACCCCGCGCATCGCCGGCGGCCGGGTTCCGTTGCTGCTGCACCTGCTGTCCCCCGCCCGCCGCCCGGTGCAGGTCACCCGCGACCTCGCGAGCTTCTGGGCGAATGCCTACAAGGCGGTGAAGGCGGATTTGAAGGGCCAGTACCCGAAACACCACTGGCCCGACAACCCGCTGGAAGCCGAGGCGACCGCCAGGGCGAAGCCGAGGGGGAGGTAACGGCCCGCCCCTCCCCTCCCCTCCGCAAACTTCCCCTCTCCCCCTGGGGAGAGGGTCAGGGTGAGGGGGCAGCAAAGGCGCCAGCCTTTGCCAGGGGATTGCGAAGGGGCAGCATGCCCCTTGGCGGCGCGCTATGGCGCGCCCGTCCACCCTCTCCCGCCCCGGGAGAGGGCGCGGAGCCGACGGCCGCAGGCCGGACGAGCACCGAAGGTGATCGTAGGCGGAGCGCAGTCGCGAGACTTGCAAGCGACTTTGGACCCACGCCGCAGGCGTCTACGGCATGCACAGATCTCAGCGTCATGTAAGGTATTGGAATAAAATTACTTCTTCGGCCGTCATTCCCGCGAAGGCGGGAATCCAGACTTGGCAAGCCTTTGCACTGGAAACTCTGGATTCCCGCCTTCGCGGGGATGACGGGAAGTTCCTTTCATTCCAGAGATTTAACAATGATTGGAAATGTGTGCATGCCGTAGCCACAGGCGTGGGGAGGGTGAGGGGCACCCCAAGACTCCCGAACCGCATGGCCCCTGCACCTCCAGCCAAAGCCGGGCGCAAATGCGATGGCCGCATCCCCTCGCCAAGCGCATATTAGATGCGCCTCACCGACCACCACGCCGAAGACACCAGGGAGCCCGACCATGCGAAGCTTGCATGATTTGCGCGACGAGATGCTGGCGGTCGCCCAGGGCACCCGCCCGGTTCCCCCGGTGCAGCCCGTGACGGATGGGGAGTCGGTCTCCGGCCTTCTCGGCGTGCTGACCCCGGCGAACCGGGCGTTGATGCACCTGATCGCCACCGAACGCCCGGAGACGGTCTCCCGCCTCGCCCAACTCGCCAACCGCGCCCAGCCCAACGTCTCCCGCGCTCTGCAAGACTTGGCGAAGCACGGTCTGGTGCGACTGGTCCGCGACGGCATAAGCATCCGGCCGGAACTGGTCGCGGCGGGAATCGATATCGATCTGGTGCGGGGGACTTGCCGGGCGGTGGCGGTGGCGGCGGAGTAAGGACCGGCTCTGCATCGCCAGTGCCGAGGTGAGTTGCCATTGCACCAATTGCTCGCCGCTCGATGCAGGTTACCCGCGAACTCGCGAGCTTCGGGGCCAACGCCTACATGGCGGTGAAAGCTGATTTGAAGGGCAAGTACCCGAAACAATACTGACCCAACAACTCGCTGGAAGCGGAACCCACCGCAAGGGCGAATCTGAGGGGGCGTTAGCTCTATCCCCATCTATTTCCACTCCACTTCTCCACCATCCATCCCTTCCCCAACTGGTTTTCCTCCCCTCCCCACCCGGAGAAGGGTTCAAGACAAGAGGCAACATAGGATTCTTCGAAAAGCCTATTGCTCATTTTCTAAACGCAGTAGCGCAGCCCTCTCTATTTCTGACTCAATGATTTTCTTTATCTTTCTATAGTCTACTAAAAAAAATTCGCGGGCATCATTTACACGGTATGGAGACAGCATTGCATGGACATTTTTCTCAAGCGCTTCTGGATCCTCATGCTTCCAGTACGAAACAACAACAAACGAGACAGGAACTCCTGTCGCCGACGATAGTTCTTTTGCTCTTTGCTTTGCGGTTCCGGATGTCCAACCTACTTTGTATATTTGTTCCTGCATAAGAGTACAGCGAAGGACATACAAAACACCACGATCTTCTTCGCCACCATCTTGAGAAGCTCCCATATTATTAATATCGATAATTTGTGTTGCATCTAAATATTGCTTCAGTTTTAGTCGAGCGGATGCTACAGACGACTTTACATAGATTGCCCTGTCACTCTCAGGTCGCTCACGCCACTTATTCGACGCTTTGATCCAAGTTTTTCCGCGAACAGAATTTCCGTTTTCATCATGACCAATACTATCGTGCGGCAGACGACGCCAGTATCCTTCTGTTTCTATTTGATAATGTGGTGTTATGTAGGATCGGATTACGGGATCATTAGAATCAGACACCTCTAAAGATGGAACATACCGAAAGCTCTTTGTAATTCCTCTACCTCCTTTTGGACTTTTCAACGAAAATTTTGTTCTATCGCAAAAACCTACAGAAGCATTTACATTAATTCTAAAGGAGAAATAACATGGGATTTGAAACATCGCTTCGACTAAGCCCCACATCACTGAGGCAGACTCTATACGATCATGCATCCCCTGAATAATCTTCTCTTTTTTATTACGATCACTCATATGAAAGAGAACATCCGGATCGTCACAAGTTATGGCAAAGCTACTCTTGGTTTCTGACATGTAGCACCTTGCAAGGTGTCTTCCTGTTTCGAGATTAGTCTCTCCAGCAATAATTGTTTTGGCTGCGGTCTGTGTGCCCTCCAAAGCAACAGGAGAACTTTCCACAGGACCGCTCTGCTTGATCATATCAGAGAGGAATTTTTCTTTATGATATGGAATGCATTCAATCTCGACCTCATCACGATCTTTTGCAAAATCATCCCACTCTTTTGCAGAAAAAACTTCTCCTCCAACCATGTACCAATACAGCGAGTTTCCATGCCTTACTATAGAAAATCCTGCAAATACAAATTCTCGACCATCTGAATTTAGAAAAGTGAAATCAAAAATATCACCATTCGGAGTGTAGTGAAAAACTCTTCCCTCTGGAATTTTTTTTAACTCAGTGAGTTCAAACTCCCCCGCATCTAATGAAGTTATGTAATCCATATAGTCAGTTACATTGAAGAGATGGTCAATCTCATGGGCAGGCTTAACGTAAGGAGCAAAGCTCTTTTCTATAAGGCTGATTTTACAAAAAGGCTCGAAATAGTTAAAACTGACCGGTTGCGTGTATATTCCGGATGAGGCGTACCTATTATTATATTCAATAGCAAGCTGCCTAAGAAATTGATCAACTGTATATCCAGCCCCAGAGCTGGATAAATCAACTAAGACTCTCATGTAAAATTCTGCAATTTTTCTCCCCCCAGCTTTTATTTTTCTTCTCTTCTTCCTTGATAGGCTTTCTATACGCCTATCTTTTCCATTTTCGTCCAGGTAAAACCTATGATCAACAGCGGCATGAGAAGGCACCTTTAACAAATCTTTGATTCGGTTAATCTGCTTTTCTGAGCCCATATTCGCAACCCTCAATTCCTATAGGAAGCCTGTTGCATTATGAAATTTAGTAGTTAAAATGCGGTTAGTATGTAAGGTTCATTTACTTCTCTCACACCAAAAAATTCGCAACACTGTTTTCCCCACTCAACGTTTGGCAATTCTGAAAATTTGTTCTTCGCCAAATTGATGCATATATTTCTATTAAATAATAAAATCATACCATGGCGCCTCAGCCAAAATCTTCTTAGATGGAGAATACGATTTCTCTGATACACTGGACCGAAACATCGACCCACATTTTAATACCTCCAGCTATGCTATGCTATGCTGCACTGCGCCCATTCCTCACCAGCGGAGGGAACCAAATGCCCCCGACAGTGGCGACCCGCCACCTGCATAACTCCTGGCGTCGCAATCTCCTACCCTCAGCCGCCCGACATTTTCTTTGCCTGGAATAAGAGTGTCAATCAAAGCCTCTCATAGGCAGGGCGAAATCAACGGCTTGAACCCGCAGAGGTGAGATTTTGATCCGCGGTCTACCTACGTTCGCCACATATATCCAGCACTTAAGGTGCCCCATGGCCGAGCCCGCAACAGCATTCGAACCGACCGATGACGATGCGCTTACACGCGCTGTTGCCGAGGCGCGCGCATTGGTTGCCGCCGGTCAGATTATTCCTCTGCGCGACGTTGCCGACTGGCTCGACAGTTGGGGCACGGCAGACGAGTGTCCTGCGCCGTCGTGGAAGTAATCTTCGCTCCGGCCGCCATTGCCGATCTGATCGCGATCCGAAGCTATATCGGCCATTTCAATCCCGCAGCAACCCGGCGGCTTTGCGCTCTGACTCAGAAGCCCTGCGCAAAGCCTCGCCGAATTCCCTGACCGTGGCCACCTTCGGCGAGACGGTGCGCGGGAACTGGTGGCGGTCCATCCCTATGTGATCGTCTATGACGTGACGCCGCCCCGCGTCACCATTCTGCGTGTCTGGCACGGGGCACAGAACCGCCCCTGACGCAGCCCCACCGGCAAGCCGCCACGTCTTTTCCACGCCTCCCTTACCGCCAACCGCCATCCATGATAGGACTATAAGCCTCAACCGCCCGAGGAATGTCCTGCATGCATCGCCAACGGTGCCACGCCCCCTTGCGCCCTCCCCTGCCCCGCCGGATGGAACAGTGAACAGCCCCCGGAAAACCGTTCCAATCTGTTCCAAACGTTCCATCCGACCACCGCAGGCCGGGTCGGGCGCCCCGGATGGAACAGTGAACAGCCCGCCGAACCCTGTTCCACGCTGTTCCACCCGCCCAACTCCGCCCCATAAACGAAACAGCCGCTATGACGACCATCTCTCCGACCTGAAAGGAGCCAGGCCATGACCGCGACGGTCCCGTTCGACCAGATCCTCTCCGAGATGACCGACGACGAGCGCGCCGCCGTGGACGCACGGGCCGCCGGGATGCTGGCCGAGATCGACGGATTGGCGGAACTGACCCAGGGTCAGGTTGCCGAAACCCTGAACGTGAAGCAGCCGACCGTCCACCAGATCGAGAAGCGGACCGACCTGTATCTGTCCACCCTGCGGCGCTTCGTGGAAGCCGCGGGCGGGGAGTTGGAATTGCGGGTTTCCCTGCCGGGAAAAGGGGCGTTCAAGCTGACGGGCATCGGGGAGTTGACCGCCGGTTCCCAGCGCTGAGCCGTCTACGGCGCCCCGGATGGAACAGTGAACACTCCCCCGAAATCTGTTCCACGCTGTTCCACCCACCCAACCCCGCCCCCAAAACGAAACGGCCCCCTTCCCTTGCGGGAAGAGGGCCGAAATCGTTTCAGCTACCCGAACCGGCTCAGTCGCGCTTGACCGTGTCGCTGTGCAGCGCGGCCTGGGCGGCGGCGAGGCGGGCGATCGGCACGCGGTAGGGCGAGCAGGAGACATAGGTCAGCCCGACCTTCTCGCAGAAGGAGATCGAGGCCGGGTCGCCGCCATGCTCGCCGCAGATGCCCAGCTTGATGTCCGGGCGAACCTTGCGGCCGCGCTCGGTGGCGATCTCCACCAGTTCGCCGACGCCGGTGACGTCCAGCGACTGGAACGGGTCCTGCTCCAGGATGCCCTGGCGCTGGTACTCCGGCAGGAAGCTGCCGGCGTCGTCGCGCGACAGGCCCAGCGTGGTCTGGGTCAGGTCGTTGGTGCCGTAGCTGAAGAACTCCGCCGACTCGGCGATCTCGCCGGCCTTCAGGGCCGCGCGCGGGATCTCGATCATCGTGCCGGTCAGATACTCCACCGTCACGCCGGTCTCGGCCTTCACCTGCTCGGCGGCGCGGTCGATCACCGCCTTGAGGATGTCGAACTCCTTCTTCGTGATGATCAGCGGGATCATCACTTCGGGAATGACGGCCTCGCCGGTGGTCTTGGCGACCTCGGCAGCGGCGGCGAAGATGGCGCGGGCCTGCATCTCGTAGATCTCGGGGTACGAGATGCCCAGACGGCAGCCGCGATGGCCCAGCATCGGGTTCGCTTCATGCAGCTGGATGGTGCGGTGGCGCACCCGCAGCGGGTCGGTGCCGGTGGCCTTGGCGACCTCCGCCATGTCCTCGTCGGTGTTCGGCAGGAACTCGTGCAGCGGCGGGTCGAGCAGGCGGATCGTCACCGGCAGGCCGGCCATGATCGTGAACAGATCGACGAAGTCCTTCTTCTGGAAGGGCTCCAGCTTGGCGAGCGCCTTGCGGCGGCCGGCCTCGTCCTCCGCCAGGATCATCTCGCGGACGGCCAGGATGCGCTCCGGGTCGAAGAACATGTGCTCGGTGCGCGACAGGCCGATGCCCTCGGCGCCGAACTTCCGCGCGGTGCGGGCGTCCAGCGGGGTTTCGGCGTTGGCGCGGACCTTCATCCGGCGGATGCCGTCGGCCCAGCCCATCAGGGTGGCGAAGTCGCCCGACAGCTCCGGCTGGATCGTCGGCACCTCGCCCAGCATCACCTCGCCGGTGGAGCCGTCGATGGTCAGGATGTCGCCTTCCTTCACGGCGACGCCGCGCACCGACATCTGCTTGGTCTTGTAGTCGATGCGCAGGTCGCCGGCGCCCGACACGCAGGCACGGCCCATGCCGCGGGCAACCACCGCCGCGTGGCTGGTCATGCCGCCGCGGCTGGTCAGGATGCCGCGGGCGGCGTGCATGCCGTGGATGTCCTCGGGCGAGGTCTCGATGCGGCAGAGGATCACCGACTCGCCCTTGCCGGCCATCTGCTCGGCCTCGTCGGCGGTGAACACCACCTTGCCGGAGGCGGCGCCGGGGGAAGCCGGCAGGCCCTTGGCGATCACCTTGCGGTCGGCCTTGGGGTCGAGCGTCGGGTGCAGCAGCTGGTCGAGCGAGGCCGGATCGATGCGGCGGACCGCCTCGTTCTGGTCGATGACGCCTTCGTTCGCCAGATCGACGGCGATCTTCAGCGCGGCCGGGGCGGTGCGCTTGCCGTTGCGGGTCTGCAGCATGAACAGCTTGTTCTGCTGGACGGTGAACTCGATGTCCTGCATGTCGCGGTAGTGCTTTTCCAGCTTGAGGCGGACCTCGTTCAGCTGGTTGAACACCTCCGGCATCACCTCTTCCATGGCGGGGAGGTCGGACTTGTTGGCGATCTTGCCGGCGACGGTCAGGTGCTGCGGCGTGCGGATGCCGGCGACGACGTCCTCACCCTGGGCGTTGACCAGATATTCGCCGTAGAAGGCGTTCTCGCCGGTCGACGGGTTGCGGGTGAAGGCCACGCCGGTGGCGCAGTCGTTGCCCATGTTGCCGAAGACCATGCACTGCACGTTGACCGCGGTGCCCCAGTCGGCCGGGATGTCGTGCAGCTTGCGGTAGGTGATGGCGCGGGCGTTCATCCACGAGCCGAAGACGGCGCCGATGGCGCCCCACAGCTGCTCCTGCACATCCTGCGGGAAGGGCTTGCCCAGCTCGCGCTCGACCGCCTTCTTGTAGTCCTCGATCACCGCCTGCCAATCCTCGGCCGACAGGTCGGTGTCGAGGGTGTAGGACTTGTCGCGCTTGTGGTTGTCGAGGATGTCCTCGAAATGGTGATGCTCAACGTCGAGGACGACGTTGGAATACATCTGGATGAAGCGGCGATAGCTGTCATAGGCGAATCGGCCGTCGCCCGACCGCTTGGCGAGGCCGGCGGCGGTTGCGTCGTTCAGGCCCAGGTTCAGGACGGTGTCCATCATGCCCGGCATCGAGGCGCGGGCGCCGGAGCGGACCGACACCAGCAGCGGGTTGACCGGGTCGCCGAACTTGGCGTCCATCGCCTGTTCCAGCCGCGCGATGGCGGCGTTCACCTGCGCCGTCAGCTCCGGCGGATAGGAACGGCCGTTGGCGTAGAAATAGGTGCACAGCTCGGTGGTGATCGTGAAGCCCGGCGGAACGGGCAGGCCAAGATTGGCCATCTCGGCCAGATTGGCGCCCTTGCCGCCCAGCAGGTTCTTCATATCGGCCCGTCCTTCGGTGGCACCGGCCCCGAAGCTGTAGACCCACTTGGATTCACCCTGGCTCGCCATCGCGGAATTCCTCTCGCCCCATGGTCGTCCGGCATGCGGGTGCTCCCCTTGTGCTCCACGGGCGATCCGCCGGGCGGGTCCGATCCGCTCAGCGGGACACCGTGGTCAGTTTGCTTGACCGCACATGCCGCTGAGTGGACCTTCTATCGCCCCAAACGTTGGGACACAAGACAGTCGCGTGGTCTGGACCGGGATGACCTGCGCTTCGCCGGCAAAGGAGCGTTGCGACTATATCGTATTGGCCGGATCCCCATTACTCCGGCGGATCCGCATAAGTACCGATTCGAATGGTGAAATGCGGACGAAGTACCCCGTTAATCCAAAGAAAAACGGGATCATTTCCTCCGCAAATGTTTCAGATGCTGAAGCAGGCGTTGGCCGGACACTCCACCCAGTGCTTACCCTCCCCCGCCAGCCAGTCCGCCAGCGCCGCCGCCGGCATCGGCCGGGCGAAGCGGTATCCCTGGCCGATGGCGCAGCCTTCCGCCTCCAGCATGCGGTGCTGGGCCTCGCGCTCCACCCCTTCGGCCACGACGGTCAGGCCCAGCGCCTCGCCGATCTGGATGATGGCGCGCACCAGCGGCCGGTTGGCGGCGTCGATGTCCAGCTCCTTGACGAAGCTGCGGTCGATCTTCAGTTCGCCGACGGGGAAGCGCTTCAGGTAGCTCAAGGAGGAATAGCCGGTGCCGAAATCGTCGATCGACAGGGTGACACCCAGCGCATGCAGGGCATCCAGCGCGTCGTGGGCTCCGGCCTCCTCCGACATCATCAGCCTTTCGGTGATCTCCAGCGTCAGGTCATTGGCCGGGATGCCGTTGGCGGCCAGCACCGAGCGGACCTGGTCCGGCAGGTCGCCGCGGGCGAAGCGGACGGCGGAGACGTTGACCGCCAGCCCCGGCACCGGCACCCCGGCGGCACGCCAGCGGCCGAGCTGCGCCACCGCCGTCTCCAGCACCCAGCCGTCCAGCCGGTCGATCAGCCCGCATTCCTCGGCCAGCGGCACGAACTCCATCGGCGGCACCGCTCCCCAGCGCGGGTGGGTCCAGCGGATCAGCGCCTCCACCCGGTACAGGCAGTGCGGCTTCAGCCGCACCTGCGGCTGGTAATGCAACTCGAACCCCGATTCGCCCGCCGCCTCGCTTGCGCCGCCGCCCTCCTGCCGGTCCAGCGCCTCGCGCAGTGCCGCCTCCATCTCCAGCCGGCGCACCGCCTGTTCATTCATATCGCGGCGGAAGAAGTGGCAGCGGTTGCGGCCGGCCTGCTTGGCCCGGTACATCGCCGCATCGGCCTGGCGCAGCAGCGTGTCGAAATCCATGCCATCGTCGGGATGCACGGCGATGCCGATGCTGGCGGTCGGGGTCAGCGTCAGGTCGGCCACCGTCAGCGGCACCGACAGGCTGGCGAGCACCCGCTCGGCCAGCAGCGAGGCATGGGCGGCGTCGCAGCCCGGCAGCAGCGCCACGAACTCGTCCCCGCCCAGCCGGGCCAGCGTGTCGCCTTCGATGAACAGGCGGCGCAGGCGGTTCGCCACCTCCACCAGCAGCTGGTCGCCGACCGCATGGCCCAGCGAATCGTTGATGGTCTTGAAGCGGTCGACGTCCAGGAACACCAGCGTCACCGGCTGGCGCGTGCGTCCGGCCAGCGCCAGCGCCGCAGTGGCGCGGTCGGCCAGAAGCTGGCGGTTGGGCAGTCCGGTGAGCGTGTCGAAATAGGCCAGCCGGTTGATCTCCGCCCGCGCCCGGTCATGCTCGATGGCCAGCGCGCACAGATGCACGCAGGCTTCCACCAGCCGCCGGTGGAAGGGGGCGGCTGGACGCGGTTCCCGGTAATAGAGCGCGAAACTGCCCAGCATCCGGGCATTGCGCCCCTTGATCGGGTTGGACCAGCAGGCGGCCAGCCCATGGGCCAGCGGCACCTCGCGATAGGGGGCCCAGCGCGGATCTTCGGCGATGTCGGCGGACATCACCGCCTCGCCCCGGCTCATCGCGCTGCCGCAGCAGCCGACATCCGGCCCGATGGGCAGCCCGTCGATGGCGGCGGCATAGGCGCCGGGCAGCGACGGGGCGGCGGCGACCCGCATGCGGTTCTCGTCGTCGCGCAGCATCACCGAACAGGTGACCTCCGGCGCGCAGGCCTCCACCTGCCGGCACAGGAAGTCCAGAACCTGTTTCAGCGACCGGCCGGCGGCCACCAGTTCCAGCACGTCCTGCTGCAGGCGGGCCACCGCCTCCGCCCGCTCGCGTTCGTCGAAACCGCGCATCTCGCACAGAATCAGGGTGTCCGCGCCGTCGGCCAGATGCTGCCAGTGCAGGTCGACCGGCACCGGATCGCGGCGCGGCAGGCAGAGCGCGCCGCTGCCGGGCGGCGGATGGTCGCCCTGCGCCCCGTCCCACACCGTCCGCCAGTCGCGTCCGCCAATGTCGAGCAGGGCGGGCAGCGACCGGCCGATCATGCTGTCGAGCGGACAGCCGGCAAGGCAGGCGAATGCCGGATTGGCACCGACGATGGTTCCGTCGGCCACGGTCCAGACCAGTGCCGCGCTCCATTGCGCAGCGGTCACCCGCAACAGGCGATCGGACGGCAGACGGTCGTCCAGCACTGCCCCGGCCGAATCCATGACCCCTGATCCCCCCGGACATCCATCGGGGAACGCCGCGCCGGCGCTCCCGGGAGAGTCAGCTAACATGAACACACGCGGCGCGGTCAAGCGCTCGTCGCTTTCGGACCCTGCTGGCACAAGCACACCGGAATGAGTCCAAGCAGTGACGCGCGGATCCGTTTGTGCACAAGCAAAAGGGAGGAAGCGGTCTCCCGCTCCCTCCCCTTTCATCGTCCATCGCCCCATGGCACTCCGATGGAGCGCCGCCAGGGAGAAGGCTCAGCTGCAGCCGGTGGTCGACCCGCAGCTGTCGCACTTCAGGCAGGTGCCGTTGCGGACCAGGGTCATGTTGCCGCACTCGCCGCAGGGATCGCCCTCGTAACCGCGGGCGCGGGCCTCGCGGATGCGGTCGAAGCGCTGGTCGCTGGTGCTGCCGCCATAGGCCGTGCCGGTGGCCGCGGTGGCGGCGACATGGCCCTGGGCAGTGGCGGCGGCAACCGCCGGGCTGGCCGCCATGGCAGCCTGGGCCGCCCCATGCGTGCCGGCCGACGCGGTGGCGCTGACGGCGGCGGTGTCGGTGCCGGTGGCGGCGAAGGCCGCCGCGGCGCTGGCCCGCTGGGTCTGCCCGCCATGCAGGACGCGCAGGTTGTTGCGGACATAGCCGGTCGACGCGATGCGGCGGACGATGTCGGACGGCTGCACCTGGGTGTCCGGCAGGTCGCCCTGCTTGTCGCCGCTGCCCACCGTGAAGGGCACCAGATCCTCCGGCGTGGCGTGCGCCAGATCGGTGCGGTTCAGGTAGGAGATGGCGATCTCGCGGAAGATGTAGTCGATGACCGAGGTCGCCATCTTGATGGTGTCGTTGCCGGTCACCATGCCCGACGGCTCGAAGCGCGTGAAGGTGAAGGCCTCCACGAACTCCTCCAGCGGAACGCCGTATTGCAGGCCGATCGACACCGCGATGGCGAAGTTGTTCATCAGCGAGCGGAAGGCGGCGCCTTCCTTGTGCATGTCGATGAAGATCTCGCCCAGGCGGCCGTCCTCATACTCGCCGGTGCGCAGGTACACCTTGTGGCCGCCGACATTGGCCTTCTGGGTGTAGCCCTTGCGGCGGTGCGGCAGACGCTCGCGCGAGCTGCTCTTCCGCTCGACCACCCGCTCGATCACCTTCTCGACGATGCGCTCGGTGACCATCTGGGCGCGGACCGCGGCCGGGGCCTCGATCATCGCCTCGACCGCCTCGCCATCCTCCTCGTCGTCGAGCAGGGCGGCCTGCAGCGGCTGGCTCAGCTTGGAGCCGTCGCGGTACAGCGCGTTCGCCTTCAGGCCCAGGCGCCAGGACATCAGGTAGGCGTCCTTGCACTCGTCGACCGTCGCCGTGTTCGGCATGTTGATGGTCTTGGAGATGGCGCCGGAGATGAAGGGCTGCGCCGCCGCCATCATCGTGATGTGCGATTCCCAGGACAGGAAGCGCTTGCCGATGCGGCCGCAGGGGTTGGCGCAGTCGAACACCGACAGGTGCTCGTCCTTGAGGAAGGGCGCGCCTTCCAGCGTCATGGCGCCGCAGCAGAAGGTGTTGGCCGCCTCGATCTGCGCCTTGGTGAAGCCGATGTGGCTCAGCAGGTCGAAGCCCGGAGCATCCAGCGTCTCGACCGGAATGCCCAGCGTCTGGGTGCAGAACTCGGCGCCGATGGTCCAGCGGTTGAAGACGAACTTGATGTCGAAGGCGGTGGCGAGGTTGCCCTCAAGCCGCTCCAGCAGCTCGTCGGTGAAGCCCTTGGCCTTCAGCGACTCGTGGTTCACGCCCGGGGCGGTCTTCAGCGTGCCGTGGCCGACCGCATAGAGCGCGATCTCCTCGATCTGGTCCGGGGTGTAGCCGAGCGTCTTCAGCGCCTCCGGCACCAGCCGGTTGACGATCTTGAAATAGCCGCCGCCGGCCAGCTTCTTGAACTTCACCAGCGCGAAGTCGGGCTCGATGCCGGTGGTGTCGCAATCCATCACCAGGCCGATGGTGCCGGTCGGGGCGACCACGGTGGCCTGGGCGTTGCGGTAGCCGTGGGCCTCGCCCAGCTCCAGCGCCTCGTCCCACACGCGGACGGCGGCCAGAGCCAGCTCCTGGTCCGGGCAGAGGTCGGCGACGAAGGGCACCGGCTCGACCGTCAGGCCCTCATAGCCGTTCATCTCGCCGTTGGCGGCGCGGCGATGGTTGCGGATGACCCGCAGCATGTGGTCGCGGTTGGCCTCGAAGCCGGGGAACGGACCCAGCTCCTGCGCCATCTCGGCCGAGGTGGCATAGGCGACGCCGGTCATCACGGCGGAGATGCCGGCGCAGTAGGCGCGGCCCTCGTCCGAGTCGTAGGACAGGCCGGACGCCATCAGCAGGCCGCCGAGGTTGGCGAAGCCGAGGCCCAGCGTGCGGAACTCGTAGGAGAGCTGAGCGATTTCCTTCGACGGGAACTGCGCCATCAGCACGGAGATTTCCAGCACGACGGTCCACAGCCGGCAGGCATGCTCGAACGCCTCGACGTCGAAGGAACCGTCCTTCAGACGGAACGACATCAGGTTCAGCGAGGCCAGATTGCAGGCGGTGTCGTCGAGGAACATGTACTCCGAGCACGGGTTCGAGGCGTTGATGCGCCCCGAGGCCGGGCAGGTGTGCCACTCGTTGATGGTGCTGTCGAACTGCACGCCCGGATCGGCGCAGGCCCAGGCGGCGTAGCCGACCTTGTCCCACAGGTCGCGGGCACGGACGGTCTTCACCACCTTGCCGTTGGTGCGGCCGATCAGGTTCCAGTCGGCATCGTCCAGCACCGCCTGCACGAACTCGTTGGAGATGCGCACGGAGTTGTTGGAGTTCTGGCCGGAGACCGTCAGGTAGGCTTCCGAATCCCAGTCGGTGTTGTAGGTCTTGAACTCGATGGAGGTGAAGCCCTGGCCGGCGAACTGGATCACGCGCTGGATGTAGTTCTCCGACACCTGATCCTTGCGGGCGGCGAGGATCGCCTTCTTCAGCTCCTTGTTCTCCTTCGGGTCCAGGCCCGACTGGGCGGCGGCCATCACCGCCGTCAGGTGCTTCTGGCAGATCTTGGAACCGGTCACGAGCGCCGCGACCTTCTGCTCCTCGTTCACCTTCCAGTCGATGTAGCCTTCGATGTCCGGATGGTCCATGTCCACCGTGACCATCTTGGCCGCACGGCGGGTGGTGCCGCCCGACTTGATGGCGCCGGCCGCGCGGTCGCCGATCTTCAGGAAGCTCATCAGGCCCGACGACTTGCCGCCGCCGGCCAGCTTCTCGCCCTCGCCGCGCAGCTTGGAGAAGTTGGAGCCGGTGCCCGAGCCGTACTTGAACAGGCGGGCCTCACGCACCCACAGGTCCATGATGCCGCCCTCGTTCACCAGATCGTCGGCGACGGACTGGATGAAGCAGGCGTGCGGCTGCGGATGCTCGTAGGCCGAGGCGGAGGAGGTCAGCAGGCCGGTCTTGAAATCGACGTAGAAGTGGCCCTGGCTCGGGCCGTCGATGCCGTAGGCCCAGTGCAGGCCGGTGTTGAACCACTGCGGGCTGTTCGGGGCCGCCATCTGAGCGGCCAGCATGAAGCGCATCTCGTCGAAGAAGGCGCGGGCGTCGGCCTCGGTGTCGAAATAGCCGCCCTTCCAGCCCCAATAGGTCCAGGTGCCGGCCAGACGGTCGAAGACCTGTTTGGCGGAGCTTTCACCGACGAAGCGCTTCTCCTTCGGCAGGGCGGCCAGCTTCTCCTGGTCGGCTTCCTTGCGCCACAGCCAGGACGGGACGGTGTTCTCTTCCACGGCGCGCAGCGCGGCCGGGACGCCGGCCTTGCGGAAATACTTCTGCGCCAGGATGTCGCTGGCGACCTGCGAGAAGTTGTCCGGCACCTCGATGCCAGTCTGCTGGAAGACGATCGTTCCATCCGGATTGCGGATCTCGCTGGTCGCCTGGCGGAAGCCGAGGCTGGCGTAGGCGTCCTGACCTTCGTGCGTGAAACGACGCTCGATCCGCATGATGACACTGTCCCCTGCTTGGAGCCCGCCGCAGCGGACTCGAATGGAAATATGGTGCGACCCGTCCTGACGAGCGGCCGGCGGTCCTGTCCGCCGTCCGGCCCGGCAACGCAGATGGCGCCGTACGAACAGGAGGCCCGATGCCCGACTGTCCGCCGTCGCCGCTGTGCTGCCGACCGGGGCCGCCGCTCGGGGCCGGCCGGGTCACGTGGGCTGCATCCTAGCCAGCACGACCGGGGCAAGCAAGCCCCACTCTGCTAGATATTGTGGTTGACATCACCGACCACCTCAAAACCTTGATCCTGTGGTGTTCAACCCGTGACCGGGGATCCTGTTCCCACCTGCCAAGCAATTTTTTGAGGCGGTGGTGGCGGGCCGCATCGCAGCCGCGAGGCACAAACTGTAGGCACTCGACTCACCGTCCCTGTTGAACCGGACGGCGCCACCCCCCGATTAGAGCGCAAAACGCGGCCAACCGCCAGAGCTTCGTTGCGGTGAAAATCAACATCTTGTTGCCTACGCCCCGTTGCACCCACCACCGATTCGTTGCGCTGCGACTCGAAGCAAGCCGGTGGAATCCATGGGGCGACTCGAAAAGCCGGCCATTCCCGACCCCGAGTCGCCACCGGCCGCCGGGGCTCGGGACACGGAAGAGGGGCAGAGCCGGCCACCCCGCAACTATTTCCTGCAGGTCCGGTTGAAGACCCTGGAGCCAAGGTGACTCCGTCGTGGGTCTGGGGGAGGAGAGGCACCCATGCTGAAGATCACGCACAAGATGTGGTGGGGGCGGACCGCGCTGACGCTATCTGCCCTGACGCTGCTGGCCGGGACGGCGACTCCGCCGCCGGCTGCCGCGCAGACCATGATCATCGAGGGCTCGACTCCGGTCGTCGGTGCCGCGGTGGAGCGCAAGACCGGTCCCAGCGTCGACCAGCTGATGAACCGCAACGTCGTGGGGGCGGACGGGTCGAAGATCGGCACCGTCACCGACGTGATCCTCGACGACAAGGGCGAGGCCCAATACATCGTCATCCACTCCGGCGGCATCCTGGGCTTCGGTGGCAAGGATATCGCCGCCGACCTGACACTGGCCGACATCCGTAGCGGGACCGAGGCGATCCAGCTGCGCGACGTCACCGCCGCCAGCGTCCGCGACATGCCCGAATTCCGCTACGACGACAGCATCACCTCCCTGACCCGCAGCCCGGAGCCGCGGCGGTGAGCGGTGGGCGGTGGGCGCTTGCCTTTTCGGAAGCTCAAGTTCACGGGGACAAGATTTGACACGGATGTCACGGATTTAGACACGGATTACACGGATTACACGGATGTGGCATCGCAAAGCAGTTGCGGGATGAAAAGCCGCTCCGTCGCTCAACAGAAACAGGGCTTGCATCACATTCTCCGGTCGACGAGAGGCCCGTTCACCAAGACAAAGAATCCGTGAAATCCGTGCATAAATCCGTGAAATCCGTGTCGATCTTGCCCGACACCGCAGCACCTAACCGTCCATCGGCCGCCCACAACGAAAAAGGCCGCGCCCCAACCGGGACGCGGCCTTTTCCTTACCCTTCCGGGAGATCGCGAGCCCCCTCCCCGGCGTTGCCGCCGGAGAGAACGGCCTCAGGCGATCACTCGTCGTTCTGCTGCTTGCGCTTCAGAGCGGCGCCCAGGATGTCGCCCAGCGAGGCGCCCGAGTCGGACGAACCGAACTCAGCCATCGCCTGCTTCTCTTCCTCCATCTCGCGGGCCTTGATGGACAGCGAGATGCGGCGGGAAGCGCGGTCGATCTGGGTGACCTTGGCGTCGACCTTCTCGCCGACGGCGAAACGGTCCGGGCGCTGTTCGGAACGCTCGCGGGACAGGTCCGACTTGCGGATGAAGCCGGTGTAGCCCTCGCCGACGGCCACTTCGATGCCGCCGTCCGTCACCTGCGTCACGGTGCAGGTCACGACCTCGTTCTTCTTCAGACCGGCGGTGGCAGCCTCGAACGGGTCGTTCGCCAGCTGCTTGATGCCCAGGCTGATGCGCTCCTTCTCGACGTCGACGTCGAGAACCTTGACCTTGACGCGGTCGCCCTTCTTGTACTCGGCGATCGCCTCTTCACCCGACTTGTTCCAGTCGAGATCGGACATGTGGACCATGCCGTCGATGTCGCCCGGCAGGCCGACGAACAGACCGAATTCGGTGATGTTCTTGACTTCGCCTTCCAGCTCGGTGCCCGGACCGAACTTGTCGGTGAAGGTCTCCCACGGGTTGTCCAGGCACTGCTTCAGGCCGAGGCTGATGCGGCGCTTCTGCGGATCGACGTCCAGGACCATGACCTCGACTTCCTGCGAAGTCGACACGATCTTGCCCGGATGGACGTTCTTCTTGGTCCAGGACATTTCCGAGACGTGGACCAGGCCCTCGATCCCCGGCTCCAGCTCCACGAAGGCGCCGTAGTCGGTGATGTTGGTGACGCGGCCCTTGAACTTGGCGCTGACCGGGTACTTGGCTTCGACGCCTTCCCACGGATCGGCTTCCAGCTGCTTCATGCCGAGGCTGATGCGCTGGGTTTCCGGGTTGAAGCGGATGACCTGGACGGTGACGGTCTGACCGATCTGCAGGGCTTCCGACGGATGGTTGATGCGGCGCCACGCGATGTCGGTGACGTGCAGCAGGCCATCGACGCCGCCCAGGTCGACGAACGCACCGTAGTCGGTGATGTTCTTGACGACGCCCTGGAGGATCTGGCCTTCCTTGAGGTTGGCCACCAGCTCCGAACGGGCCTCGGCGCGGCTCTCTTCGAGCACGGCGCGGCGCGACACGACGATGTTGCCGCGCGAGCGGTCCATCTTCAGGATCTGGAACGGCTGCGGGGTGCCCAGCAGCGGGGAGATGTCGCGGACCGGACGGATGTCGACCTGCGAACCGGGCAGGAAGGCGACGGCGCCCGACAGGTCGACGGTGAAGCCGCCCTTGACGCGGCCGAAGATGACGCCGGTGACGCGGGTCTGGTCGTTGAACGACTTCTCCAGCAGGGCCCAGGCCTCTTCGCGCTTCGCCTTCTCACGGCTCAGCATCGCTTCGCCGTTCTTGTCTTCCATCCGCTCGAGATAGACCTCGACGGTGTCGCCCGCCTTCAGCTCGGGCGGCTGGCCGGCAACGGCGAATTCCTTCAGCGCGACGCGGCCTTCCGACTTCAGACCGACGTCGATGGTGACCATGTCGTTCTCGACGGCGACGACGCGTCCCTTGACGACCGTACCTTCGAGCGACTCGGCCGCGCCCAGCGACTCTTCAAGCAGAGACGCGAAGCTTTCCTTTTCGACCGTGCGGGCCAGTGACTGTGCCATTGAAACTCCTAAAGGTGGCGCGAAAGCGGCCCCGTTCCGGTCCCTCCCGCGGCAAAACGGGTGGGACCTCGACCGAACCGCCGCGCCGGGCACCACGCCCGGCGACTTGGTTGATGGTTTTCCATGGAGGGCGTCCGACCCGCCCGCGCCGCTTCCGACCGCCGGAACCGCGGCGTCACGCCGCTGGCTTCAGACCGGTCTTCGAGCCGATGTGAGCGACCGCCATCGAGAACACCTGATCGGCATCGAGAGCGGAGGTATCAAGCACAAAAGCGTCGACAGCCGGACGGAGCGGGGCTACCGCTCTCTGGCTGTCACGCGCATCACGAGCCTTCATGTCCTCCAGGACATCGGAGGGTATAGCCGGAATCCCCCGTCTCTGCAACTCCCTGAGTCGCCGTTCGGCCCTGACCTCCACCGAAGCGGTAACGAACAGTTTGGCCTGGGCATCGGGGCAGACCACGGTGCCGATGTCGCGCCCGTCCAGGACCGCCCCCGGCGCGCCGCCCGGCGGATGGGACGCGAAGCGCCGCTGGAAGTCGAGCAGCGCCGCCCGCACCTCCGGCACCGCCGCCACCTTGCTGGCCGCCTGCGCCGCCTCGTCGGTGCGCAGCGCCACCTCCTGCAGGATGGGGTGTTCCGGGTGCAGCTCATAGGCCGCCCGCGCCGCCGCGGCATTGTCGGCCGGATCGCCGCCGGCCCTGAGGACCGACACGCCGACCGCGCGGTACAGCACGCCGGTGTCGAGATGGGCGAAGCCGAAGGCGTCGGCGATGCGCTGCGACAGGGTGCCCTTGCCGCTGGCGGCCGGGCCGTCGATGGCGACGACGACCGCCTTGGCCGGGGTCTCCTGGTTGGATAGCGGCTGCGTCATCGCCTCACGCCTCGCCGATCTTCGCGCCCAGCCCGTTCATCAGCCCGACGAAGCCGGGGAAGCTGGTGTCGATGAAGGCGCCGTCGTCGACCGACACCGGTTCCTCCGTCGCCATGCCCAGCACCAGGAAGCTCATGGCGATGCGGTGGTCCATGGCGGTGAGGACGGTGGCGCCGCCCTTCGGCCCCTTGCCCGTTCCACCAGTCCCGTGAACCGTCAGGCTGTCGTCGGCGCCGACCTCCACCGACACGCCGCAGCGGGCCAGCCCTTCGGCCACCATGGCGAGGCGGTCGCTCTCCTTCACCCGCAATTCCTTCAGGCCCAGCATCACCGTGGTGCCCTCGGCACAGGCGGCGGCGGCGGCCAGCACCGGATATTCGTCGATCATGCTCGGCGCGCGGTCGGCCGGCACCACCACGCCCTTCAGCGCGCTGTGGCGAACCCGCAGGTCGGCCACCGGCTCCCCCGCCTGGTCGCGGCGGTTCTCGAAGGCGATATCGGCGCCCATCTCGACCAGCGTGTCGTACAGGCCGGTGCGGCGCGGATTCATGCCGACGTCGTTCAGCAGCAGCTCCGAGCCCGGCCGCAGCAGGGCGGCGACCGCCGGGAAGGCGGCGCTGCTGGGATCGGCCGGCACATGGATGGTCCGGCCGGTCAGTTCCGGCTGGCCGGTGACGGTGACGGCCAGCGCGCCGTCCGCCAGCCGCTCGGTCGTCACGGTGGCGCCGAAATGGCGCAGCATCAGTTCGGTGTGGTCGCGCGTCGGCTCCGCCTCGATCACCGTGGTGGCGCCGGCGGTGTTGAGCCCGGCCAGCAGGATCGCCGACTTCACCTGGGCCGAGGCCACCGGCAGCCGGTAGGAGATCGGGACCAGATCGCCGCTGCCGACCACGGTCAGCGGCAACCGCCCGCCGGAGCGGCCGACGAAGCGGGCGCCCATCTCCTCCAGCGGCTTGGTGACGCGGGCCATCGGCCGCTTGTTCAGCGAGGCGTCGCCGGTGAAGACGCAGGTGATCGGATGGCCGGCGACCAGCCCCATCAGCAGGCGGGCGGCGGTGCCGCTGTTGCCCATGTCCAGCACCTGCGCCGGCTCCTGCAGCGCGCCCAGCCCGACGCCGCGCACGCGCCAGACGCCCGCGGCATCGCGCTCCGCCTGGGCGCCCAGCAGGCGCATGGCGGCGGCGGTGTGCAGGACGTCCTCCCCTTCGAGCAGGCCATGGATCACCGTCTCGCCCACGGCGATGGCGCCCAGCATCAGCGACCGGTGCGAGATCGACTTGTCGCCGGGCACGCGGATGCTGCCCTGGATCGCGCCGGTGGCGGCGGAGCGCAGCGGCTTCACCTGCGTGATGGGGGCCTGCGTGGCGGGGGCCTGCGTCATGGGACGGGTCCTTCGGATCGGAACGGAAAGCGGTTATGGCCGCCGTTCCTATCACAGCCCCCGTCCCGATGCGAGAGGGCCGGACTCCATCCTCCTCCCCTCCCGATACCGGCCGGGCACAAAAGAAAAGAGGCCGCGCAACGGCGGCCCCGAGTTCAAGGAGGAAACCAAATGGAGGAGTTGCACAATGTGCAGGTCCGTTCTAGCCAGTTATGGTTAACGCCCTGTAAAGGCAACCCCTGTCCGGGCGGGATACCCCTTTTCCGCGGCGCCTGCGCACCGGCGGCAACCGGCCGCGCCGCCGATCCGGCATCTTTTTTTTGACAAGCGCCTCTGGCCGTGGCAAAGGGCGCCTCTTGAGAACCCCCCTGATTTATGTGACGGAGGACACTGGCGTGGCCAAACCCGAATGGGGCGTCAAGCGCATCTGCCCGAGCTGTGGCGCTCGCTACTACGACATGCGCAAGGACCCGCCGGTCTGCCCGAGCTGCGGTGCGCAATTCGATCCCGAGGCCCTGCTGAAGTCGCGCAAGGCCCGCCCGGCCCCGGCCGACGACACCAAGAAGGTGGCGGCGGTTGTGGACGAGGATACCGAGAGCGAGGCCGAGGAGAGCGAGACTCCGGAGCTGGAGGATGTCGAGGACGACATGTCCGTCGAGGGCATCGAGGAGGCCGACGACACCGCCGACGATGAGGACGACGTCCTGATCGAGGACACGTCCGAACTGGGCGAGGACGACATGGACGAGGTCGTCGACGTCGAGGGCGAGGACGAGGAGGAGCGCTGACCGGCGCCCTTCCCGGCGGGACGGGAGCGTGGTCGGAAGCGGCGGGGATGCCGGTGAAAAAAAGCGCGGAACGGTCGATTTTCCGCTTGCATCACTCCGCCGCCTGACTATTATCCCGCTCCACCAAGGCCGGACGGAAACGACCGGCCCCCAGAGTTAAGGGGCCATAGCTCAGCTGGGAGAGCGCTACAATGGCATTGTAGAGGTCAGGAGTTCGATCCTCCTTGGCTCCACCAAATCAAAGGCTCGGCAGGCGACTGCCGAGCCTTTTGTTTTCCACGCGTGCGTTAGCTTGGAATTGCATAACTGCTCCCGCATAACAAGAAGCAGTATGAGCACACCCCTGCGAAAAATTGACTTTCATGGATATTGTATCTACTTTAGGGTGAGATTGAATTCGGAATGTGGGCATTCGTATGCTGCACGCAAAATTGCATGGAAAACTCCGTTACGATGCGGACGGAAACGCAAAGCTCTCTGAAGACAGTTTAACGTCGACGATCTTCGAACGGCTGGCCTATCTCCCGGATGATCGGCTGATCGCGATCCTCTTCGATCCGTCGCTCTGGCCTCTGCGCCCTCCGTCCGGCCTTCCGACATCTGTCGGGCCCGTCACCTTCTGGCCGCTCTGGACGTGGCCCAAGACCATCGCTTCCGCAGTCACCCGAAGATCGACAGAACCCGACCTGATCATTGAGTTCGACGACCGGATTCTGATGATCGAGGCCAAGCGGCATGACGGGACGCTGAGCCAGTATGGCGACCAACTTGCCGACGAATGGTGGACGGCCTTTCATAAGTTCACCGATGGGCGGCCCATATCCATCTTGGCCGTGTCAGGATTGCGCAACCCAGAGCGCGAGTTGAGAGTATTGAAGCGCAAAGCGCTGAACCGGCTTGCCGCTCTTTCCCACGGTGAGTTCGACGACCGGCCGGAGAGTTTCCATCTTGGATACGTGTCGTGGCGGGACTTGTATCTCATGACCCGGAAGGCGCTGTCACATGACCGGCCAGAACAGAACAGGCTGCTGGAGGACATCGGCAGCGGGCTTGTAAGGCATGGCGTAAGGCTGACGGCTCCCTGCTGGCTGGACGACATGCAGAAAGTACCCTGGTCGATTTTGAACAACCCGCTGGCCACCGACCATTTCCGCCGGCCGGACCTTCCGCCTCTCGGCTTCAAAGGCGAAATGCGCACCTGTTCAAATTTCTTTCGAGATGGATCATTCCATGACCGAGGCTAACTGCAATGACTTGGCGGCGGCGCTTGCAGACGTCCGCCGGGCGTACCGGCTGCTCTGGGGATATCAAAAGCGGATCCTGCACATCGTGGCGGAAATCCGCGAACAGCTCGGCTTCATGCCAAGCTTGATCGAATATCAGTTCGATACGCCGGACCAAAAGATTGAGGATCCGCGTCGGTGGATGTGGGATGCCCTGCCATTCAGCATGATCGGCTTCGAGGCGGAGCAGGGAGAGGATCGCGCACAGCGCGGCAGCCGCCTTCTCTACATCGATGTGGTGTCGGACACCGGCCTCGAGCAGGAGGCCGACCGGTGCGGCGACAAGTGGGAACCCAAACCAGACCGCTTCCAGCCGCCGGAGGACTGCCGAAGTGAATTGCGCCTGTACATCCTGCAGAACAGCAGGAAGCGGGATGAAAATTTCAACTGGCACCGGGACGTTGTCGTCGAGGTCGGACATTGGAAAGCCGAAGGCACGGCGTACAAGGACGAGAGCACCGACGTCCTGATCTATGGGGAAACGATCGATCTGATCGAGTTGGGCAACCGGGCGGCACTCGCCGCTCGCATCGACCGCTTCCACGTCAGCGCGCAAACCCTCTTGAAGGCTCTCGCACGACGCTAAGGGGTATTCAAACCCCCAAAACGGCGAAGGCCGCGAACCCGTTCCGGTTCGCGGCCTTCAGAATGGTGGGCGGTACTGGGATTGAACCAGTGACCCCTACGATGTCAACGTAGTGCTCTCCCGCTGAGCTAACCGCCCACTGTAGCGACCGGCGGAGAAGCGCGTGGCGTCGTTCCGTCCGGCGTGGGCGGGTGTATACCGACCTCGACGCGGGCGCGCAAGCCCTTTCATCATCCCTTGCGCTTTTTTTGTCGGACGGCGGCAGGGCGGCGGGGGTTCCCGTGACAAAAGGCCCCGGTGTCCATTACATCATTGAACCATGGACGCCTCCTTCGACGCGCAGCGCGACGCCGGTGCCGGCGCCGGTCCGGCCATTTCGGCCCCGGCCGCCCCGGCCTTCGAGATTCTGGCCCCGCAGAGCCAGAGGCTGCCGCTCGTCCTGGCGTCGCCGCACAGCGGGAACGCCTACTCGGCCGAGTTCCTCGCCTCGTCCCGGCTGGATGCCCGCGCGCTGCGCAAATCCGAGGACTGTTTCGTCGACGAGATCTTCGCCTTCGCCCCCGGCTTCGGCGTGCCGCTGATCCGCGCCCTGTTCCCGCGCGCCTATCTGGACGTCAACCGCGAAGCCTACGAGCTGGACCCGGAGATGTTCGCCGATCCGCTACCGGCCTATGTCAACACCCGCTCGCCCCGGGTGGCGGCCGGGCTGGGCACCATCGCTCGCGTGGTCGCCAACGGCGAGGACATCTACCGCGGCAAGCTGCGCTTCGCCGAGGCGCTGGACCGCGTCAGCCGCTGCTACACCCCCTACCACAATGCCCTGCGCCGGCTGGTGGACGACACCCGCGACGCCTTCGGCCATGCCCTGCTGATCGATTGCCATTCGATGCCGTCGGCGGCCAGCACCGCCACCACCGGGAAAGGCGGCGGGCGCGGCGGCAACCTTCCCGAGATCGTGCTGGGCGACTGTTACGGCAACGCCTGCGCGCCTGCGGTGATCGACGCGGCGGAGGAGTTCCTGCGCGGGCTCGGCTACGCCGTCAGCCGCAACAATCCCTATGCCGGCGGCTACACCACCCGCCATTACGGCCGGCCGCGCCAGGGCATCCACGCCCTGCAGATCGAGATCGCCCGCGACCTCTACATGGACGAAGCGGCCCTGACCCGCCTGCCCTATCTCGACGTGCTGGCCCGCCACATGACCGAACTGGTCGACACGCTGGGCCTGCTGCCGCCTCACGGCCTGGAACCGCGCTGACGCCGCAAGGTCCCACATCCGCGATTTTTGGGGCCATTGCCCCGCCCCTGCCACAGTTTCCCGCTATCCCCTCGCGGTCGAGTTTCCGCTTGGCATCGCCCCGCAGCCCTGCCCTGGCGCAAAAAAAGGGCCGCGGGCGAACCCGCGGCCTTCAGTCTAGGGAGGAAACGCCCAAGAAGTGCGTTACGCCAACGTCCATGCCGAGGCACGACCGTTGCCGCACTGCACAATATGAGCGCGCGCCCGTCCGGCTTCAAGAGCAAAAAGAATTTCTCATTCATTACATCGCTTTAACCTGCGACGGAGGTATCGCAAAGCGGATAGGGACCAAAGACGTTCGCTGCACTGCAGCATAACCCTTCGTGTGCGGGCATGACCGAAGGGACGGGGCGCGGCCGGACCTTGGGACCGTTGTCTTGAGCGTGACGGCCGGTGCCCGGAACCAAGACCGCCGACGGTCGTTTCAGAGTGGTCCAATGCCGGGTGTCCGCCAAGGCGGTCCGGTTTGCGGGCTGCGGAACGCCCTGCCGGCGGCCAATAAGGAGAAGAACATCGTGAGCAGGCTCGTCGTCGTATCCAACCGGGTGGCCCTGATGGAAGAGGGCAAGCAGGCGGCCGGCGGTCTCGCCGTCGCCATCCTGGCAGCCCTGAAGAAGACCGGAGGCATCTGGTTCGGCTGGAGCGGAAACGTCGTCGACGGCGAGTCCCAGGCCGAACCGACCCGGACCGATGCCGGGAAGCTGACCTATGCCACGCTCGATCTCGGCCGCCGCGACCATGAGGAATATTACAACGGCTTCGCCAACCAGACCTTATGGCCGCTGTTCCATTACCGGCTGGGCCTGATCTCGGTGAACCGGCGCACGCGCGAGGGCTATGAGCGGGTCAACGCCTATTTCGCCGACAAGCTGGAGCCGCTGCTCCGCACCGACGACATGATCTGGGTCCATGACTATCACCTGATCCCCTTCGGCGACGAATTGCGCCGCCGCGGCTGTTCGCAGCGCATGGGCTTCTTCCTGCACACGCCCTTTCCGCCGCCGGAACTGCTGACCGCCCTGCCCAACCACCGCGACCTGATCCGCGAGCTGTGCGCCTACGATCTGGTCGGCTTCCACACCGCCACCGACCTGCGCGGCTTCTGCGACTATATCCGCACCGAGACCGACGGCACGGTGGAACAGCGCGGCGCCTATGGCAGCGCCATGATCCGCGCCTTCGGCCGCACCCTGATGGCGAAGGTCTTCCCCATCAGCATCGACACCGAGGCGCTGGAAAGCCTCGCCCGCACCGCCGGCCGCTCGCGCCAGGCCGAACGGCTGCGCGAGAGCCTGGTCGGCCGCCGGCTGATCATCGGCGTCGACCGGCTCGACTATTCCAAGGGCCTGCCCCAGCGCTTCGCCGCCTTCGAACAGCTTCTGGAAAGCTATCCGGAGCATTGCAACCGCGTCTCCTTCCTGCAGGTCGCGCCGCCGAGCCGCGAGGACGTGCCGGAATACATCGCCATCCGGCGCGAACTGTCGGAGATGGCCGGCCGCATCAACGGCCGCTTCGCCGAGTTCGACTGGCAGCCGATCCGCTACCTGAACCGCAGCTTCGGCCAGCGCGTGCTGGCGGGCTTCTACCGGCTGGCGAATGTGGGTCTGGTCACGCCGCTGCGCGACGGCATGAATCTGGTCGCCAAGGAGTATGTCGCCTGCCAGGACGGCGACAATCCGGGCGTCCTGGTGCTGTCGCAGTTCGCCGGCGCCGCGCATGAGATGGGCGAGGCGCTGATCGTCAACCCCTTCGACATCGAGGGCGTCGGCGACGCGCTGCAGCGGGCGCTGACCATGCCGCTGGGCGAGCGCAAGGAACGCCACGCCGCCCTGATGCGGACGCTGCGGCGCCAGGACATCGGCTGGTGGCGTGAAAGCTATGTGGACGCGCTGACCCGCGCACCGTATGACTTTCCGGTCACCTGAGCATCCGCTCGGCCCACCAGCAGCGCAGGTCCGGACCCATGGCCGTCTCTCCCATCCTCGTTGCCGACATCGGCGGCACCAACGCGCGCTTCGGCCTGATCGACGGCCGGACGGTGCGCGACACGCGGGTGCTGCGCTGCGCCGACTATGCCTCGATCGAGGATGCGGCCACCGCCTACCTCTCCGCGATCGGGCTGGCGGCGCCGGGCACGCCGGGCCGGCCGCGGCGCGGCGCCTTCGCGGTGGCGGGGCCGGTCACCGGCGACCGCATCGCCATGACCAATCTGGTCTGGCAATTCTCCGTCGGCCGGGTGCGCGACGCTTTGGGGCTGGAGGGGCTGGCCGTCATCAACGACTTCACCGCCGTCGCCCTGTCGGTGCCGCGTCTGGCCGAGGAGGACCGCCGGCAGGTCGGCGAAGGCTCTCCGCAGCCGGGTGCCGTCGTCGCCGTGCTGGGGCCGGGCAGCGGGCTGGGCGTGTCGGGGCTGGTGCCGGGGGCGAACGGCCGCTGGACCGCGCTGTCGGGCGAGGGCGGCCATGTCACCATGGCGCCGATGAGCGACCGCGAGAGCGCCGTGCTGGGCCAGCTGCGCAAGGGCTTCGACCATGTCTCGGCCGAGCGGGTGCTGTCGGGGCCGGGGCTCGTCAACCTCTACACCGCCCTGTCGATCCTGGACGGGCGCGAACCGGCCGCCCTTACCCCCGCCCAGATCACCGACAACGCGCTGGCCGGAACCGAGCCCCATTGCGTGGAGGCGGTGGAGATGTTCTGCGCCATGCTGGGCACCGTCGCCGGCAACCTAGCCTTGACGCTGGGCGCGCGGGGCGGCGTCTACATCGCCGGCGGCATCGTGCCGAGGCTGGGGACGCTGTTCGCCCATTCCCGCTTCCGCAAGCGCTTCGCCGAGAAGGGCCGCATGCGCGACTTCCTGGCCCCGATCCCCACCTATGTCGTCATCCACGAGCTGCCCGCCTTCCTGGGCCTCGCCGAGGCTGCCGGGACGGAGTGAGCGCCGCTCCGGGGAGGGGGTGCGGCGTATCGCGCCTCCATCGGTGGCCGCCCCGATTGCCGCACTTGATGCTTGAACCGGTGGGATCGTCCCCACATGGTTGTTCCGATCCCTGTTCGGATCAGATCGGAACGCCATCCCACCGGAAAGCCCCCGACAAACGCCATGTCCACCGACCTTCGCGTCCGCTTCATCCACCCGTCGGGCGCCATCGGCCCCGGCAAGATCGCGTTGCTGGAGGCCATCGACCGCACCGGCTCCATTTCCGCCGCGGCGCGCTCGCTGGACATGACCTTCCGCCGCGCCTGGTTCCTGGTGGAGACGATGAACACCGCCTTCCGCGAGCCGGTGATCCGCACCAGCGTCGGCGGCCGCGAGGGCGGCGGCGCCGGTCTGACCCCGCTGGGGCAGGAGGTGGTCGCCCGCTACCGCCGCATGCAGGAGGACGCCCGCAAGGCCGCCGAACCGCATCTGCGCTGGCTGGACGAGGTGCTGAAGGCGGAGGCGGAGGAAAAAGGCAGCCCGTCCTGACTCCTCCTTGCCCGCTTCGCCCGCGCCTGCCCGGCAAGACCGCGCAAGCGATGGCTTGACACTCCCCGCAATCTGGAAGAACAACCTGACGCGGCGTGCCGATATCGGCAGGGCCTGTCAAGGGGTTCCCGCACGCAGTTCCGTGTAGAATACTTCATGCATCGACAATAAGAAGTTGCAGCTCGCCGCAATGACCAAATCCGTCAACATCGCCTATCTTCCACGGCTCGACCATCTCCGTGCCTTTGCGGCGCTCATCGTCCTGTATTACCATTCGCTCCAACTGCTTCCCCAGTTGCCCGGCGGGGGCCAGATCGAGGGCTGGATTCACACGAAGAGCCCATTTCTGGCGATGGTGGTCGAAGGGCACACCGGCGTCGCGCTTTTCATGGTGCTGTCCGGCTTCATCTTCACATGGGGCGCGGACGGCCGCGAAGTCGCCTATTTCGGCTTTCTGAGAAACCGCCTGCTGCGGATCTACCCGCTCTATGCCTGGCTTCTTCTTGTCGGCATCGCCATGCACCCGGACGCCATCGATCCCGGCAAGATCGTCGAGATGGCGATCCCCTTCCTCAATGCCGGGAACAAGGCGACCTACGGAGTGGCGACCAGCCTGTTCTGGACGGTCGCGATCGAGTTCCAATTCTACCTGATTTTTCCCTTCCTGCTGTCGATCCTGAACCGGCAGGGGTGCCGCCAGCTGATGCTGATGGTGCTGTGCGCCCTGGTCTATCGTCTTATCGCCGACCAGTTCGGCGCCAACTCCCGCGCGGTCGCCTACTGGACAATCGTCGGACGCATCGACCAGTTCCTGATCGGCATGATCGCAGCGGTCGCCTTGCGCCGCCATGGACGCGATCCGCGGATCGGCCCATGGATCGGTCGCGCCTTCCTTCCCGCATGCCTGCTGATGCTGGCCGTCATCACCATCTTCCATCGGGCCGGCGGCTATCCGGTGATCGCCACTTGGAAGACCGTCTGGCCCACCATCGAGGCCTGCGGCTGGGCGCTGGTTGTCGTGACCTGCCTGTCGGTCCGCATCCCCGGCTCCCGCATCCTGTCGATGGCCGCGGCCTATGTCGGTACGATCTCCTACTCCATCTATCTGACCAACTTCATCGTCATCACACAGGTCGCAAAGCACATTGGCGCCCTGACGATGGTGCCCAACCCGCATGTCAACGCGCTGCTGGTCTGCACCGTCGTCGTGCTGCCGGCCTCCATCGCCCTGTCGGCACTCACCTTCCATGCGATTGAACAGCCGTTCATGAAGATGCGGAAGACATACATGCTCGACGCGGCGCGGCCGTCGCCGGCCTTCGCCACCTGATCGACGGAACAGGGCGGGTCCGCAAAGTATCGGTAAAATTACCGAAGCACTGCGGTCCGTCTTTTCTTCCATGCGCGCGCTGCAGCCCTGGGCACCGGGAAGCCCGGTGGTGCGGCGGCGTGGCGCGCCGTACATATGGCTCCGTTGCAGCTCGGCCCCAGCGTGACCGTTCGGCAACAGAGACTTTTCCCCATACACGATCCACCTCCGCCACCCGAACGGGCCGCCTCCGCGGCACCGCAAGGGCCCCCTTGCGCCCTTCAGCCCCCCTCCCGAGCCACCCGCGCCATGCTGTCCCTTCCCCTGCCCGTCACCGCCGCCGATGCCTTCGGTGCGGCGGCCTTCGCCGGTTCGTGCCTGTGGCCGCTGATGAAGAAGCGCCGCGCCCTGCTGGCCGGGCAGGCGGCGACCAACCTGATGTTCATCATCCATTATGTGCTGCTGGGCGCCCACACCGCGGCGGCGCTGTGCCTGCTGGTGGTGACGCAGGCGCTGGCGGCCATGCCGGAGGGGCGCAACCGCTGGCAGACCGCGGCCTTCGCCGCCACGGTGCCGGCCATCGCCGCCATCGCCGCCTTCACCTGGTCGGGCCTGCCCTCGGCGCTGTCCAGCCTGGGCATCACCTTCTCCACGCTGGCGCGCTGGCAGTCGGATGCGGTGCGCATGCGCCTGCTCCTGCTGGTGGCCGGCGCCTTCTGGATCAGCCACAACGCGCTGGTGATGTCGCCCTTCGCCATGGCCTCCGACCTCTTCAGCGCTTGCGCCAACCTGCTGCGCCTGCGCGGCGAGCGCCGCAAGACCGCTCCGGCAGCAGCCGCCACGGCCAACACCACACCGGCAGGTCTGGCCGCCGCCTGACGACACCGGCTTGAAGCCGTTCCGCATGACCGGGCTAACGCCTCCGGATGGGTCCCATCCGTCCGGGGGCGATCGAATTGGGCACTGGCGCACCGGCACGCTCCCGCCTAAAAGGAGCCACCGGCGCTTTATGGCGCACCGCAACGGCAGCGACGAAGGGCAGTCCAATTCATGCTGAAGCGTCTTTACGACTGGACCATGGCCAAGGCCGCGTCGAAGGATTCGACCAAATGGCTGGCCGGGGTGTCCTTCGCCGAAAGCTCCTTCTTCCCGCTGCCGCCGGACCTGCTGCTGGTGCCGATGGTCATCGCCAACCGCAAGGCGGCGTGGAAGCTGGCGACGATCTGCACGCTGGCTTCGGTGGTCGGCGGCATCGCCGGCTACATGATCGGCTATTTCCTGTACGAGACCATCGGCCGCTGGGTCATCGATTTCTACCACCTGACCGACAAGTTCGAGCAGCTGCGCCAGACCTTCGTCGATTACGGGGCGGAGATCCTGATCATCAAGGGCATGACGCCCATCCCCTACAAGCTGCTGACCATCACCGCCGGCGTGGCCCATCTGCCGCTGTGGGTGTTCATCGGCGCCTCGATCATCTCGCGGTCGATGCGCTTCTATCTGGTCGCGGCCCTGCTGTACTTCTTCGGCCCGCCGATCCGCGCCTTCATCGAGAAGCGGCTGACGCTCGTCACCAGCGTGTTCGCGGTGGCGCTGATCGGCGGCTTCCTGGTGGTGAAGCTGCTGTAACCCGCCACCTTATTTCAGACAGACAGGACCTTCATGCCTCCGCGCGGGCGCCCGCCCCATCCCAGCCGCACCCGCCCCCACCACGCCAGGACCGCCACCCCCTCCGCTCCGTCCGCCGCCCCGGAGCCCACCGAGCAGCGCAAGCTGTTCCGCGTCGCCGGGCTGGCCGCCGTCTCCGCCCTGTTCGCCCATGAGCCGGAGCGGGTCGAGCGCCTGTTCTTCGACGAGCGGCTGAAACCGGCGGTCGGGGCCTTCTGCAAGGCGATGGCCGCCGCCCGCAAGCCCTACCGCATGGTGGAGGGCGAGGAGTTGGCGAAGGTCGCCGGCACCGTCCTGCATGGCGGGGTGGTGGCGCTGATGGCGCCGCGCAGCGTGCCGCTGTTCGATCCGGAGGTCGCCCGCCGCGCGGGCGAGCCGCTGCTGATCCTGGACGGGGTCGGCAACCCGCACAATCTGGGCGCCATCCTGCGCACCGCCGCCTTCTTCGGCCTGCCGCGCGTGCTGGTTTCCGACCATCCCGGCCAGGCCCTGCCGTCGGAGGCCGCCTATCGCGTGGCGGAGGGCGGGTTCGAGTGGGTGACGCTGGAACGCGCCCCAGCATTGCCCGCCCTGCTGAAGCGGCTGCGCACCAGCCACCGGGTGTTCGGCACGGCGCTGGACCAGAGCCGCCCGACCGTCGATGCCGGCGCGCTGACCGGCTGGCGCGGCAACCGGAACACAAAACCGCCCGCCGTCATCCTGGGCAACGAGGAGGATGGCATCCCGCCGGCCACGCTGGCGGCCTGCGAGGCGGTGCTGACCATTCCCGGCAGCGGGCGCGTCCAGTCGCTGAACGTCGCCGCCACCGCCGCCATCCTCATCCACGCCCTGGCGGCAGGCTGACGGCGCCCTTACCCGAGCATCAGGATCAGCAACACCGCCACCGCGGCGACCGACGCCAGCGGCAGCAGCTCGACGCCGTCGCGCGTCCAGGTCGGCGCGGCGTGGTGGTGGCCGCCGTGACCGCTCCCGATGTCGTCGGCCCAGCCATGGCGCGACGGCACGGCACCCGGAGCCGAGACCGCCGGTGCGGCCGGGCTCGCCATGTCCACCACGCCGTCGCCGCGGCGGTAGTCGCCACCCTGCCGGGCCAGCGCCGGGTTGGGACGGCCCTGCATCAGGCGGGAATCGTCCAGTTCGACCTCCACCCCGGCCGCTTCGACCCGCTCGATCACCGCGGCGGTTTCCTCCGGCGTCATCGTGTCCACGGGCAGGACGCTGCCCAGCGCCTCGGCGCTCAGGCGGTTGCCGTTGCGGCGGCCAAGGTCGATCAGCGATTCGACGACGCGGTCGTCGGTGGTGCTCGCCATGATGACTCTCCTTTCTCAAGTTCCTCCTGGCTCACAGGGTCAAACACAGGGAAACGCCCGAAGGTCCCCGAAAACCGACGGACAGGCGCGGACAGCCACCCCTGCGCCATCTTGCCGCGGCCGGGCCGTGACCCGACATAAGGGGTTCCTCCAACGGATCGCTACTGATGGGAGACCCGACCATGCTGGGGCATTTCATGCGCAAGCCGCCGACGCTGCCGACGCCGGAGGAGGCGCTGCCCGGCCGCAGCCAACCCGTTCCGGTGCCCGACAAGCATCACGTCAACGGCCACCGCCTCGCCCCACCCTACCCGCCCGGACTGGAGGTCATCGACCTCGGGCTCGGCTGTTTCTGGGGGGCGGAGCGCAAGTTCTGGCAGGTTCCCGGCGTCTGGGTGACCGCCGTCGGCTATCAGGGCGGCTACACCCCGAACCCGACCTATGAGGAGGTCTGCTCCGGCCGCACCGGCCACACCGAGGCGGTGCGCGTCGTCTATGACCCGGCCATGGTGACGGCCGAGGACCTGCTGCGCGTCTTCTGGGAATCGCACGACCCGACCCAGGGCATGCGCCAGGGCAACGATGTCGGCACCCAGTACCGCTCGGCCGTCTACACCCACAGCCCCGCCCAGACGGCGGCGGCGGAGGCGACGCTTGCCGCCTATCAGGAGCGGCTGGCCCAGGCCGGCTACGGCCCGATCACCACCGAGATCCGCGAGGCGCCGCCCTTCTACTTCGCCGAAGCCTACCACCAGCAGTATCTCGCCAAGAATCCCAACGGCTATTGCGGGCTGGGCGGCACGGGCGTCACCTGCGCCGCGTGATGAAGCGCGGGTAAAAGCCGGCGGGTAAAAGCCGGATTTCGGCGCACCCGCCGGGCCTGGCCCTTGCGGTTGCGCCGAACCGGCCCTTGCGGGTATGGTTCCGGCGGCTCTTGAAAGCTCCGGCGGCGTTACCCCCGCGGGAGCGCCGCCCGTCCAGCTGCGATTGTCATGACCAAGGAAAGAACCGAGCTGGCGACGCCGTCCCTCAGCGGCCTGCTCGAATTCTGGCTCACCAAATCCGTCGCCGGCCGGCCGCCGGTCCCCAGCAGCATCTCCCCGGCCGACCTGCGGCCGTGGAAGGACAACATCGTCGTGTTCGAGGTGATCGGGGAGGAATCCGGCACCTTCGTCTATTCCTATTATGGAAAGGCGCTGGTCGCGGCCTTCGGCCAGTCGCGCCTGGGCGCCACGCTGGACGATCTGCCGCCGGAGCAGCGCGCGGTGCTGCAGCCGGAATACGAGACGGTGCGCCGCGAACGGCTGCCCGTCGCCCGTGTCCACACCGCCGTCTTCGGCGGCCGCAGCCGCAGCTTCGAACGTCTGGTGCTGCCGATGTCCAGCGACGGAGTCGGCATCGACAAGCTGCTGGTCGCCGCCTACGAGATGACGCCGCGTGAGTTGGCGGCGCGCCCGCCTCTGCCAGGAGGCTCCTCCTCCGGTCCAGTCCCCCTCACCGTTCAGAAGCCGGGAGCCTCGGCATGACTCCGCGTATGCCGCATCTCGCCGCCCCGCCCACCCAGGCGGGCGTGGTGACCGCCGACGAGTTCAATCTGTGGTGCGCGCTGAACGGCCGCCCCTTCAACCTCGTCCCCAACCCGCGCCCCGACGGCCGCGTGATGTGGGATGTGGAGGTTCTGCCCGGCACCCCGCGCGCCGGCACCGTCTATTCCACCAACCTGTCGGACGAGGCGCTGGCGGTGGTCGCCGGTTTCGCCTTCCTCTCCGGCGTCGAATGGGCCTATGAGGCGCGCGACCCGGCGGAGGCCGATTCGCCCGCCGCCTCGCCTGCCGCGCCCCCGTGCGAGGCTGCGCCGGCGCCGGACGCGGCAAGCCCCCGCGCGCCCGCGCCTGCCGCACCGCAGGCCGCGCCCACCGCCACCGGCCCGGTGGACTATCCTGCGGTCTATTCGCTGCCGACCGTCTCGCTTCTGCAGACCCCGCCGCCGCGCCCGGTGCAGCAGCATGACGAATCGGTGCTGGCCCGCAACGCCCGGATGCTGGAAACCGTCCTGAAGAACTTCCGCGTCCGCGGCGAGATCATGGACGTGCGTCCCGGCCCGGTCGTCACCCTCTACGAGTTCGAGCCGGCGCCCGGCACCAAGTCGGCCACCGTCATCAACCTGACCGACGACATCGCCCGTTCGATGAGCGTGGTGACCGCCCGCATCGCCATCGTCCCCGGCCGCAGCGTCATCGGCGTCGAGCTGCCGAACCCGGTGCGCGAGATGGTTTACTTGCGCGAAAGCTTCGACCACGACGCCTTCCGCAACACCACGGCCCAGCTCGCCATCGCGCTCGGCAAGGACATCAGCGGCGAGCCGGTGGTGGCCGACCTCGCCCGCATGCCGCATCTGCTGGTCGCCGGCACCACCGGTTCGGGCAAGTCGGTGGCGATCAACACGATGATCCTGTCGCTGCTCTACCGGCTGCCGCCGGAGCGCTGCCGCTTCATCATGGTCGATCCCAAGATGCTGGAGCTGTCGGTCTATGACGGCATCCCGCATCTGCTGACCCCCGTCGTCACCGATCCCAAGAAGGCGGTGGTGGCGCTGCGCTGGGCCGTGCGCGAGATGGAAAGCCGCTACGAGGCGATGTCCAAGCTGGGCGTGCGCAACATCGAGGGCTACAACGCCCGCATGGCGGAGATGATCGCCGCCGGCGAGAAGATGCCGCGCCGCGCCCCGGCGCCGGGCGAGCCGGAGAATGTCTTCGACCTGACTCCGTCGGAGCCGACGCCGCTGCCCTACATCGTCGTCATCGTCGACGAGATGGCCGACCTGATGCTGGTCGCCGGCAAGGAGATCGAGGCGGCGATCCAGCGCCTCGCCCAGATGGCCCGCGCCGCCGGTATCCACCTGATCATGGCGACGCAGCGCCCCTCGGTCGACGTCATCACCGGCACGATCAAGGCCAACTTCCCGACCCGCATCAGCTTCCAGGTCACCAGCAAGATCGACAGCCGCACCATCCTGGGCGAAGCCGGGGCGGAGCAGCTGCTGGGCCAGGGCGACATGCTCTACATGCAGGGCGGCGGCCGCATCACCCGCGTCCACGGCCCCTTCGTCTCCGATTCGGAGGTCGAGGAGATCGTCCAGTACGTCAAGGCGCAGGGCGCCCCCAACTACGTCACCGCCATCACCGAGGAGGAGGAGGAAGCCGCCGCGGTGGAGGACGAGGAGGGCGGTTCGGGCGCGACCGGCGACGACCTCTACATGCAGGCGGTCAACCTCGTGGTGCGCGAGGGCAAGGTGTCGGTCAGCTTCATCCAGCGCCAGCTGCAGATCGGCTACAACCGCGCCGCCCGCCTGGTCGAGCGGATGGAGACCGAACGCGTCGTCGGCCCGGCCAACCACCAGGGCAAGCGCGAAGTCCTGCTGTCCCACGCCGGCCTGTCGGCCAAGCGCGCAGGCGTGTGACCAATCCTCCCTCTCCCGCCCCGGGAGAGGGAAGGGGCCCATGCGGAGCATGGGAAGGGTGAGGGGTGAGGCACGAAGCCATGCGGTTCGGGATTCTTGCCCTCCCCCTCACCCTCCCCACGCCTTCGGCGCGGGTCCCCTCCCTCTCCCGGGACGGGAGAGGGCATGTACTCAACGCCAAAGGCCCCCCATGGACCCCAAGCCGCATTTCGAGACCCTCGCCCGCTACAACAGCTGGGCCAACCGCCGCCTTTACGAAGTCGCGTCGCAGCTGTCCGACGCGCAGTTCCGCGAGGACCGCGGCGCCTTCTTCCGCTCGGTCCGCGGCACGCTGAACCACATCCTGGTCGCCGACCGGGTGTGGCTGGAGCGGATCGAAGGGGCCGGGCCGAAGCCGTCGTCGCTCGACGAGATCCTGTTCGACGACTTCGCGGACTTGCGCGCCGCCCGCGAGGCGGAGGACGAGCGCATCCTGCGCGTGCTGGCCGCCACCGCGGATGAGCGGTTCGAGTCGGTCCTCTCCTACCGCAGCATGGCCGGCACGCCCCACGAGCTGCCCTTCGCCCAGGTGCTGACCCACGTCTTCAACCACCAGACCCACCATCGCGGGCAGGCGCACGGCCTGCTGAGCCAGTTCGGACTGGAGGCTCCCTCCATCGACTTCGTCTATTTCCTGCTGGAGCCGAAATGAGCCGCCCCGTCACCGATCTCGCCACGCTGGAATCCCTTTATGGCGACGCGGTCGCCGCCTCCATCGCCAAGGAGGTGCCGGCGCTGACCCCCGGCTACCGCGCGCTGATCGAAGCGTCGCCCTTCTTCGTTCTCGCCACCGGCGGGCCGGGCGGGCTGGATGCCTCGCCGCGCGGCGACGAGCCGGGCTTCGTCCGGGTGGCCGACGACCGCACCTTGCTGATCCCCGACCGCCGCGGCAACAACCGCATCGACAGCCTGCGCAACATCCTGGCCGACCCGCGCGTCGGGCTGTTGTTCCTGGTGCCGGGGCTGAACGAGACTCTGCGCGTCAACGGCCGCGCGGTGATCGACACCGACCCTGCGCTGTGCGACAGCTTCGCCGTCGACGGCAAGGCGCCGAAATCGGTGCTGGTCGTCTCCATCGAGACGGTGTTCTTCCAGTGCGCCCGCGCCCTGCTGCGCTCCCGCCTGTGGGATCCGGCGGCGCAGGTGCCGCGTGCCAGCCTGCCGTCGGTGGGGTCGCTGCTGGCGGAGGCCAGCGCCGGGCGCGAGGGCGGCGACGCCTACGACCGTTCGCTGGCGGAGCGGATCCCGCAGTCGCTCTACTGAACCGGCAGCCGTCCGGCCGGCGGGCCGGCCTCCACGCCCTTCCCCGCCCCGGCGGTTTCCGGCTCTCCGACACCCGGCAGCCGGATGGTGAAGACGGAACCGACGCCCGGCGCGCTTTCCACCGCCAGGGTGCCGCCATGGGCGGCGGCGATCCGCTGCGTCATGTAAAGCCCCAGCCCCGACCCCTTCGTGCCTTTCGAGGAAGATGCGCGGAAATAGATGGAGCCGATCCGCTCCACCTCCTCCGGCGTCATGCCGCGGCCCTGGTCGGCGACACGGATGACCAGATCGCGCCCCGACAGACCCGCCGCCACCCGCACCGGCGTGCCGGGCTGGGAATAGCGCAGCGCGTTGCGCACCAGATTGGCGACCGCCACCCCCAGGAACGGCACGTCGACCCGCAGCAATCCCTCGGGCGTCTCGACCGTCACGACCAGCCGCGATTCGCCGTCGGCCCCGGTCAGCCCATCCAGCGCCTCGTCCATCAGCATGTCGAGCGGCACCGTTTCCGGTTTCAGCGCCAGCGCCCCCTGGTCCAGCGCATCGGCCGACAGGAACAGCTCCACCAGATCGGACATGCGCCGGGTGGTTTCCACGATGCGGCGGACGCGCGACTGCATCGACGGCGTCTGCACGTCTCCCGACAGTTCGATCATCTGCGCCGCCCCCTGGATGGCGGCGAGCGGGGTGCGGAACTCGTGCGACAGCATGGCGACGAAGGTGCGCTGCTCCTCCGCCCGCTTGGTGGCGAAGGCCGATTCCTCCTGCGCCCGCACCCGCTCCACCTGCAGGGCACGGATGCGCAGCGCCAGACCGGAGCCCAGGCACAGCATCGTGGCAAGGACGGCGATCTGATAGGGGTCGGCGAACAGCAGGTCGGTCGGCAGGCTGCCGCGCACGACGAACTGGGTCAGCGTGTTGCCGGAAATCGCCGTCAGGCCGCTGGCGGCATAGTAGCGCGCGCTGGTGTCGGCGGGATTCCTGACCGCCTGCCGGATCGACAGGATTGCCCCGACCAATGTCGAAAGCGTGGCAAGCAGCAGGAGCAGCGGATTGGTGATCGAATAGGTCCATGACACCGCCGTCGGGACCGACAGGATCGCCAGCCAGCGGATGACCGCGTAAATCCGGTGCAGGCGCGGATAATGGACCCGCAGGTCGAGGATGCGGTCCCACATCGACACCGCCGCGGCGATGCCGAGGAAGGCGCTGCTGCCGACCACCAGATTCTGCAGCCAGCCCGGCATGTCGGGCAGCAGCACCGCCGCCACCCCGGTCGAAAAGAGATAGAAGGTGAAGACGCTCGCGACATAGGCGGTGAAGGCCAGCAGCGCCCCGTCGCGCAGAAGCAGCCCCAGCGCGACATAGCCCAGCGTCAGGATCGCCAGCACGCCGAAGAACAGCCCCTGGAACAGCAGGTTCGTCATCTGGAAGCCGGCATAGGCCGGCACGGCATAGACCGACGCCCGCAGCGTGATGGAACTGACCGACTCGACGCGAAGATAGAGGGAGATCGGCTTGTCCTCAGGCAGGGTCAGCTGCGTGGCATGCAGCCTTGTCTTCAGCGGGCGCTCGCTGAACGGCACGAAGTCGCCCATGCGGACGAGGCTGTAGCCCGCCGCGTCGCCGGACAGGGCCGGATCGGGCACATACAGGTCGAGCCGGTCGATATAGGCCTCGCCCAGTTCCAGGATCCAGCCGGCCGGCGCGCCGCGCTCGCGCAACAGGTCGAACCGGTACCAATGGACATCGGGGGTCTGACCGGCGCCGCGGAAGATCGTCTGCGGTTCGAAACGGCCCTCGGCATCGGCCCGCAGCACGTCGCCGAAACCCAGACTGTGGTCGCGGTCGATCAGCCGGGCAAAATGCCCGGCAAGGGTGGCCCTGTCGGTCGAGGCCGTCAGCCGCAGCGGCTCGGCGGTCTGCACCGCCGCCGGCTGTTGTGCCTGCGCCCAGGCCTGTGCCCAGGCCGTCGCCGGCACGAATACGGCCGGCAGGCACAGGGCCAGCGCAGCCAGCCGCAGGAACCGGAATGCCACGGCAAGCCGGCCCCCCGCCCGCACCATCCATCGGTTGCCAGTCACGATGCTGCTCGGCCCCTCCATCGTCTCCGCCTAAGCTTACGGTATGAAGCATCCAGTCGAAAGGCGCAGGATCGGGCGCAGCGGGCCGGCGCTGCACGGATTAGAGTCCGTCTGGTGCTTATTGAAGCACCAGACAGACTCTAAGCTTATGGTTTTCCGTGTGATTCACGCTTCAAGCGATTCCGCTTGAAGCGATCACACTCTATGACACCGATGGCGGCAATCTGATGGTGAAGACGGATCCGTCCTCATGCGTGCTATCCACGGTCAGGGTGCCGCCATGGGCGGCGACGATCTTCTTCGCCATATAGAGCCCCAGCCCGGTGCCCTTGGTCCCGCGCGAGGAGGAGGCGCGGAAATAGATCGAGCCGATCCGCTCCACCTCGTCAGGGCTCATGCCGGGTCCGCGATCGGCGACACGGATGACGATTTCCCCGGCATCCTGGCCGGCCGTCACCCGCACCGGTGCCTCCGGGGGCGAGTAGCGCAGCGCGTTCTGCACGAGATTGCCGATCGCCACCCCCAGGAAGGGCGCGTCGACCAGCAGCGGGCGGTCCGGCATCTCCACCGTCACCGCCAGCCGGTCCTCCGCCTCCGTTCCCCTCAGGCCGCCCAGCGCCTCCTCCATCAACTGGCCCAGCGCCACCGCTTCCGGCTTCAGCGCCAGCGCCCCCTGGTCCAGCGCGTCGGAGGACAGGAACAGCTCCACCAGTTCGACCATCTTGCGGGTGGTGTTGCGGATGCGCTCCAGCCGGGTCAGCGCCGCCGGCGCCGTGACCGCCCCGGACAGCTCGATCATCTGCGCCGCGCTGTCGATGGAGGCGAGCGGGGTGCGGAACTCGTGCGACAGCATGGCGACGAAGGTGCGCTGCTCCTCCGCCCGCTTGGTGGCGAAGGCCGATTCCTCGCGGGCGCGCAGCCGCTCCGACTGCAGGCGGCCGATGCGCAGGGCCAGACCGACGCCCAACACCAGCACCGCCAGCATGGACGATATCTGATAGGGATCGGCGATGGCGAAGTCGGCCGGCAACACGCCGCGCAGTGACATCTGCGTCAGCAGCAGCCCGCCCAGCGAGACCAGCGTGCTGGCCAGATAGAAGCGCGGGCTGAGATCGCCGGGGTTCAGCCAGGCCATGCGCGCGGTCAGCACCAGCGCGATCACCACCACGACCAGCGCCGACAGCGTCACCACCGGGTTGGTCAGGGCATAGAGCGGCGACACCGTCGTCGGCAGCATCAGCAGGGACAGCAGCGCCAGCCCCTGGTAACAGCGGCGCAGCCACGGCGCCCGGTTCCGCAGATCCAGGATATGGACCCACATGGTCAGCGCCGCGGCGAAACCCAGGAAGCCGCTGCTGCCCACCATCATGTTGATCGCCCATCCCGGCATGTCCGGCAGCAGGACGGCGGCGATGCCGTTGGCGAACAGGTAATAGCAGAGGACGGTGGCGACATAGCCGGTATAGGCCAGCAGTGCCCCGTCGCGCAGAAGCAGCCCCAGCGCGACATAGCCCAGCGTCAGGATGCCCAGAACGCCGAGGAACAGCCCCTGGAACAGCAGGTCCGTCGTCTGGTGGCCGACATAGGCGGCCGGTGTCCACATCTGGGCCGACAGACGGATGGCGCTGATGGAATCGACGCGCAGATAGAGCGAAACCGCCCGCCCTTCCGGCAGGGTCAGTTTCACGGCGTGCAACCGCGTCTTCAACGGCCGCTGGCTGAAGGGAACGAAGTCGCCCAGCCGGACCAGCCGGTAGGCGTCCGGACTTTGCGGCCGTCCGTCCGCCGCTGCCGTTTTCGGTTCCATCGATCTGGGAATGAACAGGTCGAGATGGTCGATATAGGCCTCGCCCATCTCCAGGATCCAGTCCGCCGGGGCGCCGGGTGCGCGCAGCAAATCGAAACGGTACCAATGGATGTCGCGGGTCTGGCCGGCGCCGCGGAAATCGCTGAGCCGCTCCATGCCTCCGGCGGCGTCGGCCTTCAGGATGTCGGCGAAGTCCAGCTTGCGCTCGGGATCGACCAGCCGGGTGAAATGGCCGGCCAGCGTGGCGCCTCCGGTGGACGCCTCCAGCCGCAGCGGCTCCGGCGGCTCCGCCGCGGACGCAGCGCACAAGGCGCAGAGCCAAAGCAGGGTCGCGCCCAGCAGGATACGCAGAAGAGCGGGCGCAAGGCCGGACGGACGGCGCCCCGCCAGGATGCGGATGCGGATGGCCGGCAGGCTGCCGCACCGGCATTCCATCCACCTGCCGCTCACGTCACCGTTCGTCGCATCCTTGGTCATCGTGAGGTTTCGATAAAGCTAAAGTTTTAGGAAAAGATTAAGCACGTATGCATTCCATCCCAGCCACCCTCCGGCCGCGTCAGATACGAGAGGGAGAAAGCTTGAACTCCACCAAAGCGTCGGTGGCGGCGAGCGCGGTGACCAGCGTCATCGGGTCGAGGTCGCCCTTGCCCTGCAGAACCAGCTGGCATTCGAACTGGCCGCTGCCATTGGCGAGGTGGAAGGCCCAGTCGACCACCTCGAACCCATGACGGACCACCTGCGCCCGCAGCTCGTCCGGCGGCGGCGCCTTGTCGCGGGGAAAGACCAGCGTCAGATGGATCACCGAACGGTGCGGCAGCAGCCGCTCGATCGGCCGCAGCAGGCTCATCACCAGGATGGTCAGCAGCGCGGCGGCGATGGCGACGGCGTAGAAGCCGAGCCCGATGATGATGCCGATGGCCGACGTCGCCCAGATCGACGCCGCGGTGGACAGGCCGCGGATCGACAGCCCCTCGCGCATGATCACGCCGGCGCCGAGGAATCCGATGCCGGTCACGATGCCCTGGATCACCCGCGTCGGGTCCCCAACCCCGGCGGCGCTCTGCGCCCCGCCCTGAAGCCACATGCCGCCGAACCACATGGCGGGATAGGCGTTGACCACCGTCAGCGCGGCCGACGCCAGGCAGACCAGCCCATAGGTCCGCATCCCCGCCGCCCGCCCGTGATAGCTGCGCTCGTAGCCCAGCAGCAGCCCGACCGCCAACGCTCCCAACAGATGCAGAAGAATCAGCCCGTTGGTCACCAGCTCGGCCGGCGACCAGTAGGAGCGCAGCAAATCCATGGCCATCCCGTCTCAAACCAAAGCCTCAGGCCCTTCCCGCAAGGCCCGGCTCCAGTCTACCGCGCTCCGCAGCGAAACGCCTGTACGGCGCGACGGCTGGGTCCGCCGCGCCATTCCGTCACAGGCGTGAATAGCCCCGCTTGACCTGTGTCAATTCCAGACCGCCCGAAAGTATCGATACTAAGGGCCGAAAACCGATACCTAAGGACCAGTCTTTGGTACCGGCCGATCATCCGTTCCCGCACCGACCGAGAGTGCAGCCATGAGGCCCACCAGTTCCCCCGTCCTGTCCCATCCGTCCGATCGGATCGCGACCGAGTCCGATCCGGCTCCGACCCGCCGGGCCGAGGGACTGATGTTCCTGTGGCTGGCCTTCCTGGTCTGGCCGCTGATCGCCATCGGCTCCGTGTCGGCCTACGGCTTCTCGATCTGGATGTACCAGCTCCTCACCCACTGAGTCTTCCGACATGCCCCGCGCCCCCGAAGTCCACATCTCCAGCCTCGTCATCCAGCACAGCCCCGACCGTACCGAGGCGGTGCGCGAGGCGGCGAACGCCGTCGCCGGGCTGGAGTGGTGCGCATCGGAGAACGGCAAGGCCGTCGTGACGCTGGTCACCGCCAGCGCCGCCGAGGTGGTGGACCGCATCGCCCAGCTGAACGCCGTCCCCGGCGTGCACACCACGACCATGGTCTACCACCACTACGAACCCGCGGACGCGATCGACGCAGCCTGACGCCTCCACCGTCCAGGCGCGCCGCATCCGCCCATTCCGAACGAAATTCCTCCAAGACTGGAGTCCATCGCATGTTCCTGTCCCGCCGCGATTACCTGAAGGCGCAAGCCGCCGCTGCCGCCGCCGCGGCGGCCGGAATCTCGTTGCCCGCATCGGCCGCCAACATCCTCACCGGCGAAGGCGCCAAGCTGAACTGGTCCAAGGCCCCCTGCCGCTTCTGCGGAACCGGCTGCGGCGTGATGGTCGGCGTCAAGGACGGCCGCGTGGTCGCCACCCACGGCGACGTGAAGGCCGAGGTGAACCGCGGCCTGAACTGCGTGAAGGGCTATTTCCTGTCCAAGATCATGTATGGCGAGGACCGGCTGAACCAGCCGCTGCTGCGCATGAAGGACGGCAAGTACGACAAGGACGGCGAGTTCGCGCCGATCAGCTGGGACGCCGCCTTCGACATCATGGCGCAGAAGTGGAAGGAGACCCTGAAGAAGAAGGGTCCGACCGCCGTCGGCATGTTCGGCTCCGGCCAGTGGACCATCTACGAGGGCTATGCCGCCTCCAAGCTGATGAAGGCCGGCCTGCGCTCCAACAACCTGGATCCGAACGCCCGCCACTGCATGGCGTCGGCGGTGGCCGGCTTCATGCGCACCTTCGGCATGGACGAGCCGATGGGCTGCTACGACGACATGGAGCAGGCCGACGCCTTCGTGCTGTGGGGCTCCAACATGGCGGAGATGCACCCCATCCTGTGGACGCGCGTCACCGACCGCCGTCTCAGCCATCCCGACTGCAAGGTCGCCGTCCTCTCCACCTTCGAGCACCGCAGCTTCGACCTCGCCGACATCGGCCTGGTCTTCACCCCCGGTTCCGATCTGGCGATCCTGAACTACATCGCCAACCACATCATCAAGACCGGCCGGGTGAACAAGGAGTTCATCGAGAAGCACTGCAACTTCAAGCGCGGCCGCGACGACATCGGCTATGGCCTGCGTCCCGAGCATGCGCTGGAGCAGAAGGCGAAGAACGCCGCCAAGGCCAACGACTCCGACCCGATCAGCTTCGACGAGTTCGCCAAGTTCGTCGAGCCCTACACGCTGGACAAGGCGCATGAGCTGTCGGGCGTGCCGAAGAACCGGCTGGAGGCGCTGGCCGAGCTGTATGCCGACCCGAAGGTGAAGGTCGTGTCCTTCTGGACCATGGGCTTCAACCAGCATGTCCGCGGCGTCTGGGCCAACAACCTCGTCTACAACATCCACCTGCTGACCGGCAAAATCTCCCAGCCCGGCAACGGTCCCTTCTCGCTGACCGGCCAGCCGTCGGCCTGCGGCACCGCGCGCGAGGTCGGAACCTTCTCCCACCGGCTGCCCGCCGACATGGTGGTGACCAACCCCGCGCACCGCAAACACGCCGAGGAGATCTGGAAGCTGCCGGAGGGGACCATCCCCGACAAGGTCGGCTACCACGCCGTCCAGCAGGACCGCATGCTGAAGGACGGCAAGCTCAACGCCTACTGGGTCATGTGCAACAACAACATGCAGACGGCCCCGAACACGGCGAAGGAGACCTTCCCCGGCTACCGCAACCCGGAAAACTTCGTCGTCGTCTCCGATCCCTACCCGACCGTGACGGCGCTGGCCGCCGACCTGATCCTGCCCACCGCCATGTGGGTCGAGAAGGAGGGCGGCTACGGCAACGCCGAACGCCGCACCCAGCTGTGGCGCCAGCTGGTCGACGCGCCGGACGGTGCCAAGTCCGACCTGTGGCAGATGATGGAGTTCTCCAAGCGCTTCCGGATCGAGGAGGTGTGGCCGGAGGAGCTTCTGAACAAGAAGCCGGAATATCGCGGCAAGAGCCTCTACGACGTGCTGTTCCGCAACGGTCAGGTCGACCGCTTCCCGCTGTCCGACCTCGACCCGAACTACGGGAACCACGAGGCCAAGGACGCCGGCTTCTACGTCCAGAAGGGGCTGTTCGAGGAATATGCCGCCTTCGGCCGCGGCCACGGCCACGATCTGGCCCCCTTCGACCTCTATCACCAGGAGCGCGGCCTGCGCTGGCCGGTGGTGGACGGCAAGGAGACCAAGTGGCGCTACCGCGAGGGCTTCGATCCCTACGTGAAGGCCGGCGAGGGCGTGCGCTTCTACGGCAACAAGGACGGCAAGGCGAATGTCTTCGCCCTGCCCTACGAGCCGCCGGCCGAGGCGCCCGACGCCGACTATCCGTTCTGGCTGTCGACCGGCCGCGTGATCGAGCATTGGCACAGCGGATCAATGACCATGCGGGTTCCCGAACTGCGCAAGGCCTTCCCCAACGCCGTGGTGTTCATGCACCCCGACGACGCCAAGGACCTGAACGTCCGGCGCGGCCAGGAGGTGCGCGTCACCTCGCGGCGCGGCGAGGTGCGGGTGCGGGTCGAGACGCGCGGACGCAACAAGCCGCCGCGCGGCCTGGTCTTCGTCCCCTTCTTCGACCACACGGTCCTCATCAACAAGGTGACGCTCGACGCCACCGATCCCATCAGCAAACAGACCGACTTCAAGAAATGCGCGGTCAAGATCACGCCCGTCGTGAACGCCTGAGGAGTGCCGGCATCATGAAGACCCGTTTCCTGATCGCCGCGCTGGCCCTTCTGGCCGGCGTCCCGGCCCTGACCATCGGCGTCACCTCCGGTGTTGTCGCCGCCGACAAGCCGGTTGCCGCAACCGGCGGCACCGGCACGGTGGGGGGGATCGTCGTCCCCTCCGCCAACCATCCGATCACCCTGGATGTCCCGGCCGAGGCGACCCACCGCGAGATCACCGACGACCAGAAGCGCGTGCGCAACTACGCCGACCAGCCGCCGCTGATCCCGCATGCCATCCGCGACTACCAGATCGACCTGAACATCAACAAGTGCCTGACCTGCCACGATCGCCGCAACACGGCCGGCTCGCAGGCGCCGATGCTGTCGGTCACCCATTTCCAGGACCGTGACGGCCAGACGCTGGGCACGGTGGCGGCGCGCCGCTACTTCTGCATCCAATGCCACGTCCAGCAGACGGACGCGCAGCCCATCGTTCCCAACAGCTTCCGCGACTTCGACGCGGTCCTGGGCCATGCCCAAGGCGGCCAGAAATGACGATCCGATCCGCCTTTACGTGCCTGTGGCGGCTGTTCGCCCGCCCCAGCATCCATTTCAGCCTGGGTTTCCTGACGCTGGGCGGCTTCATCGCCGGCGTCCTCTTCTGGGGCGGCTTCAACACCGCCCTGGAGGCGACCAACAAGGAGGCCTTCTGCATCAGCTGCCACGAGATGCGCGACAATCCCTATGAGGAGCTGAAGCAGACCATCCACTTCACCAACCGGTCCGGCGTGCGCGCCAGCTGCCCCGACTGCCACGTCCCGCATGAATGGACCGACAAGATCGCCCGCAAGATGCAGGCATCGAAGGAGGTCTGGGGCAAGATCTTCGGCACCATCGACACCCGCGAAAAGTTCCTGGACAAGCGCCGCGAGCTGGCCGAGCACGAATGGGCTCGTCTGAAGTCCAACAACTCGCTGGAATGCCGCAACTGCCACAGCGCGGACTCGATGGACATCACCAAGCAGAACCCGCGCGCCGCGAACATGCACGAGACCTATCTGTTCACCGGCCAGAACACCTGCATCGACTGCCACAAGGGCATCGCCCACCGCCTGCCCGACATGCACGGCGTGGAGCCCGGCTGGACGATGAAGACCAGCCAGAAGTGAGTGCCTGGTTGCTGCAACAGTCCCGTCTCCGGAAGGAGCGGGGCTGTTTGCGTTTCACGGGAAACGGTGTCGGCTGGCGAGTGCCCCCACCTAACCTCCCCCGCTCTCAGCGGACCTACGGTCCGCCTGCCGCGTCAGCACAAAGCGTAGCTTTGTGCGAGAGCTGGGCGGGGGAGGGACTGCCGCTGCTCTCCCGGACAAGCGCCAATCTCCCTCCCCCGCCCAGCGGGGGAGGGTTGGGGAGGGGGCATTCGAAGCCGACACCTCACCCCAGCAGCGCCACCGCCCAAAGCGCCAGCAGCGTCACCAGCACCGCCTCGCCCAGTCCGATCAGCCCGCGCAAACCCAGCGCCACCCACCAGCTCGCCCAATCGCGGCGGTGGCGAACCTCCTTCAGCAACCGCTCCTGGATGCCGGCGACGGTGCGCCGGGCCGACAGGCTGGCGATGCCACCGACCAGCGCCACCAGACCGGTGCCCAGCACGAAATACAGCGCGCCCTTCCAGCCGGCGAAATGGTCGGGGTCGTTCAGGTAATGCCCGGCGCCGACGACGATCCACACCGCCGCCGGCCAGACGCCGACGATCTCCGGCCCCGGCCCTTCCTTGGGTCCTTCCCTCTTCGGCTCCTCTTTCCGAACGTCGCTCATCGCCGCCTCCCTCAGCCGCCCGGCACATGGCGGTAGGCCAGCACCCGCGTCGCCGGCCCGCCCTCGACGTCGGCGAGCGGCAGCAGCAGCTCGACGAACTTCGCCCCCGGCAGCATCGGGTCGTCGCGCACCAGCAGGCAACGCGGCTCGCCGCTCTCCAGGCAAAGGCGCAGGTCGGACAGCCAGCGCCGCGCCGCCTGTTCGGGATGGCACTCCGTCACCCGCCGCGTCGTCGGCCGCCCGTCCAGCCGGCGCTGCAGGGCGCGGCCGCAGGATCTATAGACGAAATCGCTGCCGTCGGCGGTCGGCTCCATCAGGGCGATGCGCGGCACGCTCTCGCGCACCTGGGCGGTGTCGATCTCGACCGCCAGCGGCATGCGGCGCTTGCGCTTCAGCCGGAGCCAATGGGTGTAGAGCACGCGGACCTGCGGCGACTGCTCCACGTCGATGGGGTCGGCACGGCAGGGCGGCGGCGGCACGTCGAGCACCGGTGTCGCGACCGGCGCGTCGGCGAAGGCGGCGGCGGCCGGCACCGGCTGGGAGGCCGGCGGCATCGGCCGGGACGCCGCAGCGGTGACCGGTGCATGCGCCTGGCCCGCCGCCGTGTGGCCGATCCGCCCGCCATGCTTCTTCAGCATCGGCAGCGGCGCCCAGGCCGTGCAGGTGTGATAGCCTTTGGTGACGCGGCGGTAGTCCTGGCTGCTGGCGGTGCGGCATTCGCCCTCCACCCCGTGGCGGGCGACGTAGACCAGCGTGTTGTCCTCCGACAGCGCGCGCTCCCCGCCCCACGAGACGCAGGCGGCGCAGGCGCGGCTGTCCTTGGCGAATGCGTGGCTCATCGGGGCGTATCTCCAAAGGGTATGCGAGACGGGAGAATGGGAATTGATGCGTCCCTTTCCCGCCCGGTTCAAGACCCGCATGGGGCGGCGGTGCCGTGCCCGAGATTCAGTCATGCGAGGGTGACATCCATGCCACCCCTTCCCCCCCGGCCCCGAACCCCCTATAAGGGGGCCTTGCACGACATGCCCATCCCCGCTCTCCGTCTCCGGTCCTCCGGCGCCGGGGGGTTTTCGGCTGACCACACTTCAGAGAAGCGGACCCATGCCCAAACGCACCGACATCAAATCCATCTGCATCATCGGCGCGGGTCCGATCGTCATCGGACAGGCTTGCGAGTTCGACTATTCCGGCGTCCAGGCCTGCAAGGCGCTGCGCGAGGAAGGCTACCGGGTCATCCTCGTCAACTCCAACCCGGCCACCATCATGACCGACCCCGGTCTGGCCGACGCCACCTACATCGAGCCGATCACCCCGGCCGTCGTCGCCAAGATCCTGGAGAAGGAGCGTCCCGACGCGCTTCTGCCGACCATGGGCGGCCAGACCGCGCTGAACACGGCGATGGCGCTGTCCGACGACGGCACGCTGGAGCGTCTCGGCGTGGAGATGATCGGCGCCAAGCGCGACGTCATCGCCAAGGCCGAGGACCGCATCCTGTTCCGCGACGCCATGGACAAGCTGGGCCTCGAATCGCCGAAGTCGCGCATGGTCCGCACCCTGACCGAGGCGATGGACGCGCTGGAGTTCGTCGGGCTGCCGGCGATCATCCGTCCCAGCTTCACCCTGGCCGGCACCGGCGGCGGCATCGCCTACAACCGGGCGGAGTTCGAGGACATCGTGCGCGGCGGCCTGCGCGCCAGCCCGGTCGGCGAGGTGCTGATCGAGGAATCGGTGCTGGGCTGGAAGGAATACGAGATGGAGGTCGTGCGCGACGGCGCCGACAACTGCATCATCGTCTGCGCCATCGAGAACATCGACCCGATGGGCGTCCACACCGGCGACTCGATCACGGTGGCGCCGTCGCTGACGCTGACCGACAAAGAATACCAGATCATGCGCGACGCCTCGATCGCCGTGCTGCGCGAGATCGGCGTGGACACCGGCGGCTCGAACGTACAGTTCGCGGTCAACCCGGCCAACGGCCGCCTGATCGTGATCGAGATGAACCCGCGCGTGTCGCGCTCCTCGGCGCTGGCGTCCAAGGCCACCGGCTTCCCCATCGCCAAGATCGCCGCCAAGCTGGCCGTCGGCTACCGGCTGGACGAGCTGACCAACGACATCACCGGCACCACGCCCGCCAGCTTCGAGCCGACGATCGACTACGTCGTCACCAAGATGCCGCGCTTCACCTTCGAGAAGTTCAAGGGCTCGGAGCCGCTGCTGACCACCTCGATGAAGTCGGTGGGCGAGGCGATGTCCATCGGCCGCACCTTCCAGGAATCGGTGCAGAAGGCCCTGCGTTCGATGGAGACCGGCCTGACCGGCTTCAACGAGGTGAAGATCGGCGGAGAGGAGACCCCGGACCGCACCGCCATCCGCGGCGCGCTCGCCACCCCCACCCCCGACCGCCTGCTGGTCATCGCCCAGGCCTTCCGCCACGGCTTCACCGTGGAGGAGGTCCAGGCCGTCTCCAAGTACGACCCCTGGTTCCTGGAGCAGATCAAGGCGATCGTCGACCGCGAGGCGGCGATCCGCGACGGCGGCCTGCCGACCGACAAGGCCGGCTGGCTGAAGCTGAAGCAGATGGGCTTCTCCGACGCCCGTCTGGCCGAGCTGGCCAAGACCACCGAGGCGGCGGTCGCCGCGGCGCGCCGCATGGCCGGCGTCACCCCGGTCTACAAGCGCATCGACACCTGCGCCGCCGAATTCGCGTCGGCCACCCCCTACATGTACTCGACCTACGAGACCGACGGGACCGGCGAGGCGGAGTGCGAGTCCGAGCCGACCGACAAGCGCAAGGTCGTCATCCTCGGCGGCGGTCCGAACCGCATCGGCCAGGGCATCGAGTTCGACTATTGCTGCGTCCATGCCGTCTATGCCCTGCAGGAGGCCGGCATCGAGACCATCATGGTCAACTGCAACCCGGAGACGGTCTCCACCGACTACGACACCGCCGACCGCCTGTATTTCGAGCCGCTGACGGCCGAGGACGTGGTGGAGCTGGTGCGGGTCGAGCAGCGCAACGGCAATGTCCTGGGCTGCATCGTGCAGTTCGGCGGCCAGACCCCGCTGAAGCTCGCCGCCGCGCTGGAGGCCGCCGGCATCCCGATCCTCGGCACCTCGCCCGACGCCATCGATCTGGCCGAGGACCGCGAGCGCTTCCAGAAGCTTCTGCATGAGCTGAACCTGAAGCAGCCGGCCAACGGCCTCGCCCGCTCGCTGGAAGAGGCGGAGGCGGTCGCCAGCCGCATCGGCTTCCCGGTCGTCATCCGTCCGTCCTATGTGCTGGGCGGCCGCGCGATGGAGATCGTCCACGACATGGCCGGGCTCCAGCGTTACATGGGCACCGCGGTGCAGGTGTCGGGCAAGAACCCGGTTCTGATCGACAGCTACCTGCAGGACGCCATCGAGGTCGACGTCGACGTCGTCTGCGACGGCACCGACGTCTATGTCGCCGGCGTGATGGAGCACATCGAGGAGGCCGGCATCCATTCCGGCGACAGCGCCTGCGCCCTGCCGCCCTACACGCTGCCGGCCGACATCATCGCCGAGATCAACCGCCAGTCCGACGCGCTCGCCCATGCGCTGAAGGTGGTCGGTCTGATGAACGTGCAGTTCGCGGTCAAGGACGGCACCGTCTACATCCTGGAGGTCAACCCGCGCGCCAGCCGCACGGTGCCCTTCGTCGCCAAGGCCACCGGCACCGCCATCGCCAAGATCGCCGCCCGCGTCATGGCGGGGGAGAAGCTGTCCGCCTTCACCCTGAACGGCCCGACCCCGCCGCACACCGCGGTCAAGGAAGCCGTCTTCCCCTTCGCCCGCTTCCCCGGCGTCGACATCGTGCTGGGTCCGGAGATGAAGTCGACCGGCGAGGTCATGGGCCTCGACCACAACTTCGCGCTGGCCTTCGCCAAGGCGCAGCTCGGGGCCGGCGTCACCCTGCCGGTCAAGGGCAGCGTCTTCGTCTCGGTCAAGGACCGCGACAAGCCGGCGCTGGCGGTGATCTCCAAGAAGCTGCACGACATGGGCTTCCGCATCCTCGCCACGTCGGGCACCGCCAAGGTGCTGAGCGATGCCGGCGTGCCGGCGGAGACCATCAACAAGGTGGTGGAAGGCCAGCCGCACATCGTCGACGCCATGATCAACGGCAACGTGCATCTGGTCATCAACACCACGGAAGGCGCCCAGGCGCTGTCCGACAGCTTCAGCCTGCGCCGCACCGCGCTGACCTACAACATTCCGTACTACACCACGGTGGCGGGAGCACGCGCGGCGGTGGAAGCGATTGCCGCACTCCGGAACGGCAGCCTTGAAGTCGCCCCGTTGCAGTCGTACCTTAGCGGATCGTATTAAGGACGGACGACGGCGCGGCGGACCTCCTCCGCGCCGTCTTCGTCCTTGATGTCGCTTTGGACAGGTCGAACGACTGCAAGCGGTGATGGACCGAACATGGAAAAAGTTCCGATGACAGCGGCGGGCTTCAACCGCCTCCAGGAGGAATTGAAGCACCTTAAGATCACCGAACGCCCGGCGGTCATCAAAGCCATCGCGGAAGCCCGCGAACATGGCGACCTTTCGGAAAACGCCGAGTATCACGCGGCGCGCGAACGTCAGAGCTTCATTGAAGGCCGCGTTCTGGAGCTTGAGGACAAGATCAGCCGTGCCGAGGTCATCGACCCGGCCAAGCTGACGGGCAACACCGTGAAGTTCGGTGCGACCGTGACCCTGGCCGACCAGGACACGGACGAGGAGACGACCTATCAGATCGTCGGCCAGGACGAGAGCGACATCAAGAACCGCCTGCTGTCGATCCAGGCGCCGCTGGCCCGCGCCCTGATCAACAAGTCCGTCGGCGACAGCGTGGAGGTCTCCACCCCCGGTGGCTCCAAGCTGTACGAGATCGTTTCGGTCGAGTTCCGCTGAGGGTGTAACCCTCTCCCCATCGGGGCTATGGCATTCACACAATTCCAGGCATCGCTAAGCTTCTGAGACAAAAGGAACTTTGCGTCATCCCCGCGAAGGCGGGGATCCAGGAAACTCCGCAGATCAGCGGCGGATGTGGCTGGATTCCCGCCTTCGCGGGAATGACGGCCGACAAAATTGCTTTATTTCAACGTCTTAAGTGACGCTGAGATGTGTGAATTCCATAGCCCCATCGGGGAGAGGGGACGTCAGCCCCCCTACCCCCGCAGCTTGTCCCTGAAGAATTCCATCACCCGCCGGATCGCGTCCGAGCGGGCGTCTTCGTTCGTGCCGACATGGGCCGTTCCATCGGGTGCGGTGGCAAGGTCCTTGCGCTTGCGCACCGGGGCGTCGGGCGCGTCGAAGCCGTGGTAGGCGTCGGGATAGACCACCAGTTCCATCCGGTCCTTCACGCCCTCGCGCCCGGACAAATCGACGCAGTTCTGCGGCGGGGTCCAGTCGTCCTTGTCGCCGATCAGCAGCAGCAGCGGACCGTCGGGCTGCCAGTCCTCGTCGCTCAGCGGCGCCCGGCAGCCGGGATAGAAGGCCACGGCGGCACGGAAACCGCCGGCCTCCGATCCCGCCGGCCCGTCCTCGCCGGCGCCATAGGCGGCCAGCACGGTGCCCGCCCCCTGCGACCAGCCGATCAGTCCGATGCGGGCATGGTCCACCTCCGGCCGACGGCGCAGGAAGGCCAGCGCCCCCCAGGCGTCGCGCTTGCGCTCCATCGTGGCGCGGACGGTGCGGTCCTTCAGCGCGGTGGTGCAGACCTCGTCCACGTCGCGCGGGCCGAAGCTGTCGACCATCAGCACCTCGAAGCCCTGGCGCTGCAGGTGGGTGGCCCACCAGACATGGCGCGGCAACACCCGGCCGTTGCGGGCATAGAGGCCGCCGCAGCCATGCAGCATGACCACTGCCGGGTGCGGTCCGGCGCCCGAGGGCCGCAGCAGCCGCCCGCTCAGCATGGTCGGCGCCCCGCCGGTCAGGTCGCCGTCGGTGGACGGAAAGCGGACGATCTCCTCGGCATGGACGCCGACCGCGGCATGGGCCGTTGCCACGGAGGCCGACATCCCGGCGGCGAACACCCCGATACCGGCACACAGCGCCGCACCCAACACAGCCGCGCGACCGCGGGCGGAAGCCTTCATTCTCCAGAATCCCCGACTCCCGGCGCCGGCCACGACGGCGGCGCTCGCGGTTGCAATATTAAACCCCGGCGTTGCGGAAGGCCATGGCCGCCCCTCAATTGTCTCGGCCGCGCGCCCCGCCGCTGCCCCGGCCGACGGTGGACGCTGCCTTGCGGCCCGGTTTGCGTTAGGGTGCGGCCCCATGACCGACGCTCCCGACGCTCCCGCCCCGCCCGCTCCGCCGCCCAGGCTGGCGCAATCCGCCACGGTCCCTGCCTTCGGCACCTTCTGCCTCTACTGGCTGCGGCTGGGGCTGACCAGCTTCGGCGGGCCGGCCGGGCAGATCGCGATGATGCAGAGCGAGCTGGTCGACCGCCGCCGCTGGATCGACCAGAGGCGGTTCCTGCACGCGCTGAATTTCTGCATGCTGCTGCCGGGGCCGGAGGCGCAACAGCTCGCCACCTATATCGGCTGGCGGCTGCACGGGGTGCGCGGCGGGCTGGTGGCGGGCGGGCTGTTCGTGCTGCCGGGTGCCCTGGTCCTGCTGGTCCTGTCCTGGATCGCCGCCGCCCATGGCGACACCGGGCTGGTCGGCGCGCTGTTCGACGGCATCAAGCCGGCGGTGGTGGCGATCATCGTCGCCGCGGTCTGGCGGATGGGCCGCCGCACGCTGAAGGGACCGGCGGCGGTGGCGATGGCCGGCGCCGCCTTCCTCGCCCTGTTCGCGCTGCATCTGCCCTTCCCGCTGGTCATCGGCGCCGCGGCGGCGGTCGGCGGCGTCGCGGCGCGGACGGGCCGCCACTGGTTCGCCCACCCGCACCCGGTGGCCGACGGCGACTCCGCGAAGGACGAGCCGGACGAGCCGGCGCCCAAGCCCGCACGGCTGCTCGGACTGGCGATGCTGTTCGTCCTCTTGTGGGCGGTGCCGGTGGGGGCGGTGCTGCTGGCCTTCGGGGCCGATCCCTGGCGCGGCATCGCGGCGCTGTTCACCAAGGCGGCCTTCGTCACCTTCGGCGGCGCCTATGCCGTGCTGCCCTACATCGCCGGGCAGGCGGTGGAGTCCTATGGCTGGCTCAGCCCGCGCGAGATGGTCGACGGGCTGGCCCTGGCCGAGACGACGCCGGGGCCGCTGATCCTGGTGACGCAATATGTCGGCTTCTTCGCCGGCTGGAACCGGCCGGGGGACCTGTCGCCGGGGCTGGCGGGAACGCTGGGGGCGGCGCTGACGACCTACGTCACCTTCCTGCCCTGCTTCCTGTTCATCTTCGCCGGAGCCCCTTATGTGGAGCGGCTGATCCACAACCGTCTGGCCGCGGGGGCGCTGGCCGCCATCGCCGCGGCGGTGGTGGGGGTGATCCTGAACCTGGGCGTCTATCTGGGAATGGCGGTGCTGCTGCCGCACGGGCAGTCTGCCGGACACATGATCTGGGCCTGGGCGATCATGCTGGCCGCGCTCTACGCCCTGACCCGCCGGGCCATGGCGATCCACTGGGTGGTGCTGGGGGGAGCCGCGGCGGGCCTGCTCCAGGCCGCCGCATCTTCCCTGTAGAAGGCCGTTACGCCTTGCCCGTTCAGCGCCGGGTGGCGCGGGCAGGTGTCTCGGCCTCGTCCTCGACGAAATCCTCGTCCTCGTCGTCCTCGGTCCCTTCCGGGATGTCGGGCGAATCGACGTCGATGGGAACGCCGGGGGTGTGCTTGCTGGTGCGGATCGACAGGGCCGACTTCACATGGGCGACGTTGGGCGCCGACGTCAGCTTGGTCGTCAGGAAGCGCTGGTAGTCGTCCCAGTCCTCCGCCACGATCTTCAGCACGAAATCATATTCACCGGCCAGCATGTTGCACTCACGCACGAGCGGCCAGCTGTTGACGAGCTCCTCGAATTTCTTTAGGTCCGCTTCGGCCTGGCTGCTGAGGCCGACCTGGGCGAACACCGTGACGCCGAACCCCAGTGCATCGGGGTTGACGTCGGCGTGGTAGCCACGGATGAATCCCGCCTCCTCCAGCGCGCGGACGCGGCGCAGGCAGGGCGGAGCGGAGATGCCGGCACGTCGGGCAAGCTCCACGTTGGTCATCCGGCCGTCGTTCTGCAGATCGCGCAGAATCCGACGGTCAATTCGGTCGAGTTTGACCCGCCGCATGGTTTTACTCGGTCGCTCCGGGGATGATTTGGAGAAAGGATATTACACGGGCATGGTGTCTACGCCAAGACCGAAACCCCCGCAAGGGCGAGCAACCCGGATAGCGGTCATTTCGCCGCAATCCCCTCCACAGCTCCAACGATCCGAGTTCTCATGCAACCTTTGACGTGTTGGGTCGTGTCGGACGGCAAGGCCGGCATGGAAAACCAGTGCATCGGGCTGGCCGAGGCGCTGGGCCTGACGCCGGTGATCAAGCGCGTCCATCTGCGCACCCCCTGGCGCCAGCTGACCCCCTACTGGCGGATCGGCAACCGCTTCGCCGCCGGCCCCAAGGGCGATCCGGTGGAGCCGCCCTGGCCCGACATCCTGATCGGCACCGGCCGGCAGTCCATCGCCGTCTCGCTGGCGGTGCGCCGCCAGTCGCGCGGGCGGACCTTCACCGTCCAGATCCAGGACCCGGTGATGAACCCGCGGCATTTCGATCTGGTCGTCGTGCCGCGCCACGACAAGCTGCGGGCCGACAACGTTCTGGTGACGCGCGGGGCGCTGCACCGGGTGACGCCCGCCATCCTGGCCGACGCCGCCGAACGCTTCGCCCCGCGGCTGGCCCATCTGCCGCATCCGCGCATCGCCGTGCTGATCGGCGGCGACAACGGGGTCTACCGCCTGACGCCCACCATCATGGGCGACGTGGCGGAACGGCTGGCCAACCTGACGCGCAGCCATGGTGCCGGGCTGATGGTCACCCCGTCGCGCCGCACCGGCGCCGACAACGAGGCGATCCTGCGCGCCCGCCTGTCCGGCCTGCCGGCGGAGGTGTGGGACGGCACCGGCGAGAACCCCTATTTCGCCTATCTGGGCTTGGCGGATGCGGTGGTGGTGACCTGCGACAGCGTGTCGATGACGTCGGAGGCCTGCTCCACCGGCAAGCCGGTCTATGTGATCGAGCTGGACGGCGGGTCGCCCAAGTTCCGCGCCTTCCATGACGGGCTGTACCAGGACGGCATCACCCGGCCCTTCGACGGTTCGCTCGACCATTGGAGCTATCGGCCGATGGACGAGACGCGGATCGTCGCCGAGGAGGCGATGCGCCGCCTGTCGGCCCACCGGAAGCGGCACGGTCTGGCGTAACGATGGGGCGGCGGGGTGCGGGCGCGGCCAATGCGCGCACCCCGCGGGTCCCGCCGGTTTGGGGGCGGCGTTCGTGCGCGGGCCATGGCATAAGCGCCGGCAAACCGACCGTCCCGAACCGGACGCCCCTGGACCCGGACCCATCGCCATCATGACCACCGCCGACGCCGTTTCCGCCTCCTTCCTGCGCTGCCTGGAGCGCAGCCGGCTGTCCGAGACGCCTTATAATCACTGGCTGCTGTCCGAAGCCCTGCCGGAGGACGACGCCGACGCCATCGCCGCCCTGCCCTGGGGGCCGCCGCGGGTGTCCGACACCTACGGCAAGCGCGAGACCAACAACGCGTCGCGCACCTATTTCGGCGAGGAGAACCGGGCGAAACATGCGGTGTGCGAGACGGTCGCCCAGGCCTTCCAGGGCCGCCCGGTGGTGGAGGCGATCCAGCGCACCTGCAGCGTCGACCTGTCCGGCACCAGCCTGCGCATCGAATATTGCCAGGACACCGACGGCTTCTGGCTGGAGCCGCACACCGACATCGGCGTCAAGAAATTCACGATGCTGATCTATCTGTCCAAGGGTCCGAACTGCTCGCACTGGGGCACCGACGTGCTGGACGCAACACGGACGGTGGTCGCCCGCGCACCCTACGCCTTCAATGAAGGCCTGATCTTTATCCCCGCCGATAATACCTGGCATGGATTCGAGAAACGTCCGATCGACGGCGTGCGCAAGTCGATCATCGTCAACTATGTCGGCCCCGAATGGCGGGCGCGGCAGGAGCTCTGCTTCCCTGACAAACCTATTGCATAAAACTTCCGTCGTGGTTAAGTGACGCCGGTTTTGGGGGGCAAAGCCACCGTCGGCACGCTCTTTGGGAGTTCCGTACCCATGTCCATGCTCGATCTGGACAAGTTCCGCGCCACCCCTCTGCAGCACGACCCCTACGACTTCCTGTGCGTTCCCGGCTTCGTGAAGCGCGAGTTTCTCGAGGAGCTGCACCGCGACTATCCCAAGGTCGACCGGCCCGGCTCGATCCCGCTGGGCGTCTTCCCCCAGGGGCCGAGCTTCGACCGGCTGATCGCCGAACTGAAGGGGCCGGAGGTCTGCAAGGCCTTTTCCGACAAGTTCGGGCTCGACCTGTCGGGCTACCCGACCATGTTCACGGCGCGCGGCATGTGCCGGCCGACCGACGGCAAGATCCATCCGGATTCGGCCAGCAAGGTCATCACGGTGCTGATCTACATGAACCCGCCCTGGGAGGCCACCGGCGGCCGTCTGCGCATCCTGCGCTCCCAGAACCTGGAGGATTACGCCGCCGAGGTCCCGCCGGAGGAAGGCACCCTGATGTGCTTCCGCCGCAGCGACACCTCCTGGCACGGCCACTATCCCTTCGAAGGCCAGCGCCGCGCGATCCAGATGAACTGGGTCAAGGGCAGCGTCTACATCTGGCACGAACAATGGCGCCACCGTATCGGCGCCTGGGCCAAGGGCGTCTTCGGCGGGCAGGCGCAGGGGTATTGAGGGGCGGCGGAGTTCCCTCTCCCGCGTGAGCGGGGGAGGGTTAGGGAGGGGGCAGGACTCGAGGGAGCAATCGCAGCCTCCACCCCCCTCACCCCACCACCATCGCCGCCAGCGTCTCCAGCCGGTCCGCCTCCGGCGCCGGCTTGTCCCAGCGGATGCGGTGGATGCGCGGGAAGCGCATCGCCAGCCCGCTCTTGTGCCGGGTCGACGGATGCACGCTGTCGAAGGCGACCTCCAGCACCAGCCCGGCCTCCACCTCGCGCACCGGGCCGTAGCGGCGGGTGGTGTGGTTGCGCACCCAGCGGTCCAGTTCGATCAGCTCGGCATCGGTGAAGCCGGAATAGGCCTTGCCGACCGGCACCAGCTCCCGGCCCAACTCATGATCGCGCCAGACGCCGAAGGTGTAGTCGGAATAATAGCTCGACCGCTTCCCGTGGCCGCGCTGGGCGTACATCATCACGGTGTCGAGCGTCAGCGCCCCGCGCTTCCACTTGAACCACGGCCCCTTCGGCCGCCCGGCCAGATAGGCGCTGTCGCGCCGCTTCAGCATCAGCCCCTCGATGCCGTTCTCCCGCGCGCCCTCGCGCAGAGCCACCAGCTCGTCCCAGCCGCCGAAGGGCACCAGCGGCGACAGATCCATCCGCCGCGGCCGCACCGCCTCGTACCAGCGCTCCAGCCGGGCGCGGCGCTCGACGAAGGACAGGCCGCGCAGATCCTCCCCGCCGTCGAACAGGATGTCGTATAGCCGCACCCAGGCCGGCCCGTCGCGCAGCATCTGCGCCGTCACCGTCTTGCGGTTGAGCCGCTGCTGCAGGTCGTTGAAGGGCGCCACCACCCCGTCGCGCGCCACCAGCAATTCGCCGTCCAGCACCGCGTCGAAGCTCATGTGATCGACAATGTCGGGGAAGGCGCCGGACACGTCGTCGCCGGTGCGGCTGTAGAGCCGCCGCTCACCGCCGCGGGCCACCAGCTGCACGCGGATGCCGTCCCACTTCCATTCGGCGGCATAGGCGGCGGGGTCGAGCGCCGCCCGGTCCTCCTCCTCCAGCGGGTGGGACAGCATCATCGGGCGGAACCCGGCGCCGGAGCCGGTCGCCGGCCGCTCGGCCCGCCCCTCCAGCCAGGCGAACAGTTCCGCATAGGGGGCGGTCAGCCCATGCCAGACCTCCTCCACGTCATCGACGCCCACCTCCGGCCGGGCCGCCTTGCCCCAGTCCGCCAGCGCCGTCTTGGCCAGCCGCGCCGACACGCCGATGCGCAGTGCCCCGGTGATCAGCTTCAGCAAAGCGAAGCGCCCCGACGTGTCGAGCGTGTCGAGCCAGCCCTCCACCAGCCCGATCACCTGCCCGCGCCTGGCGGCCTGCAAGCCCTCCACCACCTCGTCCAGGCTGGGCGGCAGGCTGTTGGCCCTTTCCGGACGCTCCGGCCAGATCAGCGCCACCGTCTCCGCCAGATCGCCGACATAGTCGTAGGACAGCGCCAGAAGCTGCGGATCGACCCTGGTCGCCGCCAGTTCGCGGATCGCCGCCGGCTTGGCTTCGCGGAAGCTCAAGGCCCCGGTCAGCGCCGCCAGCGCCCATCCGCGCTCGGGATCCGGCGCGGTGGCGAAATGCTCGACCATCAGGCGGATCTTGCCGTTGCGCGACGGCATGAAGACCAGCGCGTCGATCAGCGCGGCAAAGCGGTTCACGACGCCTCTCCTCCCGACAGCCCTTCCGAATCCTCGTCCTCGAAGCCGATCAGCGCCAGGGCGCGGGCGCGGATGCCGCGGCTGGTGGCGTAATGGACCAGCGCCTCCTCCCGCCCATGCGTCACCCAGACCTCCGGCGCGCCGACATCCTCCAGCGTCTGGCACAGTTCGTCCCAGTCGGCATGGTCGGAGATGACCAGCGGCAGTTCCACCCCGCGCTGGCGGGCACGCTGGCGCACCCGCATCCAGCCCGACGCCACCGCCACCACCGGATCGGCCAGCCGCCGCGCCCAGCGGTCGGCCACCGCCGCCGGTGGGGCCAGCACCAGCGCGCCCTTCAGATCCTCCTTCGCCGCCACCGTGGCCGGCCGCAGTTCCCCCAGTTCCACGCCCCAATCGCGATATAGCCGGCACAGCGGCTCCAGCGCGCCATGCAGCCAGATCGGCCGGTCGTATCCCGCCGCCCGCAGCAGCGTGATCAGCCGCTGGCATTTGCCCAGCGCATAGACGCCGACGACATGGCTGCGCTCCGGGAACAGCGCCATCGAATGCAGCAGCTTCCCCACTTCGCCCAGGTCGGGCGGATGGCGGAACACCGGCAGGCCGAAGGTCGCCTCGGTCACGAAGACGTCGCAAGGCACCGGCTCGAAAGGCGCACAGGTGCGGTCGAAGCGGCGCTTGTAGTCGCCCGACACCACCACGCGCGACCCGGCATGCTCCAGCACCACCTGCGCGCTGCCCAGCACATGGCCGGCCGGCACCAGCCGCACATCGACATCGCCGATCCGCAAGGTCTCGCCATACTCCAGCGCTTGCAGGCTTCCCCCCACCCCCTCCCCCATCCGCTGGCGCATGATGGCGAGCGTGCCCGGAGTCGCCAGCACATGGCGGTTGCCCGGCCTCGCATGGTCGGAATGGCCATGGGTGACGACCGCGCGCTCCACCGGGCGCACCGGGTCGATGTGGAAGCCCCCCGGCTCGACATAGAGGCCCTCGGGCAGGACCCTGATCCACCTGTCGGGGTGCGGGCGATCTGGATTGAATTGGTGTGCAGCGGACATGCGTCCTAATATAGGGCGCCCAACAGCGGAGACCCAGCGCATGCACCCGATCCTGCTGCCGACCCCCGAGGTCGCCGACGCGCTTGCCGCCAACCGCCCGGTGGTGGCCCTGGAATCGACGGTGATCTCCCACGGCATGCCCTACCCCCGCAACCTGGAGACCGCCCGCGCGCTGGAGGCGGAGGTGCGGGCCGCCGGGGCGATCCCCGCCACCATCGCGGTGATGGACGGGCGAATCCGCATCGGGCTGGACGACGAGGCGCTCGAACGTCTGGCGACCGGCGGCCATGCCGTGCGCAAGCTCAGCCGCCGCGACCTGCCCGTCGCCATCGCGACTCGGGCGCTGGGGGCAACCACGGTGGCGGCGACGATGATCGGGGCGCGGCTGGCCGGCATCCCGGTCTTCGCCACCGGCGGCATCGGCGGCGTTCATCGCGGGGCGGAGACCAGCTTCGACATCTCCGCCGACCTCGACGAGCTGGCCCGAACCTCGGTCTGCGTGGTCTGCGCCGGGGCCAAGTCGATTCTCGACCTGCCCAAGACGCTGGAGGTGCTGGAGACCCGCGGAGTCCCCGTGCTGGGCTTCGGCACAGACGAATTTCCTGCTTTCTACAGCCGCCGCAGCGGCCTGCCGGTCGATCATCGCTGTGACAACGTGACCGAGGTGGCGGACATCCTGCGGGCGAAGTGGCAGCTTGGCCTGGACGGCGGCGTGCTGCTGGCGAACCCGATCCCGCCCGTCGACGCGCTCGACGCCGACGCCATGGAAGCCGCCGTCACCGAGGCGCTGGCCGACGCGGAATCCAAGGAAATCAAGGGAAAGGACATCACTCCCCACCTGCTGGCGGCGCTGGAGCGCATCACCGGCGGGCGCAGCCTGACCGCCAACATCGCGCTGATCCGCAACAATGCGCGGGTCGCCGCCGGGGTCGCCGCCGCCCTCGCCGCCGGCTAGAACCGATCGGATAGGCCATACCTCAGTGGGAGTAAGGCTTTGGCCCCGGTCCCGGCTTAAGACCCCGTTAACCGCCTGCGCGCAAATCTGTCGCCATCGAACGAGCGGAGGCTTCCATGCGCGCACCCAGCAGCACCTCGACCCTGGTTTCCCGGATGATCGCGATGGCCGGCCAAGGCGACGAGGCGCCGGGCGTCGCAGAGATGAAGGAGCCGGCCCACGTGAAGCGCATCGTCTGGGCCTCCCAGGCGGCGAAGCTCCGGGTCTCGCTCTCCTCCCGCACCATCCACGAGATCGAAAGCGCCGTCACCGCCGACCTGGACAGCATGGAGCTGCCGGAAGTGTTCTTCACCTCGGTCGAGGTGAACGGCCATGTGGTGACCTGCGATCTGGACGCCTCCGGTACCGCCTCCATCTTCGGGCTGATCGAAGCCCATGAATATGACGATCTGGTCGAGGAGGCCGGCGACGACGCCCTGTTCGGTGTCGATTGGGACGGCGTCTACATCACCCCGGCCCGTACCCGGCACTGATCCCGGGACACTGGTCCCACCGAGCCTCGCTTTCGAAAAACGCCCCGCAGCCCGCCTGCGGGGCGTCTTTCGTTTGGGCATCCGTCTCGTTGAACGATCCCCCCGATCAGACCGGCTCGCGGCCATTCGGCTGCCGGTTCGCCCCGGCAGTTGACATGCCGACCACCACGTCGTCGCGGGAAACGATGGGCAAGACCATACGCCGCTCCTCCCAAGCCGCCAGGAAGCCGTCGATGCGGTCGGCGGGCAGCGGCCGGCTGACGAAATAGCCCTGGATCATGTCGCAGCCCATCCGTGACAGAGCCTCCCATTGGGCCAGTTCCTCCACCCCCTCAGCCACCACGCAGCGACTCAGGTCGTGGGCGATGCGCGAGATGGACGACACCATGCTGCGCGCGTCGGGCCGGCGATGAACGTCGTTGATGAAGGCCTTGTCGAGCTTCAGCGTGCTGATCGGCAGGGTCCGCAGATAGGTCAGCGACGAATAGCCGGTGCCGAAATCGTCCAAAGCGATGTGGACGCCGATCTGTCGCAGCGCGTTCAGCTTGTCGATGGCGGCGTCCAGCGATCCGATCATCTGCGACTCGGTGATCTCCAGCTCCAGCCGGTTCGGCGGCAGGCCGGTTCGGTCCAGCACCTCCAGCACCCGCGGCACGAAATCGTTCTGGGCGAGCTGCACCGCCGACATGTTGACGCTCATCGTGATGCTGCCGATGCCGCGGCAGGCCAGCCCCATCGCCTCGATGCAGGCCGTCTCCAGCACCCACAGGCCGAGCGGGACGATCAGCCCCGAATCCTCGCACACCGGAATGAAGCGGTCGGGGGAGACCGGCCCCAGTTCCGCATCGGTCCAGCGGATCAGCGCCTCGAATCCGCGGACCCGGCCGTCGGACGTCGCCACCTGGGGCTGGTATTGCAGGCTGAAGGACTGGCGGTCGAAGGCCAGCCGCGCCCGGCTCAGCATCCGCATGCGCTCCACCACCCGGCGGTTCATCTCGGGGGTGAAGGTGCAGATACGTCCGCGCCCGCTGTCCTTGGCCCGGTACATGGCGGTGTCGGCATTCTGCAGCAGATCGTCGAAGCAACGTCCATCCCAGGGATAGCGGGCGATGCCGACGCTGCAGGTGACGAAGAAATGCTGCCCTTCGACCAGGAAGGGAGCGGCCAGCGCCTGTTCCAGCCGTTGCGCCACGTCGGCCGGCTCGCCGGGCTCGCCGCCATGGACGACCACGACGAATTCGTCACCGCCCAGCCTTGCGATGAACAGCCCCTCGCCGGCCGCCCGGCGGACGCGCAGGCCGAGCGCCATCAGCAACTCGTCGCCCGCCTTGTGGCCGAAGCTGTCGTTGATGAACTTGAAATTGTCCATGTCCAGGAACAGCAGCGCCAGCGGCCGGGAATGGCCGGAGGACTTGTCGTCGGCGATCAGCCGGCTGACATGCTTTTCCAGTGTCAACCGGTTCGGCAGACCGGTCAGCGGATCGAAATGGGCCAGGTGATCCAGCCAATCCTGCTGCCGCTTCTCCGCCGTGATGTCGGTGTAGGAGCCGGCCATCATCACCGGCCTTCCGGTGTCGTCGAACAGGGCCTTGCCGGTCGCGTAGAACCACAGGTAACTGCCGTCGCGGTGCCGGACCCGGTATTCCGACCGGTATTCCGGCAATTCGCCGGACAGGTGGCGCTGCAGCGCCTCTTCCGCCCTGCCACGGTCGTCGGGGTGGATGCGGTCGAGCCAGGCCGCCCGCGAATCGATGCTGAGGGCGTCAACGCCCAGCAGTTCCACCACCCGGCCGGACAGGACGCGGGTGTCGGCCGCAATGTTCCAGCTCCAGATGATGTCGCGCGACGCCTCCGCCACCAGCCGCATCCGCCTTTCGCGTTCGCACAGCGCCTCCCGGCTGACGGTCAACTCCTCCAGCTTGGCCTGCAGGTCCCGGCGCGATTGGCTGAGCGCCTGATTGCTGTGCAGCAGGGCCGCCTCGGCGGCCCGGCGCTGGCGCAACGCGAAGGACAGGATCAGCACCATGACCGTCAGCAGCACGATGACGATGCCGACCGTAATCACCAGCCAGCGGTAGGTCTCCAGGAAGGAGAAGGGCTTGTTCACCAGCCGGTCGAGCGGCCCCACCCGCGACAGATCGAGCCCGTAACGGTCCACCTGCCGGTAATCCATCGCCCGGATGACGGATTCCGGCCGCTCCGCCGGCAGGGAGGCGATGGATCTGCCATTCACGATCGCCGCGGCCAGCGAGCCGACCGCGCGTCCATGCTCCAGCCCGCTCAGCAGGCTGCCGCCGGCGATGCCGCGGCCCAGAAGATATTCCTGCAGGCCATAGATCGGCGCACTGCTCTTCTCGCTCATCAGTTCCAGGAACTGCTCGGGCGGCAGGACCAGACCGTCACGGTCGGTCGCGTAGGTGCCCAGCAGCACGGCGCTGTCCGGCGGCAGGGTCGCCAGCTGCTCCTCCAGCCGGGCAAAGGGCAGGTCGGGCAGGATCTGGCGCTCCAGTCCGGCGGGAAAGCGGCCGGCGGCGGCAAGCTCATCGATCTGGGTGTCCAGCGCCGTTCCCGATTCGGTGTGGTCGCGCAGGACGAACAGGCGGCGCAGCCCGGGATCGGCGGCCATCGCCATGCGCACCGTGCCTTCGATGTCCTTGCCCTCGTCCACGCCGATCACGTTGGCTTCGTATTCGGTCAGCCGGCGCGCCGAGGCTCCGATCACGCCGCCATGCACCAGCGGCACCGGGCCATACAGCTCCCTCCGCAGATCGAGCGCCAAAATCAGCGCAGCATCGTCGGTCGAGACGATCACGTCGACGGAGCCCCTGGGGAGCCGATGGCTGATGAGCGCCCGCAGCCGGTCGTGCCCCTGCACCTCTGGAAAGCGCTTCCAGTCCAGGTAATGGGTGACAACCGACGCGTTGGGCGCCGAGGCCGCCAGTTCCTTGCCGATCCCGGCGGCCTGATGGTCGGTCCATTCATAGCCCTGGTGGTAGGAATGCAGCACCAGCACGATCCGGTTCGGCGCCGTCGCCCGCCCTTCCACCGGCAGGGACGAAGCGGCCATCGCCAGCAGCATCAGCATCAGAACGCAACCGCGTATCCAGGTAGCGGGCCAACCGGTCATGGGAATCCCTCGATCGCTCCCCCGCAACGCGTTCCGTCGGCTGCGACGCCGCCGGAGCGTGCCGGTTCTTCACCACCAAAGGATAGGCTCTGCCATCATCCGGGCACCACAGATCTTCCGTAAAGTTATCCCGCATTTTTATGGTTAATTTCTATATATGATTGGTAATATTACGCGCCTCTTCCCGCATCGAGTGCGCATCGATGTTTATGAAGTTTTGCATTTGCTTTTAATTATCATTTCAAGGTCATAAAGAACAACCCAATGCCGGTATCCACGCACCGCGGCGGAACGGGGGAAATCCCGGCCCCGATGAAGCCCGGCTTTTCGACGAGTTGGCGGAAACCATGCTGTCGATCGGCCGGCGGAACAGGCCCAGGGCCTGTTCGCGCGGGCGGAGAGCTATCCGGCGATCCTGCGGCTGCGACGACGCCGGGCGACATCCAGCCCGACAGCGTGTCGACCCCGCGCGGTCTGGCGGTGAAGATTCCGGGCGTGACCGGCGAACGGCTGCCGGGGTGAGGCACGATAATCCCCTCTTCCCCCGCGTCAGCGCAAACTTCGTTTGCGCTGACGCGACAGGCGGATCGCAGATCCGCTGAAAGCGGGGAGAGGGTTAGGGTGAGGGGGTACGCGGCGAGGAGTCTCGGGATAGCCACGTACCGCATCCCCGCACTCACTGCAGGCTGCGCTGCATCTCCTCGAAGGTGCGGGAGAAGCCGTTCAGCGGGAAATCGATATCGCGCTTGCCCAGGCGCGGCGAGCTGACGCGGACCAGGATGGTCGAGCCGTTGCGGAACTGGTCGGCGACGCGGCCGGACACGAAGTTCGGGAACATGCACATGTTCAGCGTCGCGACATGCGATTCGATGCGCGGCTGGCGGTCGACGCGGATGGCGCAGCGGTCGACCAGCCCCTGGCTGGTGGTCAGGAACAGGTGGAAGTCGTTACCGGTCGGGATGACGCTGAGCGCGATGAAGCCGACATCCTTCCCGTCGTCGAACAGGCGGTAGATCATCAGCCGGCAGGTCTTGCTGTCGGTCATCCGGTCGATGTCGCACTGGTTGGTCCAGGCGCCCTCCGGCCCGAAATCGGCGGCCGCCTTGGACAAGTCCACGGCGGCGGCGGGCTTGGCGGTCGACAGGCCGGCGGCCAGCGTCAGGGCCAGAACGCCGGCGGCAGCAGCCGCCTTGAACCCACCCAACAGACCCTTTGCACGCATCGCCCCGGCTCCCCGCCATCGTTCGTATTAACACGGATTGCGCCATGATAACCGGGGATGGCGGGGGTGCAAGGCACGAGATGCCGCGCACCTCTCCCGCAGGACGGGCAGGCGCGCGGCATCCGCCGGTCGGATGCACCTCAGATGCGCCCTTCCTCGAAGTCGCGGAAGGCCTGCATCACCTCTTCGCGCGTGTTCATGACGAAGGGACCGCCCCAGGCGATGGGTTCGCCGATCGGCTCGCCGGCCAGCAGCAGGAAGCGCGCGCCGTCGGCCCCGGCGGTCGCCTCCACCCGCTCGCCGTCGCCCAGCACGATCACCCGCGGTCCCGACATCAGCCCCTCGCCGCCGACATCCAGCGTGCCTTCGAACAGCACGAGGAAGGCGGTGTGGCCGGCCGGCAGCGGTTCGGCGAAGGACACCGACGGCGGCAGGCTGACGTCGAAGTAACGGGCGTCGGTCGCCTCGGCCCGCACCGGTCCGGCGGTGCCGCGGGCGGTGTCGCCGGCGATCACGGTGACGGTGGCGCCGTCCTCGCGCCGCTCCACCGGGATGGAGGCGGCCGGGAACTCCTGATAGCGCGGATCGGTCATCTTCAGCCGGGCCGGCAGGTTGATCCACAGCTGGAAGCCGCGCATCAGCCCCTCGGTCTGCTCCGGCATTTCCGAATGGATCAGGCCGCGGCCGGCGGTCATCCACTGCACGCCGCCGGTTTCGATCACGCCTTCATGGCCGTGGTTGTCGGCATGGCGCATGCGGCCGGCCAGCATGTAGGTGACCGTCTCGAAGCCGCGGTGGGGATGGTCGGGGAAGCCGGCCAGATAGTCGGTCGGCCGGTCGGACCCGAACAGGTCCAGCATCAGGAAGGGGTCGAGCGTGCGCAGGCGGGGCGTTCCCAGCATGCGGGTCATGCTGACCCCGGCGCCATCGGAGGTGGCCATGCCCTCCACGGCGGCGAGGACCGGACGGACACCGGGGGTGGCGGATTGGGCGGACATGGCGGGGACTCCCGAAAAGAAGAGCGCTGACGATGGACCAGAGGTAGTCCGCCGCGGCCCCGCCGTGAAGCCGGCCCGCCCGCGCCACAGCGTTTCCACCGGCGCAACAATCGCCGGGCGACACCCCCGAAAGGCGCACGCGAAAAAGGCCGCCGGGAAGCCCGGCGGCCCTTTCGAAGAGACCCGTGGGAAAGGGAGTGTTCTTAGTGGATGCTCTCGCCGTGCAGGGCGAGGTCGAGACCGTCGCGCTCCACATCCTCGTCCACGCGCAGGCCCATCACCACGTCGATGACCTTCAGCAGGACGAAGGTGGCGACGGCACACCAGACCATGGTGTAGAGGACGCCCTGGATCTGGATCCACACCGCGCCGGCGTTGCCTTCCAGCAGGCCCAGGGTGGCAGACGGGTCGGCCTGCAGGACGGCGGCGAAGGCGCCTTCCGCGTTGGACACCGACATCTTGGCGAAGACACCGGTCAGGATGGCGCCGATCAGGCCGCCGACGCCGTGCACGCCGAAGGCGTCCAGGCTGTCGTCATAGCCCAGCATGTGCTTCAGGCTGGTGGCCGACCAGAAGCAGATCACGCCGGCGACGATGCCGATGATGATGGCGCCCGTCGGGTCGACGAAGCCGGCGGCCGGGGTGACGGCGACCAGGCCGGCGACCGCGCCGGAGATGATGCCGAGGATCGACGGCTTGCCCTTGACGATCCACTCCGCGAACAGCCAGCCCATGGCGGCGCCGGCGGTGGCGATGTGCGTGGCGGCCATGGCCATGCCGGCACGCGGACCGGCGGTCAGGGCGGAACCGGCGTTGAAGCCGAACCAGCCCACCCACAGCAGCGAGGCGCCGATCAGCGACAGCACCAGGTTGTGCGGCATGAAGGCTTCCTTCGGGTAGCCCTTGCGCTTGCCGATCACCAGCGCGGCGACCAGACCGGCGACGCCCGCGTTGATGTGCACGACCGTGCCGCCGGCGAAGTCCAGCACGCCCATGCCGAACAGGAAGCCCGACGGATACCAGACCCAGTGGGCGATCGGCGCATAGACCACGATCGACCACAGGGTGGTGAAGACCAGCAGCGAGGAGAACTTCATGCGGTCCGCGAAGGCGCCGGTGATCAGCGCCGGGGTGATGATCGCGAAGGTCATCTGGAACATCATGAAGACCGGCTCGGGGATCGTCGTCGGCACGCCGGCGCCGGTCGCCTCGCCCAGCACGAACGCCTTCGAGAAGTCGAGACCGTTCAGGAACAGCCGGTCCAGCCCGCCGATGTAGGCGCCGGTGCCGGTGAAGGCCAGGCTGTAGCCGACGACGTACCACAGGACGCTGACCAGGCAGGTGATGGCGAAGCTCTGCATCACCGTCGCCAGCACGTTCATCTTGCGGACCATGCCGCCGTAGAACAGCGCCAGGCCCGGAATGGTCATCATCAGCACCAGCGCCGTGGAGACCAGCATCCAGGCGGTGTCGCCGCCATTCAGCGCCGGAGCCGCCGGCGCGGCAGCAGCGGCAGCCGCCGCGTCCTGGGCAAGGGCTGCGGCCGGCATGCCGACCGCGCCCAGAGCAACCGCCATCATCGGTGCGGCCAGAAGGAACAGACGGTTCATCGAGGCTCCTCTTTCTCCAAAATCGCTCCCACCCCTGCATGGCCGGCGCGGCACCGGAGGCATTCCGCGCGCAAACGCCGCACTGGGGCGACCCCGTCCCGGTCGCCCCGTCCCCGGCAAAGACGGGGCGGCGGACGGGACCGAGGACGCCCCCAGCTTTACAAGAAGCGTGCCAGTCCAAAACGGCTTGGAATCGTCAGGGTTGTCCCGGCGTGGGACCCCCGAACGGGCACCCCCCTACGAGTCGCGGGGTGGGTTTGCACAGGAAATGGGCAGATGTCGAAGCCGACATTTCGCCGCAATTTTCGGGCTTTCGACCGAATGGAAAGGCCCGATGCGCAGCTTTGGCGCAGCCATCTGGCTGTCATTCCGGCAGTTGATCAAAAAATGTGCAGATAGCGGCCTGCGCGGCGGTCACTGCCGCCGGCAGAAGCGGGAATGGGGCAACCCGTCTGCCTCGTCCATCCGATCCGAACGGCCTGCCCCTCTTTCCGCCTAGGCGGGCGGGACAGACCATGCGGCGGGTCAGCCGAGGCGAACCCGCCGCCGGGCCTATTGGACATGGCGGCGAGATGTGGCACCGTCAACGCCTCCATTGGGAAGGCCGCCGCCGGGCGGCCGCAAGAAAAAGGCAAAGGGGGTAACGGCCATGCTCGACAAACGGGATCTGCGCCTTGCACCGCGACGTGCGGTGGCGCTGGTGCTGGCCGGGGGACGCGGAAGCCGTCTGAAGCAGCTGACCGACCGGCGGGCGAAGCCGGCGACCTATTTCGGCGGCAAGTTCCGCATCATCGACTTCGCGCTGTCCAACTGCGTCAATTCCGGCTTCCGCCGCATCGGCGTGCTGACGCAATACAAGTCGCACAGCCTTCTGCGCCACCTCCAGCGCGGCTGGAACGTCTTCCGCGGCGAGATGAACGAGTTCTGCGACCTGCTGCCGGCCCAGCAGCGCGTCAGCGAGACGGAGTGGTACCAGGGCACCGCCGACGCCGTATTCCAGAACCTGGACATCCTGCGCGACCACGAGCCGGAATATGTCCTGATCCTGGCCGGCGACCACATCTACAAGATGGATTACGGCGCGCTGCTGCTCGACCACATCGACCGCAAGGCCGACGTCACCGTTCCCTGCATCGCGGTTCCACGCGAACAGGCGACCGGCTTCGGCGTGATGCACATCGACGACGAGCGCCGCATCATCGACTTCGTCGAAAAGCCGGCCGATCCGCCGCCGATGCCCGGCCGCCCGGACATGGCGCTGGCCAGCATGGGCATCTACGTCTTCAATGCCCAGTTCCTCTATGACCAGCTGGAGCGCGACGTCGCCACCCCCGGTTCCAGCCGCGATTTCGGCAAGGACATCATCCCGCATCTGGTGAAGACCGGCGCCCGCATCATCGCCCATGATTACGCCGACAGCGCCATCATCGACGCGCCGGACGACGTCCCCTACTGGCGCGACGTCGGCACCATCGACGCCTATTGGGAAGCCAACCTGGACCTCTGCCACGTCACGCCGCAGTTGAACATGTACAACCGCGACTGGCCGATCTTCACCTACCAGGAACAGCTTCCCCCTGCCAAATTCGTCTTCGACGACGAGAACCGGCGCGGCATGGCGGTGGACAGCCTGGTGTCGGGCGGCTGCATCATCTCCGGTTCCACCGTGCGGCGCTCGCTGCTGTTCAGCTCGGTCCGCGTCAACTCCTACAGCGAGCTGTACGAGGCGGTGGTCCTGCCGGAATGCGACATCGGCCGCCATTGCCGCCTGAAGAAGGTGGTGATCGACCGCGGCGTCAGCATCCCCAACGGCCTCGTCGTCGGCGAGGACGCGGAACTCGACGCCAAGCGCTTCCACCGCTCGGAAGGCGGCGTCGTCCTGATCACCCGCGAGATGATCGAGAAGCTGCCGAAGGAGTAGCAACCTCCTCCCCCCTCCACCGAAGCCGACCATCCCCCCCACGGCCGTCATTCCCGCGCAGGCGGGACTCCAGCCCTCCGAAGCAGCCCCTTCGGAACAGCCTGGATCCCCGCCTTCGCGGGGATGACGGCCGGGTGAGCGACAGGCCGCCCCCCCTCCCGCCTTTCATCCGAGTGCCTTCCCGATGCGCGTCCTCTACGTCACGTCCGAATGCTACCCGATGGTCAAGACGGGGGGGCTGGCGGACGTGTCCGCCGCCCTGCCGCCGGCCCTGAACGCCGCCGGGGCCGATGTCCGCCTGCTGCTGCCGGGCTATCCCGCCGTTCTGAACAGCCTGCAGAACCTGCACGAGGTCGGCGACCTGATCACCGACCTGCCCGGCTGCGACCGCGCCCGGCTGTGCATCGGCCGCACCGCCGACGGCGTTCTCGCCTATGCGCTGGACGCGCCATCGCTGTACGACCGCCCCGGCAACCCCTATCTCGGGCCGGACGGCAAGGACTGGGGCGACAACGCCCTGCGCTTCGCCGCACTCGCCTGGGTCGCCGCCGGCTTCGCCGCCCATAAGTCCTACGATCCCTGGTGGCGGCCCGACATCCTGCACGGCCATGACTGGCAGGCCGGCCTGATCCCGGCCTATCTGGCGCTGCGCCCCGACCGTTTCGCCGGCCCCTTCCGGCCGGGCACCGTGCTGACCATCCACAACATCGCCTATCAGGGCCTGTTCGGCCCCTGGATGATGGGCGACATCGGCCTGCCCTCCGCCAGCTTCCGCATCGACGGCGTCGAGTATTACGGCAACATCAGCTTCCTGAAGGCGGGTTGCTTCTACGCCGACCGCCTGACCACGGTCAGCCCGACCTACGCCAACGAGATCCAGACGGCGGAGCACGGCACCGGCTTGCAGGGCCTGCTCGCCAGCCGGTCCGATGTGCTGACCGGTATCCTGAACGGCGTCGATTACGCGGTGTGGGATCCGGCGACCGACCCGCATCTGCCCGCCCGCTACAGCCCCGAGGATCTGGGCGGAAAGGACGCCTGCAAGGCCGACCTGCAATCCGCCTTCGGCCTGGACCGCCGCCCCGACGCGCCGCTCGCCGCCGTGGTCAGCCGCCTGACCTGGCACAAGGGCCTGGACCTCGTGCTGGAGGCGGCGGGCCAATGGGTGTCCTGGGGCGGCCAGCTGGTGGTGCTGGGCAGCGGCGACGCCTCCAGCGAGGCCGGTTTCCGCCAGCTCGCCCAGTGGCATCCGCAGTCCATCGGCGTCCGCATCGGCTATGACGAGCCGCTGTCCCACCGCATCCAGGCCGGGTCCGACCTGTTCCTGGTGCCCTCGCGCTCCGAGCCCTGCGGCCTGACCCAGCTCTACGCGTTGAAATACGGCACCCTGCCCCTGGTCCGCCGCACCGGCGGCCTCGCCGACACGGTGATCGACGCCAACCCCGCCGCCAGCGCCGACGGCAGCGCCACCGGCTTCCAGTTCGTCAACGCGACCGGCCAGGAACTGGTGTGGGCGCTCCGCCGCGCGATGACCGTCTACCGCAAGCCCGACCGCTGGCAGACGATGCAGCGCCGCGCCATGACGCGCGACTTCGGCTGGCATGGCCCGGCGGAGGAGTACATGGAGCTGTATCGGGGGGTGGGGCGGTGAGGGGGCGGCTTCCCCCCTTCCCCCGCACCTCTCAGCCCGTAGTTATCCCCCTCTCCCCCCCGGGGAGAGGGTTGGGGTGAGGGGGATCCACGGTATGGACTTCCGGGAACGCTCCGCCCCTTCCACCCGATTGCCCAAGAGGAATGCCCCTCTCCTGACCGCCTCTCAGGAGGGCAGCAGAGACTTGAGGAACTCACGAACGTCGTCGGCTTGCCGGGTCCAGCCGAGTTGCGTGAAAAACTTCAAGGACCGCCCGGCAAGCTCACGCGCCGCGTCGGAGTGCCCTTCCGCCGCCAGGAACTGCGCCAGATCGAACCCGACGACGGCGATGCCGTCCACCCGGCCAAGTTCCCCCAGGGTCCGGTATGCGAATGTCAGATCGTCAAGGGCCGTCTTCACCTCCTCCTCCCCAACGTCCGGCTTGAGCAGAAGCAGCATCGCCCTGGACCACCGGCAGTTCGCCTGCCCCACCAGATTGCCAAGCCGCTCATAAATCCCAAGCCTCTCCTCATGCAGGGCCAGCGCCTCGTCCACAAAGCCCCGGCCGGCCTTCAGACGTGCGATATCACCAAGCGTAACCGCGCGCGACCGCACTTCACGAAGTTCCTCGTAGATCGCCAACTCTTCCTCATGCAGGGCCAGCGCCTCGTCCACAAGGCCGCGGTCGGCCTTCAGTCGCGCGATGTCACCAAGCGTAACCGCGCGCGACCGCACCTCCCCAAGATCGCTGAAGATCCCTAGCATCTCCTCATGCAGGGCCAGCGCCTCGTCCACAAAGCCCCGGCCGGCCTTCAGACGCGCGATGTCACCAAGCGTAACCGCGCGCGACCGCACCTCCCCAAGATCGCTAAAGATCCCTAGCATCTCCTCATACAGGGCCAGCGCCTCGTCCACAAAGCCGCGGTCGGCCTTCAGACGCGCGATGTCACCAAGCGTAACCGCGCGTGACCGCACCTCCCCAAGATCGCTGAAGATCCCGAGAATCTCCTCATGCAGAGCCAGCGCCTCGTCCACAAAGCCGCGGTCGGCCTTCAGACGCGCGATGTCACCAAGCGTAACCGCGCGTTCACGCGCATCCCCAAGCCGCTCATATATCCCGAGAATCTCCTCATGCAGAGCCAGCGCCTCGTCCACAAAGCCACGGCCCGCCTTCAGACGCGCGATGTCTCCAAGCGTAACCGCACGTGACCGCACGTCCCCAAGTTCCTCGTAGATCGCCAACTCTTCCTCATGCAGGGCCAGCGCCTCGTCCACAAAGCCACGGCCCGCCTTCAGACGCGCGATGTCTCCAAGCGTAACCGCGCGTTCCCGCACATCCCCAAGCCGCTCATATATCCCGAGCCTCTCCTCATGCAGGGCCAGTGCCTCGTCCACAAAGCCACGGCCCGCCTTCAGACGCGCAACGTAACCCAAAGCGCTGGCTCGTAGCTTCGTTTCATCAGTCTTCGTGGCGATCTCCAATGCCTCCTGTGCCGCCACCAGCGCCTGATCGTTCTCCCCGGCTCGTTCCGTGACTTCCGCAAACTCAATCAGCAGCCGCGCCCGCCGCAGACTGCCATCCGGTCCAATTTCTTCCAGCACCTGTCGCAGCAATTCAGTCCGCCGCCGCAATTCCTCCTTCGGCTGCGCCTGCCATTGTTCATCTGGCCGCGGCACCATCCGCTCTAAGCGGTCCACCCAAGGCGTATCCGGCGGATCGACGCACAGATCGAAGGTCCCCACCCGCCAGTGCCACAGATCGGGTATCAGCTTGGGCAGTGCCGGCAGTGACAGGCTGGTTGCCCACAGCACCAGGGGCACGGGGCACAGTTCCGGAAAGGCATCGCGCTGGAAATTGGCGTTGGCGAGCAACGTGGTGCTGGTATCGCGGATGCCGCCGCTGGCGATGTCCAGATGCCATTCCAGCCCCAGCACGCCGACCGCCGCCGGCCGTCCGGCCAGCGGTTCCAGCCTGTGCCGGATCTCCGACAGCAGAACCACATCCTCCGGCAGGCTGCGCAGATCGATGACGACCCAGTCGATTCCCTCTTCCGTCAGTTCCCGCCCCAGTTCGGCAACGGTGTCCTCGCGGGCGCGGTCGTCGTCGATCACGGCGATGGCGAACTGGAAGCCGACCTGTTCTTTCAGAAACTCCCGCAACAGCGCCCGGTTCAGCGCGACATTTTTCTCATCGCCGCTGTCGTCAGACTCACCAGCCGTGCCGGACGGGTCGGTCATTGGGCGTCCAACTCCTCCAACGCCTTGCGGAAGGCCTTGGATTCGCGGATCGTCGGATGCACGTCGTACCAGATATCGCCGTTCTTGTAGACGAGGATGGCGGAATTATCGAGCAGGTCGCGCAGAAGCTCCTCGGAGTCGCCCGGCCCCGCGCCATACAGCTTGGTGCGGTGGATGCCAGCCAGGAACGGGTAATAGATGCGGGCGCGCGGGGCCAGGGTCTTCTCGTACTCCTGCCGCATCCCCTTGATCGCTTCCTCCACGCATTGGTCATCGATCCGGGGCAGGCGCAACGCGCGGGCCATACGGGCCGCTTGGCTGGCGAGACGGACCAGATCGCGCACATTCCCGCCGGACGCGATGCAGATGCGGCGGATCAGGTCCTCATCCTCGAACAAAACCACTGCGATGCGGCGTTCCACCAACTCCCGCAGAACCGAGATGCCGGGATCGAAGGGCCGGCCTTCCTGGGTGCAGGCGTGGATCATCGGCATCTGGAAGGATTCGACGAAGACGTTCTCGATCTTGAAGGGCGTCAGCGTCTCCGCGACCGGTGCAGTGAAGATGATGTGGGCCTGAACCTGACGCAGCAGTCCGCTGGTGTCAGCATAGAAGCGGCTGGCGATGTCGCTCTTCAGCTTGTCCAGATTGTCCTGCACCACCAGCAGGCGCGGCGGTCGGCCGTTCTTGTTGAGCTGCTCCCGTGCCTCCGACAGCAGCAGATTGACCTTGTCCATCAGGTCGGACGCGTGGCTTTGCAGTTTGGTGCGGATTTCCTCCCGCCGGGTGACGCTGCCGCGCGCCTCCGACTTGATGCGGCCGAGCAGCTTCAGGCCGAAGCCCAGCAGGCCGCCGCCCGCCGACGCCTCCCCCTCCAGCCCGACGGAGCCGCTCATGGCGGCCTCATTCACGTCGGTCGCCGTGCGTTCGGCGAACCACAGCGCCACCTCCTTCACCAACCGCTCATCGATGCCGATGCCGTCGCGCTTCAGGCAATGCACCAACTGTTCCGACAGCCACAGCAGGAAGACGGTGTAGTCGAAATCCTCCAGCAAATTCTCATCGTCCAGCGACAGATGGACGCAATAGAAGCGGTCGGCGAATTCCTGTTCGATCAGGCGCAGATGGGTGGTCTTGCCACTGCCGCGATGACCGGAAAACACGATCTTGGTGTAGTCGTTCTCCCGCATCGGGTCGCCGGGCCGCTCCGCGATGTCCTCCAGGCATTGCCGCATCAACAGCAGATGGTGCGATTCCTGGCCGGGGCTGAGATCGACATAGCGGTCGTCGCCCGCCGCCAGCGGCTGAAGCACGGTGGTCTGCGCCGCCTCCTGCAACGTCCTGGCCGGCCCAACGAGATGGGGCTGCGGAAATACCGGCGATAGGGAGCGGGAGTCGGTCATGGGAGGCGCGCCTTGGAACGAGGATTGCGCGATGATGCACCAGCCGGGGCGGCACCCGCAATCGCGCGGCTCATTTCCTCAGTACAGCTGGAAAGCGTTCATTTTCCGTTCTATTCTTAGCCGCTGCCCAACTCACCCAAAGCACCGCACGCCGCAGGATGGAACAGTGAACACAGCCGCGAAAACCGTTCCAAACCGTTTCAAACGTTCCATCCGCCGCCCTACCGACAGCGCGAACCGCGCCGGATGGAACACTGAACACCCGTCGGGAAAACGTTCCACGCCGTTCCAAACGCCCCGGCGCCCCACCACACCATCATTGCGCCCATCCCCCGTCCGCCCTATGTTCCCGGCAAACTCTCGCTTGTCCGGGCCCCGATGACTGACCTTTCGCACATCCGCAATTTCTCGATCATCGCCCACATCGACCATGGCAAGTCGACCCTTGCCGACCGGTTGATCCAGCAGTGCGGCGGCCTCGACGCGCGCGAGATGCGCGAACAGGTGCTCGACAGCATGGACATCGAGCGCGAGCGCGGCATCACCATCAAGGCCCAGACCGTCCGCCTGCTCTACAAGGCCGAGGACGGCAAGCAGTACACGCTGAACCTGATGGACACCCCCGGCCACGTCGACTTCGCCTATGAGGTCAGCCGGTCCTTGGCCGCCTGCGAGGGCTCGATCCTGGTGGTCGACGCCTCCCAGGGGGTCGAGGCGCAGACGCTCGCCAACGTCTATCAGGCGATCGACAACAACCACGAGATCATCCCGGTCCTCAACAAGATCGACCTGCCCGCCGCCGAGCCGGAGCGGATCAAGCAGCAGATCGAGGACGTGATCGGCCTCGACGCCTCCGACGCGGTGGAGATCTCGGCCAAATCCGGCCTCAACATCGGCGCGGTGCTGGAGGCGGTGGTCAAGCGCCTGCCGCCACCCAAGGGCGATGCCGACGCCCCGCTGAAGGCCCTGCTGGTCGACAGCTGGTACGATCCCTATCTCGGCGTCGTCATTCTGGTCCGCATCGTCGATGGCGTGCTGAAGGTCGGGCAGAAGGTGCGCTTCATGGCCGCCGGCTCCGCCCATGACGTGGACCGCGTCGGCGTGTTCACGCCGAAGGCGCTGCTGACCGGAGAGCTGCGACCGGGCGAGATGGGCTTCATCACCGCCGCCATCAAGGACATCACCCAGACCAAGGTCGGCGACACCATCACCGACGAGCGCAAGCCGGCGACCGAGGCCTTGGCCGGCTTCAAGCCGTCCATCCCCGTGGTGTGGTGCGGCCTGTTCCCGGTCGACGCCGCCGATTTCGAGCGGCTGCGCGACAGCCTGGGCAAGCTGAAGCTGAACGACGCCAGCTTCCATTACGAGGCGGAGACGTCGGCGGCGCTGGGCTTCGGCTTCCGCTGCGGCTTCCTCGGCCTGCTGCATCTGGAGATCATCCAGGAGCGGCTGGAGCGCGAGTTCAACCTCGACCTCATCACCACCGCTCCGTCGGTGGTCTACAAGCTGACGATGACCGACGGGACGGTGCGGGACCTGCACAACCCGGCCGACATGCCCGACGTGATGCGGATCGACCACATCGACGAGCCGTGGATCAAGGCCACCATCATGCTGCCCGACGAGTATCTCGGCGGCGTCCTGCAGCTCTGCACCGAGCGGCGCGGCCAGCAGATCGAGCTGACCTATGCCGGCGCCCGCGCCATGCTGGTCTACCGCCTGCCGCTGAACGAGGTGGTGTTCGACTTCTACGACCGGCTGAAGTCGATCAGCCGCGGCTATGCCAGCTTCGACTACCAGATGGACAGCTATGAGGAAGGCGACCTCGTGAAGCTGTCGATCCTGGTGAATGCCGAGCCGGTGGACGCCCTGTCGATGATCGTCCACCGCAGCCAGTCCGAACGCCGCGGCCGTCAGCTGTGCGAACGCCTGAAGGAGCTGATCCCGCGCCAGCTGTTCAAGATCGCCGTGCAGGCCGCCATCGGCGGCAAGATCATCGCCCGCGAGAGCATCAGCGCCATGCGCAAGGACGTGACCGCCAAATGCTACGGCGGCGACATCAGCCGCAAGCGCAAGCTGCTGGACAAGCAGAAGGAAGGCAAGAAGCGCATGCGCCAGTTCGGCCAGGTCGAAATCCCGCAGAGCGCCTTCATCGCCGCGCTCAAGATGGGCGACGAGTAAGGAAACGGAAAGGCGGGCCTCGGCCCGCCTTTTTTGTGCAACCCGGCAATTCCGTACAACCTGCGAAACAAACCGGCCGCTCGGGTGTCATCACGGCTGAGGACGGTGCCGCGCCTGCGCGGCGCCTTCCCTGTTGTGGTTCAATTCCGGGAGGATGACATGCGCAAGTTTCTCGCCGCCGCCGTGCCGGCCCTGATGCTGATGGCCGCCGCCGCTCCGGGCTACGCCCAGACCAGCGGGTCCGCCGGGGCCAACGCTGCCGCCGACGGCACGATGGACAGCGGTGCCCGCGACGTCCAGGCCAGCCGCGACATGATCGGCAAGCGGGTGGTCCACCGCCATGGCGGGCCGGTCGCCGGCACGATCCAGAACATCACCACCGACGCCCAAGGCCGGACGATGGTGGAGCTGAAGATGGCCAGGACCGGCCAGACCCTCATGCTCACCCCGGCGTCCTTCGAACGGCGCGGCCGGCAGGTCGTCATCATGCATGACCAGACCGAGCTGCAGCAGCTCGCCCAGTACAGCAGCCAGGCCAACACCGGCTACGGCAGCTCGACCGGCGGCTCCATGGGCGGCTCGATGGGCAGCATGGGCGCCGGCTCCATGAATCAGGGCGGCATGAACCAGGGAACCATGAACCGTGGCTCCATGGGCCAGGGCACGATGGGCCAGTAAGCCACCGGCGGAGGCGGGGGGCCGTCGACAGCCCCCGCGCCTCCCGACAGGCGGTTCAAGAGCCAGTCACCCTCAGGCGATCACCGTCAGCTCGCCGGCCAGCGGCTTCGGCATCTCAGCCTTGACCGTGTCGGCGTCCAGACCGGCGGCGAGCAGGCAGACCAGCTTGGCGTAGCTGGCCTCCGGCGTCATGTCATAGGCGCCGACGGCGCCGATGGCGCCAAGCCCGGTGGCATAGGCGCCGGGCAGCACCGCGCCGCGCTGCACCTGGGTGTTGTCCATCAGCACGACCCCGGCCTTCACCGCGGCCGACAGCGCGTCGAGGAACTCCGGGTCGGTCGGACCGTTGCCCTCGCCGAAGGCCAGCAGCACCGCCCCCTTCGCCGCCGGGCTGGTGCCGGTCAGCATTGCCGACACCGTGCTGGCCCGGATGCCGGGATAGAGCCACAGGATGACGACCGAGAACGCCGCCAGCGCCGCCGCCTGCGCCTCCAGCGCCGCCAGCCGGCGGGCGCGGTTCTCCGGCTCGTCCAGCGAGACCGCGACGTCCGGCATCGGCAGCCAATAGGGCTCGTTGCGGGCGACCACGCTGCCGACGGTGGCAAGCGGCGGGAAGTTCGGCGAATCGAAGCCGGCGAAGCGGTTGGCGTCGACCTTGGACGAGCGGTTGCCGCGCAGCAGCTTGGTGTCGAAATAGACGCAGACCTCCGGCACCGGCAGGGTCCCCGCCACCACGATGGCGCCGACAAGATTGGCGAGCGCGTCGCTCAGCGTGAAGGACAGCGGCACCTGCGACCCGCTGCACACCACCGGCTTCGTCAGGCCGGGCAGCAGGAAGGACAGGGCCGACGCGCTGTATGCCATGCTGTCGGTGCCGTGCAGCACGACAAAGCCGTCATACCGGTCATAAACAGACAGCAGCCGCCGGGCGATGGCGATCCAGTCCGCCGGCGTCATGTTGGAGCTGTCGAGCGTGCGGTCGAACCAGTCCATGGTCCAGGTCAGGTCCTTGTAATCCTGCACCCCATGGCCGGACAGGCCGGGCATCGACAGGACCAGCCGTTCGAACTCCGGCCCCGGCACCGGGGCCAGCGCCCCGTCGGAATTGGTCACGCACCCGATGGTACCCCCGGTATACAGCACATAGACCCGCGCCATCGTCCGCTCCTCCCGCAATCTTGTCGGCGGCAGAATAGGCGGACGTCCCACTACTTCTCAAGACACAGCCGGTCCTGGAGCGCCATCGGAGTCCGCGCCGACGCCGGGGCCTCCTCCGCGACCAGCCGCCGGGCGGGTGCGGGTGCGGGAACCGGATTGTAGGCGAGGCGGAAGCGCCGCGGCTCGGGCACCGTCGGCGGAGAAGCCACGGGGGGATCGATCCGGGCGGCGGCGAGAACCACGCTGGTCCAGGCGGCGAACAGGGACATGGTCGGAAACTCCAAAGCGATCGGAGACCGACAATGGGGCGGGCACCATTCCCTTGGAAACGAATAGGCATTATGTCGTCATTACGATCCGTGATGACCGCAACGTTGCGGATGGGCGGGCGCTCTGCTTGAATGGGAGGCAACTTCCGGTGCCTGCCATGCCCGCCAACCTCGACACCGATCTGCTCCGCGCCTTCGTCGCCGTGGCCGACAGCGCCAGCTTCACCCGCGCCGGCGAAAGGCTGGGCCGCACCCAGGCGGCGGTCAGCCAGCAGGTGCGCCGGCTGGAGGACACGGTGGGCAAGCGGGTGTTCGAACGCGACACCCATGGCGTGCGGATGACCCGCGACGGCGAGGTCCTGCTGGCCTATGCCCGGCGCATGCTGACCCTGAACGACGAGGTGATGGCGCTGATGCACCGCAGCCCGACGGTGGCCAGCGTCCGCATCGGCACGCCCGACGATTACGCCACCATGCTGCTGCCGGAGGTGCTGGCCCGCTTCAACGCCGCCTATCCCGAGGTGATGGTGGAGGTGATCTGCGACAACAGCCCCGATCTGGTGGCGGAGATCGACAAGGGCCGCTACGACCTGGCCCTGATCACCCGCAAGGCCGGCGAGACCGGCGGCGAACTGGTGCGGCAGGAACCGGTGTCCTGGGTCGCCCCGCCACAGGATCCGGCGCCGGCACCGGGACACCGGCCGGTCGAAAGCCTCGATCCTCTGCCGCTGGCTCTGTTCCCCAAGGGCTGCGTCGTGCGCGACATCGCCGTCGCCGCCCTGGACGGGATGGGTCGCGACTGGCGCGTCTCCTTCACCAGCAAGAGCGTGGTCGCCGTCCATGGCGCGGTGATGGGCGGGCTGGGGGTGACGGCGATGGAAGCCTGCACGGTCCCGGCCAGCCTGCGCCGCATCGGTGCCGCGGAGGGGTTTCCCGACCTGCCCGACGTCGACATCGCCCTGCACCGTGCCCGCGGCACGGCGGCCAAGCCGGTGCGCCTGCTGGCCGACGCCATCCACGACCTCGTCGGCCGGCAGATGCTGGGCCGCCGGATGCCGGGCCGCGATGGTCCGGTGCCCGCCACGGAAGCCACGCCATGACCGCCACGCCCGTTCCCCGCCCGCTGCTGCCGCCGCTTGCCGTCCTCCTCGGCCTCCTTGGCGGCCTCGGCGGCACAATGACGGTTTCCCCGCCGGCACAGGCGCAGAGCCCGGTCGCCATCGGTGCCCCCCTGACCGGCGAGGTGGTGCTGAACCGCGACATCGAGGTGCGGATCGGCCCCAGCGAGGACGCCCGCATCGTCATGACGCTGAAGCAGGGCAAGGCGCTGAACGCGCTGGGCACCCCGCGCGGCACCTATTGGACGGAGGTCGCCATCGGCGGCCAGCCCATCGGCTATGTCCCCGCCGACTCGCTGGATCCGGCGCTGATGGTCACCGGCCGGCCGGCGATCGGCGGCGAAGGGCCGCGGCCGCCGAAGCCAGGCGCCAGCCAGCCGGCGAACGCCCCCCTGCCCCACCGCAGCGCCGCCGTCGTGCCCCGCGCCGCCTGGGACAAGGCGGCCCAGACCCCGGCGGAAGGCTATGTCGTCGCCGCCGCCCCGATCTCCGCCACCGAGATCCTGAGCAACCGCAAGCGGCGCGGCTTCACCCTGCGCAAGGGCGACGTGGTGGCGCTGATCGGCGCCGCCAATGGCGAGGCGACGCTGGCCCTGCCCGCCGGCACCCGCGCGGTGGCGCCGGTGCAGGGGCTGGTCGGGGTGGTGGCGCCCTATCCGCTGCCGGGTATGCCGCCGGTCGAGCCGGGCATGCTTTACGGCATCAAGCTCGGCGAGTATGTCAGCTACACCGAGGGGCTGCGCGCCTGGAAGGAGTTCACCGCCGGGCCGGGCAGCGCCTATCGCGACCTGCCGCCGATGGTGTGGCCGGTGTTCCGCAAGGGCCGGCTGCTGTACGAGGTGGGGGTGGCCCCTTTCACGCGGTTGCAGGTCGACACCGCCTGCGGCACGTTGGCGCAACGCGGACTCGATTGTACGGTGATCGAGCTGGATACGTTTTGATGGATCTGCACCAGACGGGCCGGCCGCGCCCTCCCTCATGACCCCTTCACGAACGAAGAGCCATGACCAACGCCGACCCGACCCGACCTGAAGACGACGCGAAGCCCGATCCGCCCCAGCCGGATCCCCGGTCCATGCCGGAGACTGGCGACGAGGATCTGGTGTTCCTCGACGATGCGGCTCCCGGCGCCGGTCCATCGGAAGATCAGGAGGACCCCGGCAGCCGCTGGACCATGCTGATCGTCGATGACGAGCCGGAGGTCCATTCGATCACCAAGCTCGTCCTGTCCGACTTCGCCTACAAGGGACGCAAGGCGCGCTTCCTGTCGGCCCATTCGGCGGCGGAGGCCCGGCTGATCCTGGCGCGGGAAAGCGACATTGCGCTCATCCTGCTGGATGTGGTGATGGAAACGGAGGATGCCGGCCTGCGGCTGGTCCACCACATCCGCGAGGAGCTGCAGAACCGCAATGTCCGCATCATCCTGCGCACCGGCCAGCCGGGACAGGCGCCGGAACGCGCGGTGATCCTCGATTACGACATCAACGACTACAAGGCGAAGACCCAGCTGACCGCCCAGCAGCTGTTCACCACCACGGTCGCGGCGCTGCGCTCCTACGAGGACATCGTGGCGATCGACGCGAACCGCCGCGGCCTGGAGAAGATCATCGAGGCGTCGTCGTCGCTGTTCCGCGCCCGCTCCATGAAGCTGTTCGCCGCGGGCGTGCTGACTCAGCTGTCGGGCCTGCTGGGCATCGGGCCCGACGCGATCCTCTGCATGCAGCGCGGCAGGAGCGGAAACGGGGCTGGAGTCGGAGGCTGCTGCGACGGTCTCTATGTGCTGGCCGGTTCCGGCCGCTTCGAGGATCTCATCAACGAACCCGCCGCCGGCCATGTCGATCCTGCGGTGCTGGATGCGGTGACCGCCTGCCTGGAAAAGCGGACGCACCTCTATGGCGGCGACCACTGCACGCTCTATATCCGCACGCCGCACGACCGTGAGACGGTGGTCTATCTGCGCTCCAACCGGCCGCTGTCGGAGCTGGACCGCAGGCTGATCGAGGTGTTCTGCGGCAAGATCTCCGTCGGGTTCGACAACCTGCACCATTACGAGCAGCTCTACCGGGCGCAGCAGGGCACGCTGGCGGCGCTGGCCGATCTGGCCGAGCGGGGGCGCGGCGCACTCGGCCTGGACGGGCGGGCGGCGGAGACGGTGGAGGGCGGCCGATTCAGCCGGTCGCTGCGCATCGCGGCGATCACCGAACGCATCGCCCGCCGCCTGCATGCCGACGGGCTGTTTCCCGAGTCGCTGGACGACTCGACGCTGGAGATCATCGGGCTGGCGGCGATCCTGCACGACATCGGCAATGCAGCGGTGGATCCGGGAATCCTGGAGAAGCCCGGTCCCCTCGACCCGGCGGAACGCAGCGCCATGCAGTCCCACACGCTGGCCGGCGCCACCCTGCTGAACCAGGCGAGCCATCTGGCCGACGGACCGACCCACCTGCATCTGGGGGCGGCGGTGGCGCGCTGGCATCACGAGAATTGGGACGGTACCGGCTATCCCGACGGGCGCACCGGGACGGCGATCCCGCTGTGCGCCCGCATCGTCGCGGTCGCCGACGCCTTCGACGCGATGACACGCGACCGCCCCTATCGCAAGGCGCTGTCCCGGGAAGACTCGGTGGCGGAGATCAGGCGGCTTGCCGGGCTGCGCTTCGACCCGGCGGTGGTCGATGCCTTTCTGGCGGTGCTGCCGGACATCGACCGGACGGCTCCGGCGGCTCGTTAGGAACCCGCCTTCATCGGACGGCCACCTTCCTCAGGGACGGCAAAGCGCTTCCACCGCCGCGCGCAGCGGACCGACCTGCACCGGCTTCAGCAGCAGTTGGCAGCCCATCAGTTCGGCCTCGTCCCGCCGTTCGGGGGTGCTGTCGCCGGTCAGTATGATGGCCGGGATCGGCTGCCCGGTTTCGGTGCGGACGCGCTCCACCACCTCGCGCCCGGTCCGGCCGGCCGGCAGGTAGTGGTCGGCGATGATCAGGTTGGGCGTCCTGGTCAAGCCGCCGAGTTGCGCCTCCAGGGCGGCGGCGCTGACCGCGGTCATCACCTCGTACCCCCAGCCGTCCAGCAGGATCGCCAGCCCTTCAACGATCGACCGGTCATCGTCGACCACAATGATAAGTGGTTTAACCGACGCCGGTTTGTTTGCTTGATCGTCCTTCGGCTCAGCCATTGGTTACCCCAGCTTCATCATCAGCATTATGTCTGCCACCGAACACATCCGGGCAATGGAATCGTTGCCTGTGCCATAGAGGTGACATCGGTCCAATCGCAGGCCTTCCGCAGACAAATTGTCCGTCGACCCGATCTTTCCACGGAACGCTACGGTTTCGTCAAACATTGAATTGCAACGAACAGTGCCACGGTCTTTCCTTACCGAAAGCACCCGGGATTTCTCAATCAGCGATTCATCATATGCTTGTATGATCGGGTAGCAGAGTAGCGACTCTCAATGAGTTTTTCCGCTACACAAAAAAGACCCCCCGGCGACGCAGGGGGGTCTTGGCATTGCTCAGTCCGCTATTCAATCGAAAGGTGCGGCAGCTTAGGTGCGCAAGCTACCTCCGGTGGCTTTGACCACGGCCGCGACGATCTTCTGGCCGACCGCCTCGATCGCCTCGTCGGTCAGGGTGGCGGTGGTCGGCTGATAGGTGACCGAGACGGCGACCGACTTGCGTCCCTCGCCCACGCCGGGACCTTCATACACGTCGAAGACCGCGACATCCTTGACCAGCGCCTTGTCGGCGCCCTTGACGGCGCGGAGGATCTTGTCGGCCTCCACCTTGCGGTCGACGACGAAGGCGAAGTCGCGCTCCACCGGCTGGAAGGCGGACAGCTGGACCATCGGCTTGGCGGTGCCGCCCTTCTTCTTGGGCAACGGCACGGCGTCCAGCATCACCTCGAAGCCGACGACCGGCCCCTTGACGCCCAGCGTCTCCAGCACCGACGGGTGGATCTCGCCGAAGCGGGCCATCACCGTGGGGCCGAGCCGCAGAACGCCGGAGCGGCCGGGGTGGTACCAGCCCGGCGCGTCGGTGGTGACCTGCAGGTTGGCCGCCGGGGCGCCGACCGCCTCCAGCACCGCCAGCGCATCGGCCTTGGCGTCGAACACATCGACGGCGCGGGCCTTCTCCGCCCAGTGGCGCGGCACCGCCGCCCCGGCGCGGATGCCGGCGGCGACGGTATCCTGCCCGTCCGGCGCAGGGGTGCGGAAGGCCGCCCCGACCTCGAACAGCCGCACGTCGGCGAAGCCGCGGTCGGCATTCCGCCCGGCGGCCTGGATCAGGTTGGGCAGGACCGACGGGCGCATGACGTCCAGGTCGCTGCTGATCGGGTTGACCAGCCGCAGGCCGAGCTCGCCGCCGCCGAACAGCTCGGCGACCGGGCCGGACAGGAAGGACCAGGTCACCGCTTCCGACAGGCCGCGGGCGGCCAGCGTGCGCTTGGCCAGCGCGACGCGGCGCTGCTTCAGCGTCAGGGCCGGGCGGGTCAGCACCGTTTCGCGCGGCAGCGGAGTCGCCGGGATGGCGTCGAAGCCATGGACGCGCAGCACCTCCTCGACCAGATCGGCCTCGCCATGGACATCGGCACGCCAGGACGGGACGCCGACGACCAGCCGGCCCTCCGCATCCTCGCCCTCAAGGGTGAAGCCCAGATCGGTCAGGATCTGCACCTGACGCTCGCGCGGCAGCTCGACGCCGCCCAGCGCGGCGACACAGCCCGGACGCAGGGTCAGGCTGCGCTTCCAGTTCGGCTCGGCCCCGGCGACCACCAGGTCCGACGGCTCGCCGCCGCAGAGTTCCAGGATCAGGCGGGTGGCGCGCTCCATGCCGGCGAAGACCGCCGCCGGATCGACGCCGCGCTCGAAGCGGTAGCGCGCATCGGAGTCGATGCCCAGCCGGCGGCCGGTCTGCGCCGTGCGCACCGGGTCGAACAGCGCCGCCTCGACGAAGACGTTGACGGTGGCCTCGGTGCAGCCGGTCGGCTCGCCGCCGACGATGCCGGCCAGAGCCTCCGCCCGTTCGTCGTCGGCCACCACGGTCATGGCGCCGTCCAGCGCATAGTCCTTGCCGTTCAGCGCCGCCAGCGTCTCGCCCTCGCGGCCCATGCGGACGGTGATGTTGCCCTTCACCGTGTCGGCATCGAAGACGTGCAGCGGACGGGCGGCGTCGAAGGTCAGGTAGTTGGTGATGTCGACCAGCGCCGAGATCGGGCGCAGGCCGATGGACACCAGCTTGTCCTGCAGCCACTTCGGCGACGGGCCGTTCTTCACGCCGCGGATGTAGCGGCCGACGAACAGCGGGCAGGCCTCGGGCGCTGCGATGCTCACGCCGATCGGGCTGGCGAAGCGGCCCTCCACCGGGGTGGTGTCGAGATGCCCGGCGGTCAGCGGCTTCAGCGTGCCCATGCCGGCAGCGGCGAGGTCGCGAGCAATGCCGCGCACGCCGGCGCAATCGGCGCGGTCGGGCGTCAGGTTGATGTCGATAACCGGGTCGTTCAGCCCGGCATAGTCGGCGAAGCCGGCGCCGACGGGAGCGTCGTCCGGCAGCTCGATGATGCCCTCATGCTCGTCCGACAGCTTCAGCTCGCGCTTGGAGCACATCATGCCGTTCGACTCGACGCCGCGGATGACGCCCTTCTTCAGCGTGATGTCGGATCCCGGGACATAGGTCCCCTCCGGGGCGAAGACGCCCTTCATGCCGGCGCGCGCATTGGGGGCGCCGCAGACCACCTGCAGGGTGCCGGCGCCGGTATCGACCATCAGCACGCGCAGCTTGTCGGCGTCCGGATGCTTCTCGGCCGAGACGACATGGGCGACGCGGAAGGGCGCCAGTTCCTTCGACCGGTCATGAACGCCTTCCACCTCAAGGCCGAGGGCGGTCAGCTTCTCCGTGATCTGGTCGAGCGAGGCGTCGGTCTCCAGATGGTCCTTCAGCCAGGACAGCGTGAACTTCATGGGTCCGGCTCCTTAGCGCGTCAGGCCGTGGGCGATGTTGGGAATGTCGAGCGAGGCGAAGCCGTAATGCTTCAGCCAGCGCAGGTCGGCTTCGAAGAAGGTGCGCAGGTCGGGGATGCCGTATTTCAGCATGGCGACGCGCTCCACCCCCATGCCGAAGGCGAAGCCCTGGTAGCGGGTGCTGTCGATGCCGCAGGCTTCCAGCACGTTCGGGTGGACCATGCCGCAGCCGAGGATTTCCAGCCAGTCGCCGTAATTGCCCAGCTTCAGCTCGCCGCCCTTGCGCGAGCAGCCGATATCGACCTCCGCCGACGGTTCGGTGAAGGGGAAGAAGCTGGGGCGGAAGCGCAGCGGCAGGTCGTCCACATCGAAGAAGGCGCGGCAGAACTCCACGAGGCAGCCCTTCAGGTGCCCCATGTTGGTCGCCTCGTCGATGACCAGCCCCTCGATCTGGTGGAACATCGGGGTGTGGGTCATGTCGTAGTCGGAGCGGTAGGTCCGCCCCGGCGCGACGATGCGGATCGGCGGCTTGTTGTTCAGCATGGTGCGGACCTGCACCGGGCTGGTGTGGGTGCGCAGCAGCATCTTCTTGTCACCCGAATCAGGCAGATAGAAGGTGTCGTGCATGTCGCGCGCCGGGTGGCCGGGCGGGAAGTTCAGGGCGGTGAAGTTGTGGAAATCGTCCTCGATGTCCGGCCCTTCGGCGACCGAGAAGCCCATCTCGGCGAAGATGGCGATCATCTCGTCCATCGTCTGGCTGATCGGGTGGATGCGCCCTTCCGTCTCGGGGCGGACCGGCAGGGTCACGTCGACCCGCTCGGCCTCCAGCCGCGCCTTCAGATGGGCGGCGGCGAGGTCGGCCTTGCGCGCGTCGATGGCGGCGGCGATCTCGTCCTTCAGCGCGTTCAGCGCCTGACCGCGCTCCTTGCGCTCATCGGGGGTGAGGGCCCCCAGCTCCTTCATGAAGCCGGTGATGCGCCCCTTCTTGCCGAGCGCGGAGACCCGCACCTCGTCCAGCGCCGAGAGGTCGGCGGCGGCGTTGACCTGCGACAGAAGTTCGTCTTTCAGCGCGTCGAGCATGGCGGTTCCCGGCAAGCGTGGGGAAGAAAACGGTGCAAAAAGAAAAAGGGAGCCGGCCCAGCGGCCCGGCTCCCTTCTCTTACAACTGACGCCGTGACGGCAAGCGTTCCCTGACTTCGAGGAAACGCGAGGCGCGTTACGCGGCGGCCTTGGAGGCGAGCGCGGCCTGGGCCTTGTCCACCAGGGTCTTGAAGGCCTCCGGCTCGCGCGCGGCCAGATCGGACAGGACCTTGCGGTCGATCTCGATGCCGGCCAGCTTGATGCCGTTGATGAAGCGCGAGTAGGTCAGGCCGTACTGACGGACGCCGGCGTTGATGCGCTGGATCCACAGGCCGCGGAAATCGCGCTTCTTGTTGCGACGGTCGCGGTAGGCGTAACGAAGCGCCTTTTCGACCTTCTCGATCGCAATGCGGAAATTCTTGGAATTGCGACCCCGGTAGCCCTTGGCGAGCTTCAGGATCTTGCGGTGACGGGCGTGCGTCGTGACGCCGCGCTTAACACGAGCCATGGTTCAGTCCTTCCGAATTCTATGATGTGCCGAGATCAGGCGTTGCGCAGCCAGTTCTTCAGCACCGTGCGGGCGTTGGAGTCGCACAGGGTCATCATGCCGCGCGCGTTGCGCTTCATGTTCGGGGACTTCTGTTCCAGGCAGTGGCGCTTGTAGGCGGCCTGAGCGCGAACCTTACCCGTGGCGGTCACCTTGAAGCGCTTCTTGGCGCCGCTCTTCGTCTTCAGCTTGGGCATTTTCGTTTCCTAGAGGGAAATGAGGCGGAATTCCATCGGACGGTTGGGCATGCCCTGAGCCATACGGCCCAGCCTCGCCGCCCGTGGAAGGATGCGCTTATACGCGCGGGGACGGCGGGATGCAAGGGGGATGTGGGGGTGGGTGTTTGTTGAAGTCTGCGAAAACTCCAGGCAGCGCGCGCGGGGGCATGGATGACGGAAAGCCGATCTGTTTGGAGGAGCGCACCTACCAAGGGATGCAGATCCCAGAGACATATTGTCGCTTGAGAATATGCCAAATTTCTGGCAGCCTACCAGAGGGCGATGCGCTTCGGCGCATTGTGTTCATCAACACTCTAGACGATAACTAGGAATTATATAAGCAGGCAAACAGGCGAGGCCAATGCCCAATACAACACTGAACCAGCTTGCAATTTTTTCAGAAAACGAACTGGTAAAGGCAAACGAAATTCTATCGCGCCTCGACCCCAAAAGATTTCATCGAGAACGTTGAATGCGGGCTCTATATTCTGGAAAAACATTCTTAGTGAGGAGAGCGTAAGGCACCTTATTGAAAAATTGAGAGAGAATGAACTTAATGATGACCTGCTTATTCCGCAATTCGCCGGGATACTGGCGGATAAGGAAAGGTTTATATCAAATGTGCTAAAATATAGGATTAGCGTATGCGATCAGGGGATTGGTCCTCAAGATTATTTCAAGCAGCTCGAAACGTTAGAGATACTATGCCAATTACGCAATGCTTTGTCATCAGATAACTTTGAACTGCACATTCAGTCAGGATACTTACTTGATGAGTTCTCACTTGCGGATGTTGCTCAAAATTGCATGAACCCTGCAAGAAATCCTTACCTTTCTTTAATTAAGAGAGACATCATACCGGCTATTATGAGCTACTCTCCCGATGTGCTATTTCTGACTGGCCGGATATCATTGTTTAATGCCGCTATTGCAAATATAGTAAAAAGCTCCTCCCTTAACACACACATATCTTATACTCAGCACTCAACCGAGTACTATTCTATATCCAAAATGCTGAGTTGCATTCTGATGGCCTAATTATAAAATTTCCCTCAAGCCCGGTTGAAATTAGCTACAAGGAGTTCGTAGATATACTGCATGATCTACAACCATATTTTGCTCATATACATGATTATTTCGCATTGTCAACAATCAGCATGCATTTCGGCGATCAATCGGCGGCATACGAGTATCTATTAAGAGGCCTCCTTCACAGTATTATGCGGCGTGATTTCCGCATGTTGAGATATTATTGTAAGCTTGCCTCATTCAAGAAATGTTTTACTCCTGATAGGGTCTATGATATACACATAGACCCAGGGAGTAAGTGTTATTGGAACAAATGCGCATTTTGCGGCATAAATAAAAAGTACACCTCTGAGGATATTGACCAAATCCGGCGCTACCTAATTGACAACCCGTTTGGTCAATCGCAAATTCATGTGACTGTGAGCACGTCAATTCCCTATCAGGATATTTATCTCACTGCAATAACATTAGACCATATTAATTATACACTTACTAAGTACCTGCCAAACTCATCTAATTACATAACAATTAGGCACAATTCACCTATAACAATTGAAATATTTGCCAGCGACACACTGAACCAGCTCGCCGAATCCGGCCTCAGGGAGCTGCGACTTGGTCTGGAATCGGCTTCACAAAGCGTCTCACGAATCCAGGATGTCATTCTTAAGCACAACAAAATCAAAAGAGTAAAGATAGAGAATAGCTTGAAGGAATTGAAGTTTCAGAGAGAACTCGCCGGGGCTAACGACACAGCCGTATTCCCTAAGAGCAAAGGATCTGCACGCAAGAACCAATTAAGTCCGATAAATACCGTTTCGACCCCGAAAAAGAGTCGGAAAATAAGGGATAACGCTTCAATCAATGAAATATCAGAAAATATCGAAACAATCACCCACGTCATAAGCTCAGATAAAGAAATAAGCGGAGATCTCCGAGAGATGACTGTAGTTAATGAGCGCCGCCGCGTAAATAGTAACAAATAATTGATTATGAACTAGCATTATCGTGCTTATGTAACGCTTAAAAAAATAATTTTGATGGACTCGACTGCAGAATCCATCGAACCAATCCCATATAAGGCTGGTGCCGTCTACATCTCTTATAGACCCAGTAGTCTACTACAGATTAAGTGAAACGATTCGAAACACACTGACCTGGAAGAGCCAAAGGACAGTGAATTCAAAAATTGAGGCATCTGGCCGTAGTCAGATAATACTCAATAATAATCTCGTATTTTTGAGAAAACAAGACGGTAGTTATATCGCGTATAACTGGGATAATCATCATTATATGGAGGGCGACGAAACATTACGAAATATTATCGAAGAATGGAGGAATCCTCTTCAATTGGATTTTGGATTGGCTAACATCTGCCAAAAATACGGCATGCATGAAGATGATGTCAGATCATATCTTGCAAAAATGCTTAAATACCATCATCTAGTGATACAGCAATAACTAAGACGCTGGTCAGACTGTTTTGGACATTTCGTCCAACGTAGCAATGGAGATACTGTTATGAAAAAGGTGCCTTCAAGAAAAGTGATAACCTTCAGTGAGGAAACTGTAAGTGTGTCGCCCTCCATATAATGATGATTATCCCAGTTATACGCGATATAACTACCGTCTTGTTTTCTCAAAAATACGAGATTATTATTGAGTATTATCTGACTACGGCCAGATGCCTCAATTTTTGAATTCACTGTCCTTTGGCTCTTCCAGGTCAGTGTGTTTCGAATCGTTTCACTTAATCTGTAGTAGACTACTGGGTCTATAAGAGATGTAGACGGCACCAGCCTTATATGGGATTGGTTCGATGGATTCTGCAGTCGAGTCCATCAAAATTATTTTTTTAAGCGTTACATAAGCACGATAATGCTAGTTCATAATCAATTATTTGTTACTATTTACGCGGCGGCGCTCATTAACTACAGTCATCTCTCGGAGATCTCCGCTTATTTCTTTATCTGAGCTTATGACGTGGGTGATTGTTTCGATATTTTCTGATATTTCATTGATTGAAGCGTTATCCCTTATTTTCCGACTCTTTTTCGGGGTCGAAACGGTATTTATCGGACTTAATTGGTTCTTGCGTGCAGATCCTTTGCTCTTAGGGAATACGGCTGTGTCGTTAGCCCCGGCGAGTTCTCTCTGAAACTTCAATTCCTTCAAGCTATTCTCTATCTTTACTCTTTTGATTTTGTTGTGCTTAAGAATGACATCCTGGATTCGTGAGACGCTTTGTGAAGCCGATTCCAGACCAAGTCGCAGCTCCCTGAGGCCGGATTCGGCGAGCTGGTTCAGTGTGTCGCTGGCAAATATTTCAATTGTTATAGGTGAATTGTGCCTAATTGTTATGTAATTAGATGAGTTTGGCAGGTACTTAGTAAGTGTATAATTAATATGGTCTAATGTTATTGCAGTGAGATAAATATCCTGATAGGGAATTGACGTGCTCACAGTCACATGAATTTGCGATTGACCAAACGGGTTGTCAATTAGGTAGCGCCGGATTTGGTCAATATCCTCAGAGGTGTACTTTTTATTTATGCCGCAAAATGCGCATTTGTTCCAATAACACTTACTCCCTGGGTCTATGTGTATATCATAGACCCTATCAGGAGTAAAACATTTCTTGAATGAGGCAAGCTTACAATAATATCTCAACATGCGGAAATCACGCCGCATAATACTGTGAAGGAGGCCTCTTAATAGATACTCGTATGCCGCCGATTGATCGCCGAAATGCATGCTGATTGTTGACAATGCGAAATAATCATGTATATGAGCAAAATATGGTTGTAGATCATGCAGTATATCTACGAACTCCTTGTAGCTAATTTCAACCGGGCTTGAGGGAAATTTTATAATTAGGCCATCAGAATGCAACTCAGCATTTTGGATATAGAATAGTACTCGGTTGAGTGCTGAGTATAAGATATGTGTGTGTTAAGGGAGGAGCTTTTTACTATATTTGCAATAGCGGCATTAAACAATGATATCCGGCCAGTCAGAAATAGCACATCGGGAGAGTAGCTCATAATAGCCGGTATGATGTCTCTCTTAATTAAAGAAAGGTAAGGATTTCTTGCAGGGTTCATGCAATTTTGAGCAACATCCGCAAGTGAGAACTCATCAAGTAAGTATCCTGACTGAATGTGCAGTTCAAAGTTATCTGATGACAAAGCATTGCGTAATTGGCATAGTATCTCTAACGTTTCGAGCTGCTTGAAATAATCTTGAGGACCAATCCCCTGATCGCATACGCTAATCCTATATTTTAGCACATTTGATATAAACCTTTCCTTATCCGCCAGTATCCCGGCGAATTGCGGAATAAGCAGGTCATCATTAAGTTCATTCTCTCTCAATTTTTCAATAAGGTGCCTTACGCTCTCCTCACTAAGAATGTTTTTCCAGAATATAGAGCCCGCATTCAACGTTCTCGATGAAATCTTTTGGGGTCGAGGCGCGATAGAATTTCGTTTGCCTTTACCAGTTCGTTTTCTGAAAAAATTGCAAGCTGGTTCAGTGTTGTATTGGGCATTGGCCTCGCCTGTTTGCCTGCTTATATAATTCCTAGTTATCACCTCCCTCCCCTCATCCCCTCCGCTGCCTTTTCCACCGCCGCCCGTAGGCTGGCGTCGGTCACCGTCGTGTAGATTTCCGTCGTCGAAATGCTCTGGTGCCCCAGCAGGCGTTGGACGAACCGGATGTCCACGCCATTCTCCAGCAGCCGGGTCGCCGCCGTGTGGCGCAGCATGTGCGGAGTGACGCGGCGGGACAGTTGCGCATCCTCGCCAATTCCGCGAATCAGCAAGCGGAGATGCTGGGTCGATGCCGGCCCGCCCGTTCCCGTCATCAGGAACCGGTCATGGTCACGCCGCCGCGCGCCCGTCACACCCTGATAAGCCGTCACCAGCGCCGTCACCGCATCATCGGGCAGGAAGACCCGGCGCTGGCGGCTGCCCTTGCCGACGATGGTGATGACGCGGCCGGTCAGATCCACATCCTCCGCCCGCATGCCGGCCAGTTCACCCACGCGCAATCCCGTGGCCAGCAGAACCTCCACCGCCACCAGCGCCGTGAAGGCGTCATGGTCGGCCTTGCGGGCGGCACGCACTGCCTTGGTTTCGGTGATCCGGCCGGTAATCCCCGCCCCGGCAAAGGCAGCGGCCCGCAAGCGGCGCACCTCGTCGTCGGTCAGGTTGCGGGGCAGGCGGCGCGGCAGGCGGATGCGGGCGTCCAGCCGGTGGAAGGGGCTGATCTCGATCACCTCGTCCAGCTCAAGCCAGCGGAACATCACCTTCAGACAGGCGATCCGCCGCTTGACGCTGGTTTCCTTCAGCCGCCGCACCTCGAACAGGTGGCTGAGATAGCGGCGCAGCAGCGGGCGGTCGACGACCGCCACCGCTGTCGCGGGGCCGGCGAACCGCTCGAACTCGGCCAGATCGATGGTGTAGGCGCGCAGGCTGTGGGGCGACAGGTTCTTGGCGACCCGGCAATGGGTCAGGAATTCGGCGCAAGCTTCAGCAAGGGTCATGCCGATCCACCAGAGGCTCCCACCCACGGCCACCACAGCCACAGGAATACGGGCGTATGTTCTTCCCGGCAGTCAGTAGGCCAGCCCCTGGCCGATGGCAAGCACAGCCGGCGCCTTGGGGCTCTTCCGCCGAATGGACGGCGAAGCCGGACAGGCAGGAATTCTCCCCATCCTTTCCCGGTAGCCGACCCCATGGTAGGATTGATTACCTACGCCCCCCCCAGGAGGTCTCCACGGCGATGGAACATCACCGGGAAACTGTTTCATCCTGTTCCGCCACCCGGCAAACCGCCGGCTCACCGCCCGGCCGCGCCCGATGGAACAGTTTCCGAAACCTGTTCCACGCTGTTCCATCCCCGCCACCTCCCGACCAACGCCTCCATCCGCCCTACGCCATTCGCCGCAGCGCCTTCCGCACCGCACGCCCCCGCTGGCGCATGGCCCTTGCGCGCGCTATCTTCCCGGCCATGAGCGACCGCACCCCCCCATCCTCCGCCGACCCGCAAAAGCCCGTCTCCGGTGCCGAAGGCAACTGGTTCGGCTTCACCCCCGTCGATCCGTCCGCCAAGTCCGGGCTGGTCCGCGCCGTCTTCGACAGCGTGGCGACCAACTACGACCTGATGAACGACCTGATGTCGGGCGGCATCCATCGGCTGTGGAAGGACACGCTGATGGAAATGGTGGCGCCCAAGCCGGACATGACCCTGCTGGACGTGGCGGGCGGCACCGGCGACATCGCCTTCCGCTTCCTCAAGAAGGGCGGCGGGGCCGCGGTGGTCTGCGACATCACCGAGGCGATGGTCCGGGTGGGCCGCGACCGCGCGGTCGACCGCAACATCCTGTCCGGCGTGCAATGGACGGTCGGCGACGCGGAACGGCTCCCCATCGCCTCGCGCTCGGTCGACGCCTACACCATCGCCTTCGGCCTGCGCAACGTCACCCGCATCGACGAGGCGATCAAGGAGGCCCACCGCGTCCTGAAGCCCGGCGGCAAGTTCTATTGCCTGGAGTTCAGCCACGTCGTGCTGCCGGTGCTGCGTGAGCTGTACGACGTCTATTCCTTCCAGGTGCTGCCCTTCATGGGCCGCGTGGTGGCGAAGGACGAGGCAAGCTACCGCTATCTGGCCGAGAGCATCCGCCGCTTCCCGCAACAGGCCGATCTGGCCAAACGGATCGAGGCCGCCGGATTCGGTGCGGTGCGCGTGCGCAACCTGTCGGGCGGAATCGCCGCCATCCATTCCGGCTGGCGGATCTAAGACCCCGTGTTCCGCATCCTGCGCAACCTGATCCGAATGGCCGTGATCGGCCGGACGGTCGCCCGTCACGATGCCCTGCCCACCAGCCTGCTCGGCACCGCCCCCGGCCTGCTGTGGCTGTGGCGCCGCATCGCCCGCCGCGATGTGCCCGGCCGCGAGGGCGAGCGGCTGGCCCGCGCGCTGGCCGAACTCGGCCCCACCTACATCAAGCTGGGACAGCTTCTGTCCACCCGCTCCGATCTGGTCGGCGAGCGCATGGCCGTCGATCTGGCCGAGTTGCAGGACAAGCTGCCGCCCTTCCCCGGCCATCAGGCCCGCGCCATCATCGAGGCGGAGTTCGGCCAGCCGGTCCAGTCCCTGTTCCAGAGCTTCGACGACAAGCCGGTCGCCGCCGCCTCCATCGCGCAGGTGCATTTCGCCGTCACCGCCGATGGGCAGGAGGTGGCGGTCAAGGTGCTGCGTCCGGGGATCGAGCAGGCGTTCGAGCGCGACATCGACCTGTTCTACCGGCTGGCGAGCCTCGCCCAATGGGTGCTGCCCCGGCTGAAGCGGCTGCGCCTGACCGAGATTGTCGACACCTTCGCCCGCACTTCCCGCCTTGAGATGGACCTGCGGATGGAGGCGGCGGCGGCCTCGGAGCTGGCGTCGAACTTCAAGGACGATCCGACCTTCAACGTGCCGAAGGTCGATTGGGAGCGCACCGGCGGCCGGGTGCTGACGCTGGAGCGCATCCGCGGCTTCAAGGTGGACGAGCCGGCCCGCATCTCCGCCGCCGGCTTCGACCGCGACGAGATCCTGGCGATGGCCTCGGCCAGCTTCTTCAATCAGGTCTTCCGCGACGGCTTCTTCCACGCCGATTTGCATCCCGGCAACCTGTTCATCAACGAACAGGGCACCATCACCGCCGTCGATTTCGGCATCATGGGCCGGCTGGACCGCGAGACGCGCTATTACCTCGCCGACATGCTGATCGGCTTCCTGACCGGCGACTACCGCCGCGTCGCCATCGTGCATTTCGAGGCCGGCTACGTCCCGCGCCACCAGTCGATCGAGATTTTCACCCAGGCCTGCCGCGCCATCGGCGAGCCGTTGCAGAACAAGCCGCTGGCCGACATCTCGGTCGGCCGGCTGCTGGCCCAGCTCTTCGCCGTCACCGAACAGTTCGAGATGGAGACCCAGCCGCAGTTGCTGTTGCTGCAGAAGAGCATGCTGACCGCCGAGGGCGTCGGCCGGCTGCTGAACCCCAACATCAACATGTGGGAACTGGCCCGCCCGCTGATCGAAGAGTGGATGCGCGAAAATCGCGGGCCGGAGGCGCAGTTCATCGACGATGCCGGCGCCCTGCTCTCCACCGTCCGCCGCATCCCCGCCCTGGTCGGCGAGGCCGAACGGGTGACCCGCGACATCGCGGAGGGTGGTGTACGCCTGCACCCGCAGACCGTCCGCCAGATGCTGAACGGCTGGGAAACCCGCCGCCGCTCCGACCGCGCCGCCCTGTGGGTGATCGCGGCCCTGCTGGCGGTGATTGCGCTTCAGATGCTGTAATACCAGCGGCTTTGAAGTGTGACTCGTCACGGTGGATTCCCTTTTGGTCCGCCCTGTGATTCGCTGCCAGCTCTCGGAAGGAGGCGGGTATGGCGGCGATTGCGATCACGCGGCTGGAGCTGAGTTCAGCGGAGTTGCGCCAGCGGGCGGTGCGTTTTGGCGATCCGGATGTAGCGCGGCGCCTTCTCGCCCTAGCTCTGGTTTTGGAGGGGCGATCTCGCGAGGACGCCGCGCGGTCTTGCGGGATGGATCGGCAAACGTTGCGGGATTGGGTTCACCGCTACAACGCCCAAGGCGTGGCGGGGCTGCGGGATCGTAAGGCACCGGGAGCCAAGCCGAAGCTGTCGGCGGAGCAGGAAGCGGAGGTGGCGTCCTGGGTCCGCTCCGGTCCGGACCTCGCCGAGGATGGCGTGGTTCGGTGGCGGCGGTGCGATCTGGCCCGCAAGATCGAGCGCCGGTTCGGCGTGGTGCTGGCCGAGCGCAGCGTTGGCGGGCTGTTGCGCCGTCTGGGGTTCCGTCGCCTGTCGGTGCGCCCCCAGCATCCTCAGCAGGATGGCGAGGCGCTCGAGGCTCACAAAAAAACTTTGCCGCTCTGGTTGCCGGCGCCCTCCCCGACACCGCCCGCGGCAAGCCGCTGGAGCTCTGGTGGCAGGACGAAGCCCGGGTCGGCCAGCAAGGGACCCTGACCCGGGTGTGGGCCGCCAAGGGCAGCCGGCCACGCGCGCCCCGCGACCAGCGCCATAGCTGGGCCTACCTGTTCGGCGCCGTCTGCCCGAGCCGTGGCGCCGCCGCGGCCTTGGTCCTGCCCAAGGCCAACGCCGCGGCAATGACCCTGCACATGGCCGAGATCAGCGGCCAAGTGAGCGACGGCCACCATGCGGTGCTCATCCTCGACGGCGCAGGCTGGCACCAGCCGGGCGACAAGCTGGTCGTGCCCGAAAACATCAGCCTTCTGCATCTCCCGCCCTATTGCCCGGAACTCAATCCGGTCGAAAACATCTGGCAGTTCCTGCGACAGAACCACCTCAGCCATCGCGTCTTCGATTCCTATGCCGCCATCGTCGAGGCCTGCTGCGAGGCGTGGAACGCTCTCGCCCAGGCACCCGAAATCATTCGCTCAATCGCCTCACGCTCGTGGGCAGCGGTCAATGTCTAAAGCCGCTGGTATAAGGGCTCAATATCCCCGGCTGCGGTCCACCAGATTGGGCAGCGGCCGGCCCTCGCGCAGGGCCTTCACCGCATCGGCCACCTGCACGGCGCAGAGCGACGGGTGGGTGACGCCGGCGACATGGGGGGTGATGCGGACCTTCGGATGGCGCCAGAGCGGATGGTCCGCCGGCAGCGGCTCCGTCGCGAAGACGTCCAGGCTGGCGCCGCGCAGATGACCGCTCTCCAGCGCGTCGAGCAGGTCCGACTCGACCAGATGCCCGCCGCGCGCGGCATTGATGACCACCGCCCCCTTGGGCAGGGCGGCGAACAGCGCCGCATTCATGATGCCGCGGGTCTCGTCGGTCAGCGGCAGCAGGCAGACCAGCACATCGCACTGCGGCAGCATCGCCGCCAACCCGTCGGGACCGGAGAAGCTCTCAACCCCCTCGATGCTCTTGGGGCTGCGGCTCCAGCCCTTCAGGCGATAGTCCAGGGTCCGCAGCGTGCGGGCCGACGCCACCCCCAGCTCGCCGAGCCCCAGGAAACCGACGGTCACCTCGGAGGCCGGGCGATGGTCCCGCTGCTCCCAGCGCGCCTCGGCCTGGAAGGCGGCATACGCATCCATCAGCCGGTGCCAGTAGAGAACCTGATAGACCACATAGCCGGCCATATCGACCGTCAGTCCCTCCGACACCATCCGCACCAGCGGCACGTCGGGCAGGGTCGAGTCCTGCAGGATCGGTTCCACCCCGGCGCCCAGCGACACGATCAGCCGCAGGTTGGGCAGCGTCGCCAGCATGCCGGCCGGCGGCTTCCACACCACCGCCACCTCGATGTCGGCGACGTCGCCGGTCTCGGGCCAGACGCGCATCTCCAGGTCGGGAAGATGGCGGGCGATTTCCCGGCGCCAATCCTCGGCGCTGTCGCTGGCGGAGCAGAACAGAAGCGTCACGGCCGAACCCCTGCTATTAGGTCTGTGTTGGGGTGCGAACGATAGCGCCTTTCCCGAACCGCGCAAGGAAGCAAGCCCGTGCCCCGCCTGATCCTGCTGAACAAGCCCTATGGCGTGCTGCCGCAATTCACCGACGACCAGGGCCGCCCGACCCTGGCGGAGCTGGTGCCGGTGAAGGGCGTCTATGCCGCAGGTCGGCTCGACCGCGACAGCGAGGGGCTGCTGGCCTTGAGCGACGACGGACCGTTGATCGCCCGCATCGCGTCGCCGGCCAACAAGATGCCGAAGACCTATTGGGTGCAGGTGGAGGGCGTGCCGACCGACGAGGCGCTGGAGGCGCTACGCCGCGGCGTGACATTGAAGGACGGCCCCACCCTGCCGGCCGAGGTGCGGCGGATGGAGGAGCCGGAGGCGCTGTGGCCGCGCGACCCGCCGGTGCGCTACCGCGCCGCCATCCCCACCAGCTGGATCGCACTGACCTTGCGCGAGGGACGCAACCGGCAGGTCCGCCGCATGACCGCTGCGGTCGGTTTCCCCACCCTGCGGCTGATCCGCTGGTCGATTGGCGACTGGACGCTGGACGGGCTGGCGCCGGGGCAGTGGCGGGAGGTCCCCCAACCGCCCGCGACACCCCCAGCAGGGCCAAAGGCCACCCCCGGTTCAAAGCCACCAACCGGTAAGCGCGGCCCCGTCAAGCCGCGCCGAACAGCTGCTCCTCGCTCAGCGCCATCACGCTCGCGGAGCCGTTGACGACGGTCGCCCGCAGCGCCGCCGCCTTCGGCAGCACATGGGTGGCAAAGAAGCGGGCGGTCAGCGGCTTGGCCGACAGGAAAGCGGTGTCGGCATCGCCCTCCGCCAGCCGCTCCGCCGCCACCTTGGCGGCGCGGGCAAGCTGCCAGCCACCGGCGACCACGCCCATCAGCTCCAGCAGAGTCACCGACGCGGCGGCCGGCAGACGCGGGTCCTGCTTCGCCGCGGTCAGCACCCAGGCCACCGCCTGCTTGGCCTCATGCACCGCGGCGACCAGTTCGGCCCCGGTGACGCGCAAGGCGTCATCGGCATGGCCGGACAGCTCGCCGCCCAGCGCCGCGATCTCGTCGAGCAGGCCGTTGGCCGTCACCCCGCCGTCCCGCAGGATCTTGCGGTTGATCAGGTCGTTGGCCTGGATGGCGGTCGTGCCCTCATAGATCGTGGTGATGCGGGCGTCGCGCAGATGTTGGGCAGCCCCGGTTTCCTCGATGAAGCCCATGCCGCCATGAACCTGCACGCCGTCCGACGCCAGCTGCTGGCCGGTCTCGGTGCACCAGCCCTTGGCAATGGGGGTCAGCAGGTCGACCAGCAGGGCGGCCCGGCCGCGCGCCGCCTCGTCGGCATGGTGATGCGCCACGTCCACCGCGGCGGCGGCGGTGTAGAGGATGCCGCGCATCGCCTCGATCCGCGCCTTCATGCCCATTAGCAGGCGGCGGACGTCGGGATGGTTGACGATGCCCTTCGACTGCCCCTCGGTCCAGCCCAGCGGCTTGCCCTGCACGCGGTCGCGGGCATAGGCCAAAGCCTGCTGGTAGGCGCGCTCGGCGATCGACAGGCCCTGCATGGCCACGTTCAGCCGGGCGTGGTTCATCATGGTGAACATGTATTCCAGGCCGCGGTTCGGCTCGCCCACCAGGAAGCCGGTCGCCCCGCCCTCGTCGCCGAAGGACAGCACGGCGGTCGGGCTGCCGTGGATGCCCAGCTTGTGCTCCAGCGACACGCATTTCACCTGATTGCGGGCGCCCAGGCTGCCGTCGGCATTGACCAGGAATTTCGGCACGACGAACAGGCTGATGCCCTTCACGCCGGGAGGCGCATCGGGCAGGCGGGCCAGCACCAGATGGACGATGTTCTCCGTCAGGTCATGGTCGCCATAGGTGATGAAGATCTTCTGTCCGCTGACGAGGTAGTGGTCGCCGTTCGGCACCGCGCGCGACCGCGTGGCGGCAAGGTCGGACCCCGCCTGCGGCTCGGTGATGTTCATGGTGCCGGTCCACTCGCCCGAGATCATCTTGGGCAGGTAGATGTCCTTCAGCGACTCGGAGCCATAGAGTTGAACCGCGTTCACCGCCCCCTGGGTCAGCATCGGGCAGAGCGCGAAGGCCATGTTGGCGGAATGCCACATCTCCTGCACCGCGGTGTTCAGCAGGTTGGGCAGCCCCATGCCGCCACGCGCCGGATCGAAGGGCAGCCCGTTCCAGCCGCCCTCGACCAGCGCCTGCCACGCCGTCCCCCAGCCTTCCGCCGTGCGGGCGATGCCGTCGGCGTCGAGCCTGGCACCCTGGACATCGCCGATGCGGTTCAGCGGAGCCAGGACGTTCTCGGCGATCTTCGCCGCCTCGCCCAGGATGCTGTCCACCATGTCGGGGCTGGCATCCTCGAAACCCGGCAGAGCCGCCACGTCGGCCATGCCGGCGAGGTGGTCGAGGACGAAGCGGATCTCTTTCAACGGCGGGGTATAGGGGATCGCAGCGGCGGTCATGGGGGACCTCTTCGGGTAGCGGAGGAAATGAACGGGATCAGACGGCCTGCTGCAGCTCCGGCAGGGCCTTGAACAGGTCGGCGACGAGGCCGTAGTCGGCGACCTGGAAGATCGGGGCCTCCTCGTCCTTGTTGATGGCGACGATGATCTTGCTGTCCTTCATGCCGGCCAGATGCTGGATGGCGCCCGAGATGCCGACGGCGACATAGAGATCCGGCGCGACGATCTTGCCGGTCTGGCCGACCTGATAGTCGTTTGGCACGAAGCCCGCGTCCACGGCGGCGCGGCTGGCACCCACCGCCGCGCCCAGCTTGTCGGCGATGGCCTCCAGCAGATGGAAGTTGTCGCCCGACTGCATGCCGCGCCCGCCGGAAATGACGATACGGGCGGAGGTCAGTTCCGGCCGCTCCGACTTCGACAGCTCGGCCGAGACGAAGCTCGACAGGGCGGGGTTGGTGGCGACGGCGACGCTTTCCACCGGGGCGGCGTTGGTGGCGGCGGCGGCCTCGAAGGCGGTGGTGCGGACGGTGACGACCTTCACCGCGTCAGCCGACTGCACGGTGGCGATGGCGTTGCCGGCATAGATCGGCCGCTCGAAAATGTCGGCGGCGACCACGGCGGTGATTTCGGAGATCATCGCCACGTCGAGCAAGGCGGCGACTCGCGGCAGCACATTCTTGCCGACCGAGGTGGCGGCGGCGAGGAGATGGCTGTAGCCGGAAGCGAGCGAGACCAGCAATGCTGCAACCGGCTCGGCCAGGGCATGCTCGTAGGCTGCATCGTCGGCGAGCAGCACCTTGGCGACGCCGGCCAGCTTGGCGGCCTGCTCCGCGGCGGGGGCGGCATTGCGGCCGGCGACCAGGAGGTGGATGTCGGCGCCGAGCTTGGCAGCGGCGGTGACCGCATGGGCAGTGGCGGGCTTGATGCTGGCGTTGTCGTGGTCGGCGAGGATCAGGATGGGCATGGGGCGGGTCCTTGGTTGGCGGGTGGTGAGGTGTCTGCGTCGAGTGCCCCCTCCCCATCCCTCCCCCGCTTCGCGGGAGAGGGGGTAGGACGCTTGCGGGGGTGAGATCTATCCGCGGAACGGCGGCAGTTCCCTCCCCTGCGAAGCGGGGGAGGGTTAGGGAGGGGGCACCCCGATACGACCAGTCCTCAGATCACCCGCGCCTCGTTCTTCAGCTTGTCGACCAGGGTGGCGATATCCGGCACCTTGATGCCGGCCTGACGCTTGGCCGGCTCGGCGACCTTCACCGTCTTCAGCCGCGGCGTCACATCGACACCCAACGCATCCGGCGTGATCGTCTCCAGCGGCTTCTTCTTCGCCTTCATGATGTTGGGCAGCGAGGCATAGCGCGGCTCGTTGAGGCGCAGGTCGGCCGTTACCACCGCCGGCAGCTTCAGTTCCACCGTCTCCAGCCCGCCGTCGATCTCGCGCGTCACTGCGACCGCGCCGTCACCGGCCACGATCTTCGAGGCGAAGGTGCCCTGGCCCCAGCCGAGCAGAGCCGCCAGCATCTGGCCGGTCTGGTTGCAGTCGTCGTCGATGGCCTGCTTGCCGAGGATCACCATCCCCGGCGCCTCCTTCTCGACCAGTGCCTTCAGCAGCTTGGCGACGGCCAGCGGCTGGGTCTCCATATCGGTCTGCACCAGGATGGCGCGGTCGGCACCCATGGCGAGAGCGGTGCGCAGCGTCTCCTGCGCTTGGGCCGGACCGATGGAGACGACGACGATCTCGGTCGCCTTGCCGGCCTCCTTCAGGCGGACGGCCTCTTCGACGGCGATCTCATCGAACGGATTCATCGAGAACTTCACGTTGGAGGTCTCGACACCGGACTGGTCGGTCTTGACCCGGATCTTGACGTTGTAGTCGACGACGCGCTTCACGGCGCAGAGGATCTTCATGGCGCGGGTCCCCTAAGGATTGGGCAGCATGTGGGCATGAGGGAGCACTGGCCCCCTCCCCATCCCTCCCCCGCCCTCGGTCGGCCAAAGGCCGGTCCGATCGCGGGAGAGGGGGCAGGACGCTTGCGGGAGTTCTGCAAAGGAGCGGCGGCAGTCCCCTCTCCCACCCTCGGCCGGCCGAAGGCCGGTCCGAAGGTGGGGGAGGGTCAGGGAGGGGGCAACGCGCTCCGCCCCTTACAGCCCCTCGGTCTGCTTGCGCAGGACGTATTTCTGGATCTTGCCCGTCGAGGTCTTCGGCAGCGGGCCGAACACCACCGTGCGCGGGCACTTGAAGTGGGCCATGTGCGACCGGCAGAAGGCGATGATGTCGGCCTCGGTCGCGGTGGCTCCGTCCTTCAGCGTGACGAAGGCGCAGGGCGTCTCGCCCCACTTCTCGTCATGGCGGGCGACGACCGCGGCCTCCAGCACTTCCGGGTGCTTGTAGAGCACGTCCTCCACCTCGATGGACGAGATGTTCTCGCCGCCGGAGATGATGATGTCCTTCGAGCGGTCCTTGATCTCGACATAGCCGTCTTCATGCCAGACGGCGAGGTCGCCGGTGTGGAACCAGCCGCCGGCGAAGGCCTCGTCGGTCGCCTTGGGGTTCTTCAGGTAGCCCTTCATGACGTTGTTGCCGCGCATCATGATCTCGCCCATCGTGCGGCCGTCCTTCGGCACCGGCTCCAGCGTGAAGGGATCGGCAACGATCACCGCCTCCAGCATCGGGCCGCGCACGCCCTGGCGCGCCTTGATCGCCGCCTTCTCGTCCAGCGACAGGCCGTCCCAACGGTCATGCCAGACGCAGACCACGGTCGGGCCGTAGCATTCGGTCAGGCCGTAGACATGGGTGACTTCCCAGCCCATGCGCTCCATGCCGGCGATGACGGCGGCGGGCGGGGCGGCGCCGGCAACCATCACCTTCACCGTCTGCTCGATGCCCTGCTTCAGCTCGGCCGGCGCATTGTTCAGCATGTTCAGAACGATGGGCGCGCCGCAGAAGTTGGTCACCCGCTCCTCGCGGATCAGCTTCAGAACGGCGTCCGGGCGGACCTGACGCAGGCAGACGGCGGTGCCGGCAGTGACCGCGATGGTCCAGGGGAAGCACCAGCCGTTGCAGTGGAACATCGGCAGCGTCCACAGATACACGGGCGCGTCGCCCATGTTCCAGGACAGCGCGTTCGACACCGCGTTCAGATAGGCGCCGCGGTGGTGATAGACGACGCCCTTCGGGTTGCCGGTGGTGCCGGAGGTGTAGTTCAGCGCGATGGCCTGCCATTCGTCGGCCGGCAGGGTCCAGGGATGCTCGGCACCGACATCGCTGATGAAGGCCTCATAGTCGCGGTCGCCGATCAGTTCGCCGCCGGTGTAGGTCGGATCGTCGATGTCCACCACCGGGATCGGCGAATCCAGCAGGGCCAACGCCTTCTTCGCGACGCCGGAGAACTCGCGGTCGACGATCAGGATCTTCGCCTCGCCATGCTTCAGGATGAAGGCGATGGCCTCGGCATCCAGGCGGGTGTTGACGGCGTTCAGCACGGCGCCGGCCAGCGGCACGCCGAAATGTGCCTCGAACAGCTCGGGCGTGTTGGCGGCCAGCATGGCGACGGTGTCGCCCTTGCCGATCCCCAGGTTCGCCAACGCCGCGGCCAGACGGCGCACGCGGACGAAGGTCTCGGCCCAGGTCCGGCGGACCGGGCCATGGACGACGGCCAACCGGTCGGGCCACACGGAAGCGGCGCGCTCCAGGAAAGTCAGCGGCGTCAGCGCGACGAAATTGGCGGCGTTGCGGTCGAGGTCGCGCTCATACGGGTTGAGGCTGGCTTCGACTGCGGCGGCAGGTGCATTCATCGGACCGTTCTCCCCAGGGGTTCTTGTTAGGCGCCGGCATTGGACGCGGCTGTGTTGGAAACAGCCTGTACCAGATCAGCTTTGCGCAACTTTCTCAGGATTATGACCAATTGTTATTGGAGTTGTTTCGACGCTGGGCAATCGAGGTGCCCCGTTCACCCTGCTCCCGGTCACCGCAGCCAGGTCACGTCGCCGGCAAACAGGTATCCGGCGCCATAGACCGTCTTGATCAGCCGCGGGGCGCGGGGGTCCTCCTCGATCTTCTTGCGGATGCGCGACACGCGGACGTCGATGCTGCGGTCATAGGGAAAATCGTCGCGGTCCTGGTCGGGCCCCTGCAGATGCTCGCGCGACAGCACGCGCTTGGGCGCCTTCAGCAAGGTCAGCAGCAGCGAGGCCTCCGCCGCGGTCAGGCTTTCCTGGCGGCCGTCATCGGCGCTCAGCGTCAGGTTACCGAGGTCGAAGACCCAATTGCCGAAGCGCGCCCGCGCGGTCTCCGCCGCGGCCGTGGCGCCGGCCAGCTGTTCGCGGCGGCGGATGGCGCTGTTGACGCGGGCGACCAGTTCCCGCGGCTCGAAGGGCTTCACGATGTAATCGTCGGCGCCCAGCTCCAGCCCCAGGATCCGGTCGGAGGTGCCGCCGCGCCCGGACAGGATGATCACGCCGAAGCGGACATCCTCCCACAATTCGCGAACCAGGGTCAGCCCGTCCATGTCCGGCAGGCCGAGATCGACAAGACACAGGTCGGGTGCCTGACGCTGGATCGCCGCCCGCGCCTCCCGCCCGCTGGCCCAGCAGGACACCTCGTAGCCGTATCCCTCCAGCACCTCTTTCACCAGCCGGCGGATGTCGGCCTCGTCCTCGATCAGGTAGATGCGCTTCTTTTGTGCCACGCGCGTTTCCCCTTACTCTTCGCCCTGCTTTTTCCCAGGTGCGTTCATTTGGCCCGAATGTATCAGGCGGGCGCGGGTTGGGCGGCGTGGCCGATGGCCGCCACCAGATCCCGCTTGTCCCATGGCTTGCCCAGTATGACGGCATCGGCCGGGATGTCGCCATACTCGACCGTGAAGCCGCTGACCAGAACCACCCGCATGTCCGGCCGCAGCAGCCGGGCGCGCCGCGCCAGCTCCACCCCCGACAGGCCGGGCATGACGATGTCGGAGACCAGAAGCGACAGCCCGTCGATCTGCTCCACCAGCTCCGCCGCCTCGTCGCCGCTCGCCGCCTCCACCACCGAGAAGCCGAGGTCGACCAACTGCTGGCGCATCACCTGCCGGACATCGTCGTTGTCCTCCGCCACCAGCGCCAACTGGCCGGACCAGCCGCCGCCCAAGGGTTCGGCCGTCGCCGGTTCGGCATCGAGCAGGCGGGCCACCGGTTCGGCGCGCGGCAGCAGCAGGGTGACGGCGGTCCCCTCCCCCGGCCGGCTGTCGATGCGCAGATAGCCGCGCGACTGCTTGACAAAGCCGTAGACCATCGACAGCCCCAGCCCCGATCCCAGAGCTTTCGTCGTGAAGAAGGGCTCCACCGCGCGGGCCAGCGCCTCCGGCGTGAAGCCGGTGCCGGTGTCGGAGACGCGGATTTCCAGGTAATCGTCGGGGCGGACCGGCTCGTCGAAGGACAGGGTGTCCTCCACCCGGCGGATGCCGACCGCGATGTCGAGCCGGCCGCCGTTGGGCATGGCGTCGCGCGCGTTGATGGCAAGGTTGACCAGCGCGTTCTCCAGCTGGGTCTGGTCGGCGATGGTCCAGCATTCCCGCCCCTCCTCCGGCACGCCGATGGCGATGGAGCTGGGGAAGGAGCGGCGCAGCAGCACCGCCATGTCGCGCAGCAGTCCGCACAGCTCGATCGGCTCAGGCTTCAAAGGCTGCTGGCGGGAGAAGGCGAGCAGCCGGGCAGTGATGTCGGCACCGCGGCGACCGGCACGCTGGGCCGGCTCCAGATAGGCGTCCAACCCCTCGACCGCGGCGTAGCGGTCGCGCGCCGCCGCAAGGTTGCCGATGATGATCGACAGCAGGTTGTTGAAATCATGCGCCAGCCCGCCCGACAGCTGGCCGACCGCCTTCAGGCGTTGCGCCTCCACCAGCTGGCGTTCGGTCTGCTTCTCGTCGGTGATGTCCAGCGTCAGCACGAACAGGCCGGTGACAGTACCGTCCTCCGCCCTGCCCTCGCCGCGATGGGGAATCAGCGTGGTCTTGGTGACGATGTCGCGGCCGTCGCGCGGGAAAGTGTATTCGAAGGTCACCACCTCCCCCGACAGGCAACGGTCGAGATGGGGACGAAGCACCGCCATGGCGCGCCGGCCGACCACGGCGGCAAGCTCGCGGCCGATCACCTCTGCCTTGTCGCGGCCGACCAGCTCGGCCCAGCGCAGGTTGGCGAAGGTCAGCCGCCCGTCGCGGTCCAGCCCGGCGATGCTGGCGGGGATCGCGTCCAGGATAACGCGCTGGCGCGTCTCCGCCTCCGCCAGCGCCGCGGTGCGGTCGCGCACCCGGCTGTCCAGCGTGGCGACGGTGTCGCGAAGCTGCCGGACCATGCCGTCGAAGGCGGAGCCGAGCAGCCCGATCTCGTCGCCGCGGCGGATGCCGCTCTGCGCGCCGAGGTCGCCGGCCCGCACCTGCGCCGCGGTGTCGGCCAGCCGGCGCAGCGGCCGGACCAGACGGCCGACGGCGATGTAGCCCAACAGGCTGCCCGCCGCCATCAGCGCCATGCCGATGGCTAGGATGCGGTTGCCCAGCACCACCGACGACCGCCGCAGCTCGTCCACATAGACCGACGAGGCGATGTACCAGTCGAAGCCTTCGAAATGCCGGACCCAGCTGATCTTTTCATAGGCGTAGTTGCCGGGATCGTCGGGTTTGTCCCACAGGTAGGTCAGCGGTTCCCCCCTGGCCGCGGCGGCTTTCAGATCCTCGGCGATCGGGCGCCCGGTGGCCGAATTCAGCCGGTCGCCGAAGGCCGTGCCCTCGATGTTCGAATTCGGGTGGATGATCATCCGGTTTGCCGAATCGAAGATGTAGAGGTATCCGGTGCGGGCGATGCGCAGCTTGCGCAGGGCCTGGCGCAGATCCTCGATGGCCTCGGCCTTGCGCCGCTCCACCTCGGCGTCGACGTCGGCGAGATAGGCGCCGGTGCCAACGATGATGCCGCGCTTGGGCAGATCCTTGAAGAAACTGAGCTTCGGCGCCCGTTCGTCGCCGTTCGGCCGCCACCACGGATAGGTCTGGAAACCCTCCCCCTGCCGCTTGGCGGTGGCGACGATAGTGGGCAGGATGTGGCGGCCGAGATTGTCGCGCAGGTCGTCGGACTTCCGTCCCTGATAGTCCGGCGAGGGATGCGACAGGATCACCGAGTCGTAGCCGATGGCCCAGACATAATCGCCGTTGCCGTAGCGGAAGGCATGCAGCCCCTCCATCGCCTCGCGCCGTGCCTCCTCCGCCGTGATCTCGCCGCGGTCGGCGCGGGCGTGGACATGTTCGATGTAGCCGACCGCCAGTTCAAGCACGTCGCGCAGGCGGGTCTTGTAGGACTCCACCGTGGTGGTCCGCTGCTCCTCCAGCCCGCCGCGGATGCGGCTGACCAGTTCGAACACGTTGTCGAGGATGGTGCGGCTGGCGTCGCGTTCGATCTCGTAGGCCTTCTCCTCGATGAAGGGAACGGAGAAGACATAGGCCGCCGCCGAGAACAGCCCGAGCGAGATCAGGATCGCCGAGAACAGCCGGAGGAACAGGGGCGAGCGGATCATTTTCCGGACAACGCGGCGGGATACGGGGATCGGTGGAATCCCCGGCATCATTCCAGCTTCGCCGCCCCGGCTCAATGCGAATCGGTGGAATTGTTACCGGAATTGCGCTGAAACAATTCGTCATATTTCCGGGAAATTTGCGAAACAGTGTTTTGTTAGCCGGAAGACCATAAGCCCGAACAGGGTGCCACAAGGACGTCTACCGTCTGGAGGAAACATGCACTCCCCCGCGAACACTCCGGTCTACGAGCGGGTCCGCCGGAACCCCAAATTCCAGGAACTGGTCCGCCAGCGCAGCCGGCTGGCGTTGATCCTGTCGGCCATCGTCCTGGTCGGCTACTACAGCTTCATGATGGTCGTGGCCTTCGCGCCGGACCTGCTGCACAAGCCGATGTCCGACGACTCGGCCCTCAGCATCGGCTTCCCCATCGGGGCGGCGATCATCATCCTGTCCTGGCTGCTGACCGGCGTCTACTCCCACTTCGCCAACGGCCGTTTCCAGGACCTGACCGACGAGATCACGCGGGAGACGCTGCAATGACCGCCCGCCGGATCCTCCTGACGGCGGCTGCCGCCACCCTGTTCGCCACCCTGTCCGCCGTGCCGGCGCTGGCCGCCGGCGATGTCGGGCAGCTGGAAAAGCAGCCGGTCAACCTGTCGGCCATCGGCATGTTCCTGGCCTTCGTCGTGATGACGCTGGGCATCACCTACTGGGCGGCCAGCCGCACCCGCTCGACCTCCGACTTCTACACCGCGGGCGGCGGCATCACCGGCTTCCAGAACGGGCTGGCCATCGCCGGCGACTATATGTCGGCCGCGACCCTGCTGGGCCTGTCGAGCCTGGTGTTCGCCAAGGGCTATGACGGCTTCGTCTACACCATCAGCTTCTTCGTCGGCTGGCCGATCATCCTGTTCCTGCTGGCGGAGCGGCTGCGCAACCTCGGCCACTTCACCTTCGCCGACATCGCGTCCTACCGGCTGGACCAGGGCAAGATCCGCACCTTCGCCGCCATCGGCTCGCTGACGGTCGTGTGCTTCTACCTGATCGTCCAGATGGTCGGCGCCGGCCAGCTGATCAAGCTGCTGTTCGGGCTGGACTACAACGTCGCCGTGATCGTGGTCGGCGTGCTGATGGTGGTCTACGTCACCTTCGGCGGCATGATCGCCACCACCTGGGTGCAGATCATCAAGGCGGTGCTTCTGCTGGGCGCCGGCGTGATCCTGGCCTTCCTCGCCCTGTCGCGCTTCGGCTTCAGCCTGGAGGCCATCGCCAAGAGCGCCATCGCCTCGCACAAGGACGGGGTGAAGATCATGGGGCCGGGCACGCTGCTGGCCGACCCGGTGTCGGCGGTGTCGCTGTCGCTGGGCCTGCTGTTCGGCACCGCCGCGCTGCCGCACATCATGATGCGCTTCTTCACCGTCCCCAACGCGCGCGAGGCCCGCAAGTCGGTCTTCTACGCGTCGGGCTTCATCGGCTTCTTCTTCCTGATCGTCTGCGTGCTGGGCATGGCGGCGATCACCATCGTCGGCACCGACCCGCAGTTCTTCGAAGGCGGCAAGGTCGGCGGCAAGCTGATCGGCGGCGGCAACATGCCGGTGATGCATCTGGCCAAGGCGCTGGGCGGCGACCTGTTCCTGGGCTTCCTGTCGGCGGTCGCCTTCGCCACCATCCTGGCGGTGGTGTCAGGTCTGGCGCTGGCCGGCGCCTCGGCCATCGCGCACGACCTCTACGCCCGCGTCATCCGCAAGGGCGAGGCGACGGAGCGCGAGGAGATGCGCGTGTCCAAGATCGCGTCGCTGGTCCTGGGCGTGCTGGCCGTCGTGCTGGGCATCGCGTTCGAGAAGCAGAACGTCGCCTTCCTGGTCGGCCTGACCTTCGGCGTCGCGGCGTCGGTGAACTTCCCGGTGCTGATCCTGTCGATGTACTGGAAGGGCCTGACCACCCGCGGCGCGCTGGCGGGCGGCATCGCCGGCCTGATTTCCGCGGTGACGCTGGTGATCCTGTCGAACGCGGTGTGGGTCGTCGTTCTGAACAACCCGAAGCCGATCTTCCCGTACGAGCAGCCGGCCCTGTTCTCGATGACGCTGGCCTTCATCGTCACCATCATCGTGTCGAAGCTGGACAGCAGCGCGTCCGCCCGTGCCGAGCGCGACGCCTTCGAGGACCAGTTCGTCCGCTCCCAGACCGGCATCGGCGCCGCGGCTGCGGCGAAGCACTGACGGTCTGATTTTCCAACAGACAGCGCCCTTCCCCACCCCGGGGAAGGGCGCTTTCCTTTTGTCAGCCCGCCGACACGCTGTTGTCCTTGCGGCGCGACAGCTGCACCTGACCGTCCAGGCATTTGACGTAGCCGGTCTTGCCCGGCTTCAGCCCATCGAGGATCGTCACCAGCGCCCGCGGAATCGCCGCGAACTCCTTGGAGCCGCGCGACTGGCCGTTGTAGGCGGCGATGTGCTTGCGCAGGTCCTCCTTGGACACCGGCTTTCCGTCATTCCCGATCATCCCGTCCGCCTCTTTCTCCGTTCATGGGAGACAGGCTTACGCCTGCATCCCGTCGGCCGCAACCGGCTGGGCGACGCGCTCGGCGGGGAAGCGGACGGTGACGGTTGTGCCACGGCCCGGCTCGCTGTCGATGGACAGGCTGCCGCCATGCAGGGCCATCAGGTCGCGGCAGATCGACAGGCCGAGCCCGGTGCCGCCGAAACGGCCGGGAATGCTGTTGTCGGCCTGCTGGAACGGCTCCAGGATGCGGGCCAGCGCGTCGGCGGCGATACCGATGCCGGTGTCGCGCACCGCGATGGTCAGCCCGCCGTCGGCCTCCGGCCCCGCCGTCACCGTCACCCGGCCGCCGCGCGGCGTGAATTTCACCGCGTTCGACAGCAGGTTCAGCAGGACCTGCCGCAAGGCCCGCTCATCGGCCAGCAGTCTGGGCAGGCCGAGGGCGCAGTCGACCGCCAGCGTCACCCCGCCGGCATCGGCCGGAACCGCGGTCAGCGCCCGGCAGGTCTCGATGGCGTTGGCCGGCTCCAGCCAGCTTTCGTCCAGCGTGTAGCGCCCGGCCTCAAGCTTCGACATGTCCAGCACGTCGTTGATGAGGTCCAGCAGATGGCGCCCGCTGTTCTGCACATGACGTGCATAGTCGTGGTAGCGCGGGCTGCCCAGCGGTCCGAACAGCTCGTGCAGCATGATGTCCGAAAAGCCGATGATGGCGTTCAGCGGCGTGCGCAACTCGTGGCTCATGGTCGCCAGGAAGGCGCTCTTGGCACGGTTGGCGGACTCCGCCTGATCGAGCGCGGCGGCCAGCCGTTCGGCCGCCTCCACCCGTTCGGTGATGTCCCGCGCCTCGACCACCAGCACCGTCACGGCGCCCCGGTCGTCGAAGACCGGCTTGATCGTCACATCCATCACCCGGGTGACGCCGTCGGCGATCACGTCGGTCTCATAGCGGACGAGTCGGCCGGACGCCGCCTTTCCGATCGATTGACGGAAGGCCTCCGCCAGTTCGCCCGTCCGGGCCCAGCCGCGGAACTCCCAGGCGCGGCGCCCGATCAGCGCCTCCGCCGGCAATCCGGCCAGGGCGCAGGCCGGCCGGTTCAATGCCAGCACCCGTCCTTCGGGGGACAGCAACCCCATGATCTGGAAACTGCTGTCGAACAGAGCCTGCGACCGGCGTTCGCTGGCCCGCAACGCCTGGGTCGTCGTCTCCAGCCGGCCGAGCTGCCGCAAGGCCAGCAAGGCCAGCAGCATCACCACCACCGACACCGCAGTGGTTTCCAGCACGCGTTTCCAGCGGTCGGCATACCAGCCGGCCAGAACATCGTCGGCGCTGATGCGGACATAGACATAGAGCGGCAGGTCGGCCACGCGACGGACCGTGCCGATGCGGTCGCGCCCTTCCGACGGATCGAAGCCGGACAGCGTCTTCGCGCTTTCCCCGCCGGGCAGGCGCGGCAGGACGGAGGCGAAGACGGCACGGTTACGGTCCAATAGCTCGCTCGGCCGTGAATAGGCCAGGACCACCCCGTCCTCGCCATAGAGCAGAATGAAACTGCGCGGGCCGATGTCCTGCGTGGCGTAGAGCCGGGCGAAGCGGTCGAGGTCGAGTATCGCCATGGCGACGCCGCCGCCATCGGCCAGCGGCCGGACCAGGGCGGCGCGCCAGCCGCCGCCGGCTTCCCGATAAGGGCCGACGAAGGCCGCCGATCCGCTGCGCGCCGCCTCGGCCGGCGGGGTTCCGGCAAGGGAGGTCGGGGCATCCAGCCCGACGGCTTCCCTGACCCGCCCATCCGGCTCCACCACCAGCAGGCTGCGCAGCGCCAGCCCCGGACCGGTCTCCGCCCCGGAAACCCCGACTGCGTCAGCCAGCAGATGGGGGGGAATCCGCCCGCCTTCGGCCATCGCGTAGAGCGTGCGTTTGGCAACAACGAGGATGCGGCGGGCATCCTCCTCCAGCAGGCGCGACAGGTTGGCGGTCTGGCGCAGGCCGTCCTGCAGCGCCCGGTCGCGCGCACGTTCCAGATCGGCATAGGCCACCAGCCAGAAGCCGGCGATCACCGCCGCGAGCAGGCCGATGCGCATACCGGCCACCGGCGATAGAGGCGGCACGCCCGGTCGCCACTGCCGCCACCATCCGCGCGCGGCACCGGCCGGTTCGGAGAAATCCGTCAAAGGCAAGAGTCCGCCGCAGCTGAATTCCAGAGAACGTCAAGCCGGTTCGGCCGGACGCGACGAACTGTAGCATGCCCTACCGGGTGATTTCACGCTCGTGCACTCCCGATGGGGGAGGGAACTTGTGGGGCGGCGGGCGATGCCGGAAAGCCGGTGCTGGAAAAGTTTGGCTCGACAAAGCCGACGGCCCGCGCTTCTCTGCCCCTCAACCATGGGGAGGAGGATCCGGGCCGGCATGCTTGAGGATTACGTCAACAGCCCGCTTCTGGGGCTTATGCTGTTCCAGGTCGCCATCGTCTGGCCGATGGCACGCATCCTGCGCCGCGCGGGCTTCTCGCCGTTGTGGGCGTTGTTCGCGCTGCTGCCGCTGGGCCATGTGGTCGCAATCGGCGTGATGGCGCACAGCCGCTGGCCGGTTCTGCCGGTGCGCGAAGCCCGCAAGGTCAAGGCGCGGAGGACCGCATGACGGACACCATCATCCATCTGGGCTTCTGGGAACTGCTGATCGGGTCGATCGTCACGACCTATACGCTGATCGCCGGCGGCTGGGTGCTGGCGAAAGCCGGGCGCAGCCCCTTGTGGATCCTGCTGCTGCTGTTCCCGTACCTGAACGTCGTGGCCGTGTGGGTCTTCGCCTATATGCGCTGGCCCTTCGTCGACCGCCCCGCCAGTCCGAGCGTGCCGGACGGCGAGCGCTGAAGGTCGATAGGCGCTTAACGGCGGGGCGGGATCAGGCCGTACCGTCGTCCTCGATCAGGCGGACGATCACGTCGACACGGGCGACGCGGGTGCCGGCCGGCGCGGTGGGCAGGTTCCGCACCATCAGACGATCTGCGGGAATATCCTCGAGCCGGCCGGTGGATTCGACGAAGAAATGATGGTGGTCGCTGGTGTTGGTGTCGAAATAGGACTTGCCGGCCTCCACCACCACCTCGCGCAGCAGACCAGCGGAGGTGAACTGGTTCAGCGTGTTGTAGACGGTCGCCAGCGACACCGGCAGGTCGGCGGCCAGCGCCTCGCCATGCAGTTGCTCCGCGGTGACGTGCCGGTCGCAGCCTTCGAACAGCAGCCGGGCCAAGCCGAGGCGCTGGCGGGTCGGGCGCAGCCCGACGCCGTTCAGCCGGTCGAGGGCTCGCTTGAAAGGGCGTTCGGCGGTCATCATGGGCGAGGCACCCGTACGGTCGACACAGGGGCGGACACGAAGGTCCGGGACAGGACCGCGGCACAAGGCCGCAGACCGTTCAACTGTAAAACCATTCGGAAAGACGGCGCAAGTTATTGTCGCACCGACGTCAACCAGAAAGGCGTCAGCCGGATCGGTCCAATGCAAAGGCCGCCGGCAGTCACCCGCCGGCGGCCCTGTCGATCAGGGATCCCTGCCGGTCAGTAGCCGGTGGCGATCCGCTCCACGAGCTGCTTCACCGTCGGGATGAAGCCGTCATTGTAATAGGGATCGCTGGCGAAGCGGTAAGCGTTGTGCCCCGCGAACATCAGCTGGTTCTCGCAGTCGTCGGTGTGGCTGACCGCCTGGAGCGTCTTCTGGATGCAGAAGGAGCGCGGATCGGCGCGCTTGCCCGTCGTCCCTTCCTCGTTCTGCGCCCAGTTGGAGAAGCCGCAGGCCGACAGGCAGCCCATGCAGTCGACCTGATCGTGCAGGATCTTTTCCGACTGCTGGGGGGTGACGAAGACCAGCGTGCTGTCCGGCGTCTTCAGCGCGGTGGTGAAGCCCTGGGACAGCCAGCCTTCGGCGCGCTGCTTGTCGCTTTCGGTCACATAGACCGGGCGGCCGCGCGGACCGACCGGGAATTCGGCCGAATGTTCGCCCACCGGCTTGGACAGATAGGCGATCTGGCGCTCCGACCGGGCCATCAGGTCCAGCAGGAAGGGGTTCTTCACCGCCGACGAATAGAAGCCGGTCGGGGAGAAGCGGTTCAGGAAGACGTCGCCCGGCTGAAGCGCGACCAGCTTGCGCTTCCACGCCATGGAGATCGGGCTCTCCTGGGTCAGCAGCGGACGGGTGCCGAACTGGAAGGCGACCGGCCCCAGGTCGGGGTTGTCGATCCAGTCCTCCCACTCCGACAGCCACCAGACGCCGCCCGCCATCACGATGGGGGTGTCGTTCAGCCCGAAGCTGTTCATCATCTGGCGCAGGGCCAGGACGCGGGGGAACGGATCCTCCGGCTTCTGCGGGTCTTCGGAGTTGGACAGGCCGTTATGGCCGCCGGCCAGCCACGGATCCTCGTAGACCACGCCGCCCAGATGCTCGCGGAACTTGTGATAGGCGCGCAGCCACAGCGCGCGGAAGGCGCGGGCCGACGACACGATCGGGTAGTAATGGACGCCGTAGCGCACCGCGATCTCGGCAACCTTGTAGGGCATGCCGGCGCCGCAGGTGACGCCGTGGATCAGGCCCTGCGAGCCTTCCAGCACGCCGTGCAGGATGTGCTCCGCCCCGCCCATTTCCCACAGGACGTTCATGTGGATACGGCCCTGGCCGTTCGACGTCTCGTGGGCGATGCGCGCCTGGGCGATGCCGCCCTCGATGCCGAAGGCGATCAGCTCGTTGTGGCGCTCGCGCCGGGTCTTGCCCTTGTAGATCTGCGGCAGAAGGTTGCCGTTCTCATCGTAGCTGTCGGCGTTGACACCCGAAAAGGTGCCAATCCCGCCGGCTGCCGCCCAGGCGCCGGAGCTTTCGCCGTTGGATACGGCAATACCCTTGCCACCCTCGACGAGCGGCAAAACCTCCCGGCCGGACATCTGCAACGGCTTCAACGCCTTCAACGAACCCTCCAAAGACCGAACGTGGCGCCCTGTGGGACACCGGATCAAAAGCGGCGAACAACCAGACGACGAAAAGCTCCGCCGGAATCCACGTGGGTTCCGGCGGGATCGCCAACGCGGTTCTATATATGAGGAATTGGCCCGCCCTACGAGCGGATTCAGCCCCTCGCGCAAAAAACGTTCACGATTTGCCGCAGTTGCGAACGGAAGCGTCAGCGTGTCGACCGCTCCTCCGGCACATCGTCGGACATGCCCCTGAGACATGTACCGTCAGGCGTCCGCACCCAACTCCCGCGCCAGCCGGCCCGGTGCGTCGGTGAAGACAGCAGACACGCCCCAGCCGAACAGCGTTCGCGCCCGGCCGGCGTCGTTGACGGTATAGCTCAGCACCGGCCGTCCGGTGGCGCGGTATTCCGCCACACTGTCGGCCGTCTGGCGTTTCTGGTCGACATTCAGGGTCGCCGCCCCGATGCGGTCGGCGATGGCCGCCCAGTCGGCCGGCGGATCCCACAGCAGGTAGCCGCGCGGGATTTCCGGCCACAGCCGCTGCGCAACCTCCAGGCAGGGCACCTCGAAGCTGGACAGCAGAAGCGGCCGGTCGGACGGCCAGAGCGGACGCAGGCTGTTCAGCGCCACTTCCGCCGTGATCTCCTCCTGCCCCGGATAGGGCTTGATCTCCAGGTTCAGGCCGAGGCCGAGGTCGCGGATCAGCGCCACCGCCTCTTCCAGCGTCGGCACCCGTTCGCCGACGAAACCGGCATCGAACCAGCGTCCGGCGTCGAGTTGCTGCAGGTCCGCCAGATCCATGAGCGGAACCGGGCCGGTGCCGGTGGTGGTGCGGTCCAGCGTGTCGTCATGGATCAGCACCGGGCACTGGTCGCGGGTCAGCATGACATCCACCTCGACCCAGCGGGCGCCCTGGCGGGCGGCCTCCCGGATCGAGGCGAGCGTGTTTTCCGGCGCATTTTCCTTGGCGCCGCGATGGCCGATCAGGCGGGGAAGAGTCGACAGCATGGGTCTCGCAGGAGTAAGAGCGGTCGCTTTCCTACATGACCCATTCCGTCGAGACGGGAAAGAGCGATGAAGGCCCTGCACAGCGTTTCCGATCTGGTGGCCGCCGGGCTGATGACGCCGGAGGCCGGCGAGGCCGTGCGTACGGTCGCCGACCGCTATGCCGTGGCGCTGACCCCGTACCTGCGCGATACACTGGCCGGACGGACGGATCCGCAGGACCCGCTCTATGCCCAGTACGTCCCCTCCCCCGCCGAGGCGTACAGCACGCCGGAAGAGCTGGAGGACCCCATCGGCGACGGGGCGCGCAGTCCCGTGAAGGGCATCGTTCACCGCTACCCGGACCGGGCGCTGCTGAAGCCGCTCCATGCCTGCGCGGTCTATTGCCGCTTCTGCTTCCGCCGCGAGATGGTCGGTCCGGGCGGAGAGGCGCTGACCGCCGACGAGTTGGATTCGGCACTCGCCTATATCCGCGATCACCAGGAGGTGTGGGAGGTCGTCGTCACCGGCGGCGACCCGCTGCTGCTGTCGCCGCGCCGGCTGCGCGGGATCGTGCAGGCGCTGTCGGACATGCCCCATGTCGGCATCGTCCGCCTGCACAGCCGCATCCCCGCCGCCGATCCCGACCGCATCACCCCCGAACTGGTCGAGGCGCTGACCGCCCCCGACCTCGCCACATGGGTCGCCGTCCACATCAACCACGCCGACGAGTTGACCCCGCCGGTGCGGGCGGCGCTTGCCCGACTGGTGGAGGCCGGCATCCCGCTGGTCGGCCAAACCGTGCTGCTGAAGGGAATCAACGACAGCCATGCGGCGCTGGAGGCGCTGTTCCGCGGCATGGTGCGCAACCGCGTGAAGCCCTATTACCTGCACCACCCCGACCTTGCCGCCGGAACCAGCCATTTCCGCCCGACCCTGGCCGAGGGGCAGGCGCTGGTGACCGGACTGCGGGGGCGGCTGTCCGGCCTGTGCCAGCCCACCTATGTCCTCGACATCCCCGGCGGCCATGGCAAGGCACCCGCCGCCCCCGCGTGGATCGAAGAACAGCGCGATGGTAGCTATCGCGTGACCGACTTCACCGGCCGGGTTCACGATTACCGCGGCTGAGCCTCCGCTCTCATACCAGCGGCTTTAGACATTGACCGCTGCCCACGAGCGTGAGGCGATTGAGCGAATGATTTCGGGTGCCTGGGCGAGAGCGTTCCACGCCTCGCAGCAGGCCTCGACGATGGCGGCATAGGAATCGAAGACGCGATGGCTGAGGTGGTTCTGTCGCAGGAACTGCCAGATGTTTTCGACCGGATTGAGTTCCGGGCAATAGGGCGGCAGATGCAGAAGGCTGATGTTTTCGGGCACGACCAGCTTGTCGCCCGGCTGGTGCCAGCCTGCGCCGTCGAGGATGAGCACCGCATGGTGGTCGCTCACTTGGCCGCTGATCTCGGCCAGGTGCAGGGTCATTGCCGCGGCGTTGGCCTTGGGCAGGACCAAGGCCGCGGCGGCGCCACGGCTCGGGCAGACGGCGCCGAACAGGTAGGCCCAGCTATGGCGCTGGTCGCGGGGCGCGCGTGGCCGGCTGCCCTTGGCGGCCCACACCCGGGTCAGGGTCCCTTGCTGGCCGACCCGGGCTTCGTCCTGCCACCAGAGCTCCAGCGGCTTGCCGCGGGCGGTGTCGGGGAGGGCGCCGGCAACCAGAGCGGCAAAGTTTTTTTGTGAGCCTCGAGCGCCTCGCCATCCTGCTGAGGATGCTGGGGGCGCACCGACAGGCGACGGAACCCCAGACGGCGCAACAGCCCGCCAACGCTGCGCTCGGCCAGCACCACGCCGAACCGGCGCTCGATCTTGCGGGCCAGATCGCACCGCCGCCACCGAACCACGCCATCCTCGGCGAGGTCCGGACCGGAGCGGACCCAGGACGCCACCTCCGCTTCCTGCTCCGCCGACAGCTTCGGCTTGGCTCCCGGTGCCTTACGATCCCGCAGCCCCGCCACGCCTTGGGCGTTGTAGCGGTGAACCCAATCCCGCAACGTTTGCCGATCCATCCCGCAAGACCGCGCGGCGTCCTCGCGAGATCGCCCCTCCAAAACCAGAGCTAGGGCGAGAAGGCGCCGCGCTACATCCGGATCGCCAAAACGCACCGCCCGCTGGCGCAACTCCGCTGAACTCAGCTCCAGCCGCGTGATCGCAATCGCCGCCATACCCGCCTCCTTCCGAGAGCTGGCAGCGAATCACAGGGCGGACCAAAAGGGAATCCACCGTGACGAGTCACACTTCAAAGCCGCTGGTATCAGATCGCCTCCGCCGCCAGTGCAGCGGCCCAATGGGCGACCCGCGCCTTCAACGCGGCGGTGCGGGCGAAGGCGAGGTCCTCGACCTCCAGCCGTTCGACGATTTCGAAGGCCAGTGACTCGGACCCATGGGCGTTCCATGCCGCTTGCAGGCTGCGGTGCGGACAGCCGCCCATCTTCAACTGGAACCAGATGCGGTTCTGGATCTTGTCGAGATCCGGCGCGCCGCCCACCCATACCGTACCGGCAGCGGCACAACGCACGGCGAACACGCCGACCACGCTCTTGCGCTCCTTGTAAGCCGCCACCGCAGCCTTGCGATCCTCTTTACCAACCATGTCCACCCTCGCCGCAAGCGTCATCGTTCCCGGCTGGTTATACCCGGGTGATATTCGGCACAAGCTTTTTATCCGGGTATTATCCCCAGAGGGCTGGGGTGCCGAACAGCGGATCGGGGTTGATGAGCGCGTTGTGGATGCCGACGACCGATGCAAAGCCGGTCCACAGGATCAGCGGCGTCCAGATCAGCGCGATGCTGCGGTCGTCCCGCGCCACCAGCGCGATGCAGATCGACGTGATGATGAAGAAGGACACCGTCCAGGCCGCGGCGAGGATCGAACTGCCCAGCGTGAAGTAGACGAGGCTGAAAGTGGCGTATATCACCCAGGTCACCGCCTGGAGCCCGATCAGCAGGCCGCGGTCGCGGATGCGCCGTGCCGGGTCCAGCAGGCGGATGTCACCCCAGATCTGGAAGACGTTCAGCGTGAACCACATCACCGGAAACGCCCAGCCCGGCGGCTGCAGCGGCGATGGCTGATGCCCTTCGAAGGGCTGGCCGCCACGCTCGACGAAGCCCCAGGCGTTCACGATGACCCAGAACAGCAGGGGTTGCCACCAGCGGACCCGGAAGGGGGCGGGCGGTGGCGCGGTATAGCTGGCGTCGCTCATGCCCCGCGAGATAGCGCGCCGGCCCCAATGGTCAAGTCAGCGCCCTTTCAGCGCCGCGCCCCCAGCGAGGCGAGTTGGAACAGCACACGGGCGCACAGGGTCTCGTCCGGCATGTTGGTGCGCTTGCAGTCGGCCTCGGCATCGACCAGCCGTTCCAGAGCCTGGCGGACATGGCCGGGGGACCAGTGGCGGGCCTGTCTGACCAGCCGGGTCTTCAGCTTGAAGAAGACCGGCGGGCGCAGCGACTCGACGGCGGCCTCCGGCGACTTGCCGGCGGCGACCTGGGCGCAGAGCAGCTGCAGGCGCTGGAAATGGCGCTGGGCGCCGCGCAGGATCGGCACCGGCGAGGTGCCCTCGGCGAAGAGCCGCGCCAGCGAGCGGTCGAGGGTGGCGAAATCGCCCTCCGCCGCCGCCCACACTGGCTCGTCCATCGACAGGGCGGCGCTGTCGCCGATGCAGGCCTGGGCATCCTCCAGCCGCACGCGCTTCGCTTCGCCCATATAGAGCGCCAGCTTCTCCGCCTCGCCGCGGGCGACCATGCGGTCGCCGACGAGGTTGGCGGACAGGAAGCTCAGCGCATCGGGATCGGCGGTCAGGCCATGGCCGTGCAGGATGTCGGCGATGACCCGGCCAAGCGACGCCTCCTCCTCCACATAGCAGGGAATGGCGGCGGCGCCGTCGGCGCCTTCGAACAGAAGCCGCAGCTTGGAACGGGCCGACAGATCGCCCGACTCGACGACGACGAGACTGTCGCCCGGCGGCAGGTTTTCCAGGAAGGCGGTGAAGGCGGCCGTGCTGTTGTCCTCGGCGTCACGGACGCGGATCAGGCGCCGGCCGCCGGTGAAGGAGATCGCCGCAGCCTCGTCCGCCAGCCGCGCCGGATCGTCGGCCAGCGCGCGACCGAGGAACTCGGCAACCCGAAAGGGATCGGACAGGTCCGTGACCACCGTCTTGCCCAGCGTCTGGGCACGGTCGCGCACGAGGCCCGAATCGGGGCCATAAAGCAGCACCGCCCGGACCTTGGGGTCCGGGCTGCGCAGGAAACCGTCGATCGCCTTGGGCTGAAGCTTCACCCGAACCTCTCCCGCCGGTCAGGACCCGCGGCCGAGATACATGGCGACGCGGGTGGTGATGTCGTTGGAGATGTCCTCCAGCGCCCGGTCATAGGCGCTCTGCACCGTCACGATGGCAGCGTAATGCTGCTCCAGCGTGTTGTAGCTGATCATCGACCGGGAGCTGGACTGGAACACCACCTGCCCCGTCCGGGTGTCGGTCAGCCGATAGGGCGCGTTGACCAGCAGCTGGGCGCGCACCGCGGTGGCATCCTTCTGCAGGGCCAGCTTCTGCTCCGAGGCCGACAACGCCACGTCCAACCGATAGCGCGGATTGCTCGGCCGCTCCGACGGATAGAAGTTGTCGATCAGCAGGTTGCGGAGCTTCTGCCCTTCCCGGTCGGGGATCGACGCGATGTCGACCTCCATCAGCCGGTCCGCCGCCGCGGCCCCGACGCCCTTGCCGCCATAGAGCGGCTGGAAACCACAGCCCGAGAGGGATATGGCGGACAGACCGAGCGCGAGGGCGACCAGCCCCCGTGCCATGGTCTGCCGGAACGGGCTCCGGCGGAACTGTCTGGGATCAGACGACGACATTGATCACCCGGTTCGGGACGACGATGACCTTGCGGGCCGGCTTGCCGTCCATGGCACGCTGGACGTTGGCATCGGCCAGCGCCGCCTGCTCCGCCGCATCCTTGTCCATGTCGCGCGGCAGTTCCAGCGTGGCGCGCAGCTTGCCGTTGACCTGGACCGCGACCTTGACGCTGTCCTCCACCACCAGGGCGGGGTCGGCCTCCGGCCAGGGCTGGTCGGCCAGCAGCGTGGCGTGGCCCAGCTGGGCCCACAGCTCCTCACCCAGATGCGGCATCATCGGACCGACGAGGCGGACCAGCGACTCGAAGCCCTCGCGCAGGACCCAGGCCTCGCCCTCGCCCTTGCCGTCCAGCTCGCCCAGCGCGTTGGACAGCTCGCGGACGCGGGCGACCGCCTTGTTGAAGCGGAACTTGTCCAGATCCTCGGACACGCCGGCCATGGTCTTGTGGACCAGACGGCGGGCGGCTTCGGCCTTCGGACCGAACGACTCAGGCGTGGGCGTGCCGGCGGCGGGCAGCTCCACCGGCGCCTCGGTCACCATCCGCCACAGGCGGTTGATGTAGCGCCAGGCGCCGTCGATGCCGGCCTCGGTCCATTCCAGATCGCGTTCCGGCGGGCTGTCGGACAGCATGAACAGGCGGGCGGCGTCGGCGCCGTAGGTGCCGATGATGTGCGCCGGATCCACCACGTTCTTCTTGGACTTCGACATCTTCTCGACGCGGCCAACGGTGACCGGCGCGCCGCTGTCGGCCCGGACCCACTCGCCCTTGTCGTTCCTGGTCAGGTCGGTCGGGGCCAGCCAGGCGCCGGTGCCGGCATCCTTGTAGGTCTCGTGGTTGACCATGCCCTGGGTGAACAGGCCGGTGAACGGCTCGTCCAGGTTCAGGTAGCCGCAGGTCTTCAGGGCGCGCGTCCAGAAGCGGCTGTAGAGCAGGTGCAGGACCGCATGCTCGATGCCGCCGATATACTGGTCGACACCCAGCCAGTAATCGACCGCCTCGCGGTTGAAGGCCGCATCCTCGGTCTTCGGCGAGCAGAATCGGGCGAAATACCAGGACGACTCGATAAAGGTATCGAAGGTGTCCGTCTCGCGCAGCGCCGGCTTGCCGCAGGTCGGGCAGTTGGTGTGCTTCCAGGTCGGATGATGGGCCAGCGGGTTGCCGGGCTTGTCGAAGGTCACGTCCTCCGGCAGCACGACCGGCAGCTGGTCGTCCGGAACCGGAACGATGCCACACGACTCGCAGTGGATCACCGGGATCGGGCAGCCCCAATAGCGCTGGCGCGACACGCCCCAGTCGCGCAGGCGGTACTGGGTGGTGCGCTCGCCCTGGCCTGCCGCCTCCAGCCGCTTGCCGGCCTCTTCCTTGGCCGACTCGGTGTCGAGTCCGTCGAGGAAGGCGGAGTTCCGCAGCACGCCGGGGCCGGTGTAGGCCTCGGTCCCGACCTCGAAGGCTGCAGGATCGGCATCGGCCGGGATCACCACCGGACGGACCGGCAGGTTGTACTTGCGGGCGAAATCCAGGTCGCGCTGGTCATGCGCCGGGCAGGCGAAGATCGCGCCGGTGCCGTATTCCATCAGCACGAAGTTGGCGACATAGACCGGCAGTTCCCACGACGAATCGAAGGGATGCACGACCTTCAGCCCGGTGTCGAAGCCGCGCTTCTCCGCCGTCTCGATCGCTTCCTCGCTGGTGCCCAGCCGGTTGCACTCGGCAATGAACTCGGCCAGTTCCGGGCTGGACGCGGCCAGCTCGGCCGCCAGCGGGTGATTCGGGGAGATCGCGGCGAAGGAGGCGCCGAACAGAGTGTCGGGCCTAGTCGTGAAGACCTCCAGCTCCTCTTCGCGACCCTTGATCTTGAAGCGGAAACGGACGCCGGTGGACTTGCCGATCCAGTTCTCCTGCATGATGCGGACGCGCTCGGGCCAGCGGTCCAGCGTCTCCAGGCCCTTCAGCAGGTCTTCGGCATAGGCGGTGATCTTCAGGAACCACTGCGACAGCTTGCGCTTTTCCACCAGCGCGCCGGTGCGCCAGCCGCGGCCGTCGATCACCTGCTCGTTGGCGAGAACGGTGTTGTCCACCGGGTCCCAGTTCACCCAGCTTTCCTTGCGATAGGCGAGGCCGGCCTTGAGGAAATCCAGGAACATCTTCTGCTCGTGGCGGTAATACTCCACGTCGCAGGTGGCGATCTCGCGGTCCCAGTCGATGGACAGGCCCATCGTCTTCAGCTGCCCGCGCATGGTCGCGATGTTCTCGCGCGTCCAGGCGGCGGGATGGACCTTCTTCTCAAGCGCGGCGTTCTCGGCCGGCAGGCCGAAGGCGTCCCAGCCCATCGGGTGCAGGACGTTGAAGCCCTTGGCGCGCTTGAAGCGCGCGATCACGTCGCCGATGGTGTAGTTGCGGACGTGGCCCATGTGGATGCGCCCCGACGGATAGGGGAACATCTCCAACACATAGTATTTGGGCCGGGAAGCGTCCTCGCGTGCGGTGAAACAGCCCTTGCCGTCCCACACGCCCTGCCACTTCGCCTCGGTTTCCTTGACATTGTAACGCGACATGAGCGCGACGCCGTTTTCCGTTGTACCAGATGCTCGAAGGCCCGGGGGGTACCCCCCGGGGGGCAGGCCGCCGCCTCAGCGGGTGGCGGCGTTCTGCGACACGCGAAGCTGCCGGGCGCGGGTCAGCACCGCATCCTCCAGCTGGCCGGCGGTCTCCGGACCGACGCTGATGTCGCGCCAGTCGTTGCCCGTGCGCTGCTGCTTGAACACCGAAACCCGGACACCATCGGCACGCAGCTGGCGGTCCATGATGTAGAGGTTGACCTTGAAGCGCTCGTTCGGCGAATCGGGCGGGGTGTACCAGTCGGTCAGGATCACGCCGCCGAACGGATCGGCAGAGGCGATCGGCATGAAGGAGAGCGTGTCGAGCGAGGCGCGCCACAGGAAGCTGTTGACGCCGATGCCGCCAGCGCTGTCCTGGTCGCCGCCGCGCTTGTTCTTGCCGAACAGGTTCAAGCCGCCATCGGTGCCGAGCAGGCTGCCGAACTTGTAGTCCTTGTTCTTCATCTGCTCTTCGACGGTTTCGGTCTTGCCGCCCCAGCTTGCGCAGCCGGCGATCGAGACGGAAGCCGCGAGCAGTACAGGGACAAGGCGAAGGGCGGTCGAACGGCGCATGGTCGGGAACCCGGTTCAGAAAAGGGGTTGCCGCGCGCGAGTCACGCGCGGAATGCCGGTGAACAGACCATAAGTGGACGGCCCCACGCAACAGCGGATGCGTCTTTGCCCCGCCCCGTCACAACAGGACGACAACAGTCCACCCCTGCCCGGCTCGACTGTGGCGGACAGGCCGGAGGCGCCCCTCTTAGTGTGCTCCGTGCGACACACTGTCCCCCCAATGCAGCAATCACGGAGATTTGCCGCTTGCTGGCAAGGGCGGGGGTGCGTACGAAAGTCTCAGCCAGGACGTCAACCAGGCTGAAACATCTGCTGCCAGGATGGAGGCAACAATCATGAACCGTTATCTGCTGGCCGGCGCTGCCGCCGCCGCTCTCGCCCTCGGCGCTGGCGCCGCCAACGCCCAGGCCAAGTTCGATGTCAAGGTCGGCGGCGACGCCTACTTCGAAGCCGGCTACGTCGATCAGGATGTGGACTCCGGCCTGCGTTCGACCGAATTCCGCAACCGCATGCGCATCAACATCATCCCGTCCGCCAAGGCCGACAACGGCCTGGAGTACGGTGCCCGCATGCGTCTGCGTGCCAACAGCGGCGCCAGCAACACGCGCACCACCGATGCCGACCGCGCTTACATCTTCGCGCAGGGCACCTTCGGTCAGGTCCGCATGGGCGTCAGCAACTCCTTCAACGACGAGACCTATGTCACGGCGTCGATGGATTACCTGAAGCTCGGTGCCTATGACGACGTTACCGCCTGGATCAACCTGCCCTCCAGCACCGCTGGCACGGTCACCGGTAACAGCATCCTGAACCCGTCGATCGCTCCCGACGCGAACTCGACCAAGATCGTCTACTTCTCGCCGCGCATGGCCGGCCTGCAGCTGGGCGCGAGCTATACCCCGCGTAACGACAGCTCCAACACCGACATCAGCCGCTCCAAGCCGACGGGCACCCTGGCCGGCACGTCCAACGGCATCTACCAGGACATGGTGGAAGTCGGTGCGAACTACAACAACACCTTCGGCGGCGTGACCGTCAAGGCGAGCGCCGGCTACATGTGGGGCCGTGCGGTCGACGATGTCGTCGGTTCGAACTACAAGGACCTGAACGCCTGGCAGCTCGGCGCGAACGTCGGCTACGCCGGCTTCACTCTGGGCGGCAGCTACATCGACTACGGCAAGTCGGGCCAGAACGAGCGTACCGGCGTGTTCACCGAAACCACCCGCAACTGGACGGTTGGCGCTCAGTACACCACCGGCCCGATCGTTGTCGGTGCCAACTACAAGAACGGCAAGGACGCTGGTTCGCTCGGCACCACCGGCGACCGCGAGTTGCAGGTCTACGAAATCGGTGTCGGCTACACCGTCGCTCCGGGCCTGACGCTGCAGGCTCAGTACGACTACTTCGACCTGGACAACGACGCTTCGGCGGCGGACGACAAGGGCAACGTCGTGCTGGTTCGCTCGATCCTGGCGTTCTAATCGGTCTTCTGATCGGACGTCCGGCAACGGTCAAGAAGGGCGGTGGCTTCGGTCACCGCCTTTTTTGTTGCGCATTGTTCAGGCAAGTCGCCCAAATTCAGGGCTGCAAATGCGCCAAAAATTTGGCGCATCGCATTTTTCTATATATTTCAGTAGGTTATCCGTGTGCTTTTGTTGCAACTGTGTTGCGGATGCGTGGAAGCACTGCAGTTTGCCTCTTGCCGGCCGAAACAGCGCGCGGTTAAGTCATAGCTACAAAGACAACCGCGCGCTCCCGGTCATACGGGGCGTACGCACAAGGATGGACAATCCATGAAGCGCTCTCTCGTCATCGGCTGCGCCGCCGTTGCCCTCGCCGCCGGCTGCGGCACCGCCTCGGCCCAGTCCAAGTTCGACGTCCTGCTGGGCGGCGACGCCTTCTTCCAGGGTGCCTACGTCGACCAGGACAACGACAACGGCCTGCGCCAGACCGAGTTCGCCAACCGCTTCCGCCTGACCGTCACGCCGACCGCCAAGGCCGACAACGGCCTGGAATACGGCGCCCGCCTGCGTCTGCGCGCCTCCAACGGCACCGGCAACTCCCGCACCACCGACTCGGACCGTGCGTTCATCTTCGTGAACGGCACCTTCGGTTCGGTCCAGGCCGGCGTGGTCAACGGCCCGTCGGACGACTCGGGCGTGATCGGTCCGAACGTGGACGGCATTTCGGGCAGCCCGGACGGCTGGTACGGCTCCTACTACGGCGTGACCTCGCTGCCGTACGTGACCGGCTCGCTGCGCGCCCTGGAGTCGGGCGACGCCAGCACGAAGATCGTCTACTCGACGCCGAGCTTCTCCGGCTTCAAGCTGTCCGCCGCCTACACCCCGACCTACGGCAGCAGCAACACCGACGTGAACCGTCGCAAGGACAGCTCGGCCTACAAGGACATGGGCGAAATCCAGGCCTACTATAAGGGCGCCTTCGGTGGCGTCGGCCTGGAAGGCAGCGTTGCCTACCAGTTCGCCGAAGCCCGTAGCGGTCTGGAAGACCTGTCGTCGGTGCATGCCGGCGCCACCGTGACCTACGGTGCCTTCGCCCTCGGCGGCAGCTATGCCTTCAGCGGCGACAGCGGCTATGCCAAGGGCCATCGCGGCGTCGACGACAACCAGATCTGGCTGGTCGGTGCGCAGTACACCCTGGGTCCGGTCATCCTGGCCGCCACCTATACCGACGCCAAGGGTGCCAATGTCGGCACCGGCGCCGCCACCGCGTCCGACTATGCCCGCGCCCACATCTATCAGGCCGGCGTGACCTACACCGTCGCCCCGGGCCTGACCACGGGCCTGGAATACAGCTACGTCGACAACAAGTCGGGCGGCGTGAACAACGACGCCAACATCGTTCTGTGGGATACCCGCTTCTCCTTCTAAGGGACGGGTTTCCTGGCAGCAAACGCGAGGGCGGCGGAGAAATCCGCCGCCTCTTTTTTTGTCCGCTCCGGCGGACTTTTTCATGTGCGCCGCCGGGACGACGAGGTGCCGCAACATGGCCGCACTTCCGTCAAAGTAGAGCTTCCGCTTCCCCCAGTTGTTTCAGCTTTTGACCGGCTCATCGCTGCTCTCCGCCAAGCTGATTACCCCATTCGACTGAGGTTACAGCGATATTCTATGAAGTCACCATCGGGAAAGCATCGGTCCCTTAGCATCCGAAGCGACATGATCCGGGATTCCGTGCTTTCTTGGCAACTGCATCCGGAATGCGATGACTATCCGTTTCTTTGCCACTTGCCGGTCTGATGGGTGCGGGATTAAGTCATGGGATGCAATGACACCGCTGGCCCCCCGGGATCGCAATCAGGACCGCCGGGATGCATGCACCAAGGATGACATCCATGAAGCGCTCTCTCGTGATCGGCTGCGCAGCCGTTGCCCTCACCGCCGGCTGCGGCACGGCCTCGGCCCAGTCGAAGTTCGACATCCTGCTGGGTGGCGACGCCTACTTCCAGGGGGCCTACGTCGACCAGGACAACGACACCAGCCTTCGCCAGACCGAGTTCGCCAACCGCTTCCGCCTGACCATCACGCCGACCGCCAAGGCCGACAACGGCCTGGAATACGGCGCCCGCCTGCGCTTGCGCGCCGCCAGCGGCACCGGCAACAACCGCAGCACCGACAACGACCGTGCGTTCATCTTCGTGAACGGCAGCTTCGGCACCATCCAGGGCGGCGTGATCAACGGCCTTTCGGACGAATACGGCATCATCGGCCCGAACGTCGAGGGCATCGAAGGGTCGCCGGACGCCCAGTACCTGAACTATTACGCCAGTGCAAACGGCGCCCCCTATGTGCTGGGCAGCCTGCGCACGCTGGAGTCGGGCGACGCCAGTTCAAAGATCATCTACCTGTCGCCGAGCTACTCCGGCTTCCAGGTCGGCGCCGCCTACACACCGACCTACGGCAGCAGCAACACCGACGTGAACCGCGTCAAGAACAGCACCGCCTACCACGACATGGCCGAAATCCAGGCCACCTACAAGGGCGAGTTCAGCGGCTTCGGCGTGGAGGCGAGCGCTGCCTACCAGTTCGCCAAGGCGGCCAGCGGTCTTGAGGATCTGTCCTCGGTCCATGTCGGCGCCAACCTGTCCTATGCCGGGTTCAAGGTCGGCGGCAGCTACGCTTTCAGCGGCGACAGCGGCTATGCCACCGGCACCCGCGGGGTGGACGACCAGCAGCTCTGGATCGTCGGCGTCAACTACACCATGGGCCCGGTCATCCTGGCGGCCAACTACACCGACGCCCAGGGCATCGACAGCAACTTCTCCGGCCTGAATTCCCGCGCCCATGTCTGGCAAGCCGGCGTGACCTACACCGTTGCTCCCGGCCTGACCACGGGCCTGGAATACAGCTATCTCGACAACAAGGTCGGCGGCGTGAACAACGACGCCAACATCATCCTGTGGGACACCCGCTTCGCCTTCTGAGCGGCGGGTTCCGGACCGAAAACGGAAAAGGCGGCGGAGCGATCCGCCGCCTTCGCGTTTTTCAGGCCGCTCACTTCTTCGGGGCGGACTTGGGCTGCTCCGGCTTGGCGTTCTTGTCCGCGGTCTCGCACATCATGAACAGCACCGACGATTCCAGCGGCGTCCAGACCAGCAGGTAGCGCGACTTCTCGCGGTCGGCGAGGAAGGCGACGATCTCGGGATCGGTCACGGCCTTGGGGTGGATTTCACCCAGCAGGTAGCCGATGCGGCCATAGTTGGCCATCGTGCCCTGGAAGATGAAGTCCAGCCGCTCCTGGTCGTCCTTGGCGATCTCCCAGCCGAACTGCTCCTGGCGCACGCAACGGCGGCCATATTCGTCCAGGATCTTGTCCATATAGCTGCGATAGGAGCCGTCGTCGGTCAGCGGATAGGCCGGCTCGCTGAAGCGGACCTTGGTCATCGGCGATCCCGCCATGACCTTGGCCTTCCCCTGCTTGCCGGCGGGCTTCGCCGGGGCCGCGGCCTTCGGCGCGGGTTTCGCGGGTTCTTCGGCGCGGACGGGGGTGGCGGCAATCAGGCCGGCGCCCAGCGCTGCCGGCAAGACGGCCGCGGCGGCAAGCAGGCTGGCGGAGAGCAGGGAACGAAACGGACTCCGCATGCGGAGGTCTCCTCGATGTGCAGACGATGACGATGCCGGCGCCCCCATCCGGACGCTTTGGGGCGCTTGCGTTTCCGCGAACCGTCCGCTAACACGCCGCTGAAGCGCTGTACACCCGCAGCGACCGGATTGGGGGCGGCCATGACGACGACGCAGGGCACTGGCAAAGATACGCAAACCGGCGACAAAACAGGCGGTTCCGCGATTGGCGACAGCGTGACGGCCCGTCTCGACTCGGTGCGCCGCGCCATTGCGGAAACGGCTGCGGCCTGCGGTCGCGGCGAGGAGACGGTGACGCTGGTCGCGGTGTCGAAGACCCACCCCGCCGAGGCGGTGGAGGAAGCGCTGGCGGCCGGCCGGCGCGTGTTCGGCGAGAACCGCGTGCAGGAGGCCAAGGCCAAGTTCCCGGCACTGAAGGAGCGCTTTTCCGATCTGGAACTGCACCTGATCGGGCCGCTGCAGACCAACAAGGTCAAGGACGCCGTCGCCCTGTTCGACGTGATCCAGACCCTGGACCGCCCCAAGCTGGCCGAAGCACTGGCCGACGAGATGGCGAAGACCGGCCGCCGCCCGCGCTGCCTCATCGAGGTCAACACCGGCGAGGAGCCGCAGAAAGCCGGCATCGCCCCGGCCGAGGTCGAAGCCTTCCTTGCCGACTGCCGCGACCGGCTGGGGCTGCCCGTCACCGGGCTGATGTGCATCCCGCCGGTGGACGAGGAGCCGGCGATGCATTTCGCCCTGCTGGCGGAGATGGCGCGCCGGCTGGGACTGGCCGAGATCAGCATGGGCATGAGCGGCGATTACGAAACTGCGGTGCGGTTCGGTGCCACCCATGTGCGGGTCGGCACGGCGATCTTCGGCGCGCGCCCCTATCCCACGGAATAACGGCCCGCAGTCCTCCGGCAGGCGCATCATCCCGCCGGTGCGGCGACGCTCAGCGCGCTGCCCGGCCCGCAGTCCTTCAACAGGCGCAGCATGTCCTCGGGGGCCAGCGCGACGCAGCCGGCGGTCGGCGCCCGGTCCGGCCGGATCAGGTGCATGAACACGGCGCTGCCAAGTCCCGGCACGACCGGGTCGTCGTTGTGCCCCATCACCACCACGACGTCGTAGACATGATCGTCCCGCCACATCGCCTCGTGGCTGGCGGGATAGGGGCGCGTGACCGGACGGTTGTAGGCCGTGTCCTCCGGCGCGTCGCACCAGCCGTCTTCCTCGGCGATGGCGCCGAGCGGCAGGCCGGTTTCCGGCGGCGGCAGCCGGTCGGCGCGCCACAGGACACGGCGCAGCACGAAGCGGCCGACAGGGGTGGCGCCGTCGCCCTCCCGCTTGTCGGCGCGCACGCCGCCGCGGCCGAGCACACAGGCGACATCGCCGCCGGGCCAGCGCAGGCGGCCGGTGGTCGACTCCGGACCGCCCTCCGGCGTCACGGTGATCTCGATGCTCATCCCGATACCCGCGTGGTGCTGGCGGCGCCCTGGGCCGCTTTGCGCGACTGCTCATACTTCGCCAGATTGCGCATCATCGTTTCCGACAGCATGTCCGGCGGAACCGGCGCCGGCCCAGCGGCGGCATCGCCCGGCGCGGCGTTGGCGGGCTGGGCGGTAGCGGGCTGGGCGGGCGCAGCCTGATTGGAAGTGGCGGAAGCGGCACCGGCGGCGCGCGCGGCGGCCATGACCGACCCGGGGACCGGGGCGGCGTTGCGGGGCACGCTGTGCTTGGCCAGGGCCGAACTGGCGAGCGGCGTATCGCGCGCCGGCATCTTGCTGGGATGCGGCACCGCACCGCCGCCCGCCAGCTGCGCCGCCAGCGCAGGCGAGGCCTCGGCGGCAGGGGCGGACGCAGGAGCGGGGCCCGGAGCGGAGAGCCTGACCGGCTGACCGGTCGCCATGGGGGAGTTCGCAACGGAAGCGGCCGATGGAGCGGGCGGGCTGGCCGCCGCCAGTGCCGCGGCGAGACCGCCTGCGGGCGGTGCTCCCACCGCGGCCTTGGACGGCTGCTTACCGGACGGATCCGCGGGGGAGCCGGATTTGGCCGGCCCCCCCGAGGCGTCCGCGACGGCCGTGGGGGTGGCGGGATGGTCACCGCCCCCAAAGCCGAGCGAGGCCATGACCGTGTCCCCGACGTCCTTGCCCGTCGATTGTTCGATCACCGCGTTGGCGATGGACGCCATGCCGCCGATGACGCCGCCATACAGGATGTCGCCCATGACCCGCATGGACGGCTGGATGGTGTCGCCGGTGATCTCGCGATAGACGGTGCTGACGATCGGGATGTGCTGCAACGGGTTGATGATGTCCAGGAAGTCCCAGAAGGACATGTCGCCCTGGATTTCGACCGACCCGCCATTGTGGCCGCCGTCGATGACCGGCGACGCCTTTTCGCGCGGCGCCGGACGATGGACGGCGCTGCTGTCGATGGTGGTGGCGTCGATGGCCATGGGCGGTCTCCCGGCTCGGTGGTCACCGCAGGGTACAGCAATCCCCGTGCCAACCAGATCCATCCCGCCCGGTCCGGCAGGGCTATCGCATTTGGGAATTCGAGTGACGGCGTTGCGCTGCCGGAAGCCCTTCTCCCCTTGTGGGAGAAGGGTTGGGATGAGGGGTGCAGCCGGTCGCAGACCGTTGGAAATTAACGATTCGCGACCCCTCACCCCCACCCGCGGGTCGGCAAAACGCCGTTGGCGTTTGGCCGATCCCGCCCCGCAAGGGGAGAGGGGCTTCGCGTGCGAACGAACTTCAAATGCAATTGCCCCTCCCGGTCCGGAATCCCGCGATTCGGGAGGTTCGGGGCGGTCCGCACCCGGAATCCGATTCCCAGTGGCGGAGGCGATGGCGGATGGCGGCAAGAACTGCCGGGTCGGCGGGGCGATTCGTGCCCCGCCATTCCGGCTCGGAACCAATGGCTCAGAACATGTGGCCGCTGCGCTCCGCCTTGGTGCGCAGATAGCCTTCGTTGTGGCCGTTGGCGGGGAAGATATGGGCCACCCGCTCCACCACCGCGATGCCGCAGCGGGCGAGCTGGCGCAGCTTTTCCGGATTGTTGGTCATCAGCCGCACGGCGGAGAAGCCCAGCTGGCGCAGCATCTCCGCCGCCGGCAGATAGACCCGCTCGTCCGCTTCGAAGCCGAGGATCTCGTTGGCGTCCACGGTGTCGAAACCGCGGTCCTGGATCCGGTAGGCGCGCAGCTTGTTGACCAGCCCAATGCCGCGCCCCTCCTGCGCCAGATACAGCAGCACGCCGCTGCCCTGCCGGGCGATCTCGGCGATGGCGCCGCGCAGCTGGTCGCCGCAGTCGCAGCGCAGGGATCCCAGCAGGTCGCCGGTGAAGCATTCGGAATGCAGGCGGGCCAGCACCGGCTGGTCCGGATCGGGATCGCCGATGACGATGGCCAGATGCTCCGGCCCGCCGTCGGCCGGGCGGAAGGCATAGATCCGCGTGTTCTCTGACCCCACCAGAGGCACCCGCGCGTCAGCGACGCGGCGGAGCGTGCGCACCACATGGACGCGGTAATCGGCGACGTCCGACGCACGCACCAGCAGCAGGTCGTGCTCCGCCGCCCAATCGGCGGCGCTGGTGCCGGCCGCGGGGCCGGAAGACGGCAGGTCGGCGGTGATGGCGGCGGGAAGCAGGCGGGCCAGACGGGCGAGATCGACGGCGGCGGCCTCGCGGCTGCCGGGACGGGCGTCAGCGACGGTCAATCCGGCAGGCAGCGCGCCCTGCGCCTGGGGGTGCTGTTCGGGATCGGCCAGCGCGTGGGCCTGGTCGGCGGTCAGCCCGCCGGGCCGGTCGAGCGCCATGGCGCCGAAGCTTTCGGTGGAGGACCCCGGTGCCTGATCGCCGGCGATGTCGCTCACCGGCTGCGCCGCATCGGCGGAGGCAAGCCCCAGCACCACGGCCCGGCGGCGGGTAACCACCAGCCGCGGCGTGCCGCCGGTCAGCGCCTTCAGCCGTTCCACCGCGTCGAGCGCCACCGATTCCACCGACACCGCCGCGCCGACGGTGCCGTCGGCGGTCTCGATCGCCACGACCTCGCCACGGCGCAACGCGGCCAGCGCCCGGTCGACGGCGCGCACGGCAGCCTCGTCGATGGGCGCCGGGGAGGCCGCCGGTGCGGACAGGGTGGCCGTCGTGGTGGTGTCGGTCGGGTGTTCGGCTTGCATCGTCAGCGGCTTTGCGTAGCGGGAGCGCCGGTTTCGGCGCAAGAACGGGACATGGTGCGTTCGGCGGCCGAAGCAAAGCGCAGGTGGCGCGCCCCTGTCCAGCGATTCCCGCGCGCCACACCGTTGCCGAAGGCGCAACGATCCCGCTAGCCTGCCCCGACCGTCCCCTCATCCAGAGCCCTTGCCCCGTGACGATCCAGACCCCGCCGTCTCAAGAACCGCCCGCCGCCCTCCATGCGGTGATGCCGGCCGAGCTTCCCGCCGACGCCTATGGCCGCCGCATGATCGGGGCGCTGCGTGACGCCGGGGCCGGCATGACGGTTCACGCCCTGCCCGGCCCCTATCCGCAGGTCGATCCCTCGGCGATCCTGGCGGCCGACATCGCCCTGGCCCGGCTGCCCGATGGCGCACCGGTCCTGCTGGACGGCAACGCCCTGTTCAATCTGGCCGCCAGCCTGCCGGCCGACGAGCGCCGCCTGCGCTTCGTCGCGCTGGTCGACCGGCTGCACTGGGCCGATCCGGCGTTGACCGCCGACGAGGCCGCGGTTCACCGCAACCTGGAACAGGGGGCGCTGTCCCTGATGCGCCGGGTCGTGGTGCCGGACGACGATACCGCCGCCGCGGTGCGGGCGCTGGGGGTTCAGCCCGACCGTGTGGTGCGCGCCGCCGCGGACGGCGGCGGTGCCGCGGCGCTGATGGCGGTGCTGGCCGCGCTGTAAGGGGTTGTCCGGCCGCGTTCCGCCCTGCCCTTTTGCCCCGCCCACAAGCCACCACGACAATCCACCGCCGCCATGCTACTAAGGCGCGGCCCCGGCCTTGCCGTCCGGTGGCGCCCGCTTCCCGCTTTCGTGCCGCACGCCCCATGATCCCTGCAAAGCGCATCCTCCTGGTCGATGACGACACCGCCCTGCGCCAGTCGCTGGCGGAGCAGCTGCGGCTGCTGGAGGAGTTCGAGACCGAGGAGGCCGGCGACGGCGCCGGGGCATTGTCCGCGGTCCGGGCGGGGGCCATGGCAGGGGCTGCGGCCGGAGCCGCGGGGGCCGGTTTTTCCGCCATCCTGCTCGACGTCGGGCTGCCGGACATGGACGGGCGCGATGTCTGCAAGCTGCTGCGGCGCGAAGGCGTGCGCTGCCCCATCATCATGCTGACCGCATCGGCCAGCGATGCCGACACCATCCTGGGGCTGGAATCCGGCGCCAACGATTATGTGACCAAGCCCTTCCGCCTGGGGGTGCTGATCGCCCGGCTGCGTGCCCAGCTGCGCCAGTTCGAGCAGACGGAGGACGCCGTCTTCGCCATCGGCCCCTACAGCTTCCGCCCTGGCGCCAAGCTGCTGCTGGACGAGACCGCCAACAGGAAGATCCGCCTGACTGAAAAGGAAACGGCGATCCTGAAATACCTGTACCGGGCCGGCGATCTGGTGGTGAGTCGCGAAACCCTGCTGGGAGAGGTCTGGGGCTACAACGCCGCGGTCACCACCCACACGCTGGAGACCCACGTCTACCGCCTGCGGCAGAAGATCGAGGCCGATCCGTCCAACGCCCGCATCCTGGTGACGGAGCCCGGCGGTTACCGGCTGGTGCCGTAAACGCCCGATTGCGCGACCGGCCTGCCGACGTTCAAAACCACCTTCACGTGGACCGCCCGTAAGTGGGCCGCCCGCAAGGGGCCAGTCCCCGCCGGCTTCCGCGTTCGGCAATGGTGACCTCGCCGGCGAAGCCCAGCCAGCGCTGGCGTTCGCGCTCGCCCGACGGATGCCGGCCCAGCCGCGCGGCACCCAGGCCGATGGCGGACGGCCCGCCCCACAGCCCCCGGCCGCGCGGCACCACCGGCAGGAGCCGCAGCTTGCGCCCGACAATCGCCATCCGCCGGCGCCAGTGGCTGACGTCATGCGGCGACACGCCGACGCGGCGCGCGATCTCGCGGTCCGACAGCAGGGCGCTGCCGGGGTCCTGCAGCAGTTCCAGCACGGCGCGCCGCTTGTCGGTGTCGGCGTGGCGGGAGTGCTTGCGCTCCAGCGCCTTGCCCATGTCCCACAGCTTTTCCGCCGTCTCGCGCGCCAAGGTGCGCCAGCGGTCGGCCTCCTCGCGCTGGCGGTCGGCATCGCCCGACGCCTTGTCGAGCTGGCGGCGCAGGGTGGCGAGTTCCAGTTCCAGATCCTTCACCTGCCGGCGCAGGCCGCGGACAAGCTCGTCCGGCGGCGGCGGCGGGGCCGGCGCACCGGCCGGCTCGACGGCGGGAGGCGGTTCCGCGGCCGGGGGAGGCACCGGCGTTCGTGCCCGCTCCGCAAGGTCGCGGAAGGACAGGCCGGCGCGCGACAGCATGATCCGGGCGGCGCGCAGCGCGGACAGCGCCTCGCCCTGATGCTCCGACTCGGCCATGGCGAGGACTTTGGCGAGCTTGTCAGGATCCATCCGCGTCGGGTTCCGCCGGAGCCGGTCCCCACCCGCGCGGGGACCCTGGTAGGTCATGCCGCGCAATGCGCGACGAGCCCCAACCTACCACATCTTATGGGTTTGGACAGGTGCCCTTCGTGGGTCGGCGACTCGCGGCCCGCCCGTTCGAAAGGCGCGCCACCATCCAACATCCCGCCCGGAAGGGGAAGCCCCGGAAGAGAGACGGGGGTAAGAGATTCGCTAGACTTGGGCCAGCGGGACCGCCACCATGGCGCCGTCATGACCGTCAGCAATACGATCGATTCCGCTCCCCCGCCCGCTCCGGAAGAGGCCGGCGGCACGTCCCCCTTCACCGTCCGCTTCTGGGGCGTGCGCGGCAGCATCGCGTCGCCCGGGCCGACAACCATCCGCTATGGCGGCAACACCGCCTGCATCGAGGTCCGCTGCGGCGGCGCCCACATCGTCTTCGACTGCGGCACCGGCATCCGCCCGCTCGGCGAATCGCTGGCCAGGGGCGGCGGGCCGGTGGACATCGACCTGCTGCTGACCCACAGCCATCTCGACCACATCTGCGGCCTGCCCTTCTTCGCCCCCGCCTTCGATCCGGGCAGCCGGCTGCGGCTGTGGGCCGGGCATCTGCCGCCGGAACGGCCCTTCCGCACCGTGCTGTCGGACATGATGACGGCGCCGCTGTTTCCGGTGCCGGTGGAGATCTTCCGCGCCGATTGCCAGTTCCGCGACTTCCAGGCCGGCCAGACGCTGGAACCGGCGCCGGGCGTGGTGGTGCGCACCTGCGCGCTGAACCATCCCGACGGCGCCACCGGCTATCGGGTGGAACATGGCGGCCACAGCCTGTGCGTCCTGACCGACACCGAACATCCGGCCGTGGGACGCGACCCGGTGATCCTCGACCTGCTGCGGGGTGCCGACCTGATGGTGTATGACAGCACCTACACCGACGCCGAATATCCGGCACGCGTCGGCTGGGGCCATTCGACCTGGCAGGAGTGCCTGCGGTTGGCCGAGGCCGCCGACGTCGGCCGCGCGGTGATCTTCCACCACGACCCTGCCCGCACCGACGACGAGCTGGACGCCATCGCGGCGGAGGCGGAAGCAATGCGCCCCGGATCGCTGGTGGCCCGCGAGGGGATGGAGCTGTCCCTGTAGGACGCCCCTCCGTCCAGGTTGAATCTCGGAAATTTTTTCTCCCCCTCGAAAACTCTTGTGCGTGTCGATTGCGCCACAGGTTGCTTTGTCACACTGGCCTCGTGTGACATTCTTGGTATTAGATCGGACCTGCAACCCCGCCACGATTGGGGCGGGCGGGGATCGTTGGGGCGTGCAAAGCTTGGGGGAAAAGCGATGCGCATGACCGGTCGTGCCTTTGGTATGCTTGCCGTCCTGACCGTCGCGACGCAGCTTGGCGGCTGCGCCACCGCACCGTCGCTTGAAAGCGCCAAGCTGGACGGCGCACCGCGCAGCGTGGTCCTGCACCATCCCGGCAGCGGCGAGACGGTGGCCGTCACCTACTGGCGTCCCGGCGACGGCTATGACCCGGCGGCGATGCGCGAGATCTCCGTCCTGTTCCGCGACCGCCGCAGCGACGAGACGATCCCGATCGACCCGTCGCTGATCGACATGCTGGTGGAACTGCGCCAGCGCGTCGGCGCAGCGCCCGAGTCGCCGATCCGCATCACCTCGGGCTACCGGTCGAGCGCCACCAACGCCAGCCTCTCCCGCAGCAACCCGAACGTCGCCGAGAATTCCTACCACCTGCGCGGACAGGCGGCGGACTTCTCCATCGCCGGCGTACCCCCGGCCCGGCTGGCGGAAGAGGCGGCGGCGATGCAGCGCGGCGGCTATGCGATGTACGCCCACACCGGCCATGTCCATGTCGACACCGGCCCCTTCCGCACCTGGACGCCGAAGACCGGCGAACCGCGCGCTCCGCAGATCCTGGAGGCGCAGGCCCGTGCCCGTGCCAAGGCCCAATCCCAGGCGCTGGCACTCGCCCAGAAGGCCGGCAACGCGAAGGCGCGCGTGCAGGTGGCCGATGCGGGATCGAAGCCGATCAAGGCTCCTGGCAAGTCGCCGGCCGCTCCTGGCGCCAAGGCGCCTCCTCCCGATCTGGCGCGCGTCCGCGTGGTCCTGGCCCAGGTGAAGGAAATGCCGGTGCAGAAGCCGGCGAAGCGCTAAACTGCGGGCGATCCTTTCCCAGAGGCGTCCCGCTATCGTCATGACCACCCTGCTGATTCTCCGCCACGGCCCGACCGCCTGGAACGCCGAAGGGCGCATCCAGGGCAGCATCGACGAGCCGCTGTCCGACGCCGGCCGCGCGCGGGTCGCCCGCTATCGCCTGCCGCCCGAGTCGGCCGGTTTGCGCTGGGTCGCCAGCCCGAAGCGCCGCGCCTGGGAAACCGCGCTGCTGCTCGGCCTCGACCCCACGCCGGAACCGCGGATCGTCGAAATGGATTGGGGCGAGTGGGAGGGTCTGCGCACCGAGGATCTGCGCGCCGACGGCCGCATGCCCGCCCGCCACGACCGGCTGGGCCTGGACTACAAGGCCCCCGGCGGCGAAAGCCCGCGCGAGGTGCTGGCCCGCCTGCGCAGCTGGCTCGCCGACCTTGCCGCCGACGGACGCCCGACCGGCGCCGTCGCCCACAACGGCATCCTGCGCGCCCTCTATGCGCTCGCCACCGGCTGGAACATGCGCGACGACCCGGCGGAGGAGTTGCGCAACGGCTGCGCCCACCTGTTCCGGCTGGCGGAGGACGGCACGCCGTCGGTCCTGCGGATGAATATCGGGCTGCTGGAATAGAGGAAGGGGGCCGCGGCGACGGCCCCCCTTCCCCATCGATCAGACGTTCAGATCGACGATCACCGGCACATGGTCCGAAGGCTTCGGTTCCCAGCCGCGGGCGTCACGCAACACCTTAATGCCCTGCAACGCGCCTTCCAGCGGCGGCGTCACCCAGATGTGGTCCAGCCGCCGGCCGCGGTTGGAGGCAGCCCAGTCCTTCGCCCGATAGCTCCACCAGGTGTAGAGCTTCTCCTCCGGCGGCACGAAGCGGCGCATGGCGTCGATCCAGCCGGCCGAGGCCTGCATTGCCGCCAGCTTTTCCACCTCGATCGGCGTGTGGGAGACCACCGTCAGCAATTCCCGATGGCTCCAGACATCCTGTTCCAGCGGCGCGATATTCAGGTCGCCGACCAGCACCATCGGACGGTCGGGCGTCCGCTCCGTGCCCAGCCAGTGGGTCATCTCGTCCAGGAACTGGAGCTTGTGGGCGAACTTGTCGTTCACCGCCGGGTCGGGGATGTCGCCGCCGGCGGGGATGTAGACGCAGTGCAGCTCGATCCCGCCCGGCAGATGGGCGAGCGCGTGGCGGCAGTCCTGCTTGCCGCACCAATGCTGGACATCGTGCGAAGAGAAGGGCAGGCGCGACAGGATGGCGACGCCGTTGTAGCCCTTCATCCCGTGGATGTGGGCGTGGACATAGCCGCGCTCCACCAGGGGGCCGAGCGGGAAATCGGCGTCCACCACCTTGGTTTCCTGCAGGCAGATCACGTCCGGCCGCTCCTCCTCGATCAGGCGGAAGAGGAGGTCCAGACGCATGCGGACCGAATTGATGTTCCAGGTCGCGATGCGCATGTCCGGCGGCTCAGGCGATGGTCAGGGTCAGGGTGCCGACGCCCTCGACCGCGCCGGTCAGCACGTCGCCGGCCACCACCGGGCCGACGCCCTCCGGCGTTCCGGTATAGATCAGGTCGCCCGGCTGCAGCTCGACCAGCCCGGACAGGTAGGAGATCGTCTCCGCCACCGACCAGATCAGGTCGGACAGGTCGCCCTTCTGCCGCAACTCGCCGTTCACCTGCAGGGTGACCGCGCCCTTGTCCGGATGGCCGATGTCGGCGACGGTGCGGATGGCGGAACACGGCGCCGACCGGTCGAAGCCCTTGCCCATGTCCCAGGGCTTGCCTTCCTTCTTGGCGGCGTTCTGCAGGTCGCGCCGGGTCATGTCGAGCCCGACGGCATAGCCGAACACATGGTCCAGCGCCCGGTCGACCGGAATGTCGCGGCCACCGGTCCTGATCGCCACCACCAGTTCGATCTCGTGGTGCAGGTTGGCGGTGCGGGGCGGATAGGGAATGGTGGCGCCGTCGGCGACGATGGCGTCGGCCGGCTTCATGAAGAAGAAGGGCGGCTCGCGGTCGGGATCGGCGCCCATTTCGCGCGCATGGGCGGCATAGTTGCGGCCGACGCAATAGATGCGGCGCACCGGAAACGGATCGCCGCCCACGACGGGGACGGCCGGCTGGGACCACAGGGGAATGGCGAAGGCCATGGCATCGGCTCTCAAGATTGGAACGCTCCCGAACAGCTAACCCGAAAGCCGCCGACGGACCAAGCGTCCAACCATCCGCCCTGCCCTGCAAAGCGGAGCCGATTTCCTGTTCGAGGGAGGGCGACTCGGAGCCCACCGGCGTCCGGAAACGAAGACGCCCGGTCTGGGGGGGACCGGGCGTCGGAAGCTCCGATTCGGGAACCCGCAAGCGGCAGGGGAAACCGCAGGGCGGGCGATCGGCGTCAAATCGGCGTCGACCACTTCTTGACTCTTCAAGATGGAATTTGTATGGGCGCCAACCAATACGTTTCACGCATATCTGGCATGCATATCATATCGACCGTGCAGTTCTTGCTGACAAACGAAAGCCATACCCGCATTTTATCCGTTCATCCGATAATTCATCCAAAACATGGCATCCACGGTGACTGAAAACGAGCGTTCCACCCCCGCCGACCGGCGGTCGCGTCTGCGCCCCGGCAAGAACGGCAAGCTCGCCCTTGGCCCCCTTCCCGAGCTCGTGGGGTATAACCTGCGCAAGGCCCAGGTCGCGGTGTTCCAGAGCTTTCAGAACGCGGTCGCTCCGCACGACATCACGCCTGGCCAGTTCGGCGTGCTGATCATGATCCGCGAGAACGAGGGGCTGTCGCAGTCCGACCTGGGCACGGCGGTCGGCATCGACCGGTCGACCATGGTCGCGGTGATCGACCGTCTCGAGTCGCGCGGCCTCGTCGTCCGCGCCCCCTCGCCCAACGACCGCCGCTCCTACGCGCTGCGCCTGTCGCCGGAAGGCCAGTCCCTGATGGACGACCTGATCCCGCGCGTCCAGGCCCACGACCAGGGCATGGTCAAGGACCTGTCCCCGGAAGAGCAGGCGCAGTTCATCGACTTCCTGCGCCGCGTGTCGCGGGCGAAGTAAGGGGCATCTCCCCTTCCGTTCCAGGCACCGGAAACGACTGACAGCCCGCCCCGCACCGGCATTGCCGGATGTGGGCGGGCTTTTCTATTTGGCGCATCGGAGCAAGTCGCCGGCTGTATGCTGAAGAGCAGCGCAAAATGAAAAAGGCTCACTCGACGGGTCCGTTCGTTGAGATGAGTCCGGGTGACAACCTGCGCGGCCGGCAGGACCGGGACGGGGTGCCCTATGTGCGCTGGGCCGATGTCGGACTGATCGAACCGACGCCGGGCAACGTGGTGGACTTCCGCGCGGTGGAGGACTGCATCCGCGACCTGTGCGACCGCTTCAACGTGGTGTCGGTGGGGATCGACCCGCACCTTGCCCGGTCCACGCTGAACACGCTGACCGAGGACGGCTATCCGGCTGTGGAGGTGCGGCAGGGGTGGGTGACGATGGCGCCAGCGACCAAGGAGTTGGAGCGCGCCATCATTGGGCGGCAGTTCCAGCACGGCGGGCATGAGGTGCTGCGTTAGTGCTTCCGACCACATCCAGGTGGAGACCGACCGGGCCGGCAACCGGCTCTTCAGCAAGGGTAAGGCGCGGGAGCGGATCGACGGCGCCTTGGCCTGCGCCATCGCCATGTCGCTGGCGCAACACGGCGAGGCGGGAGGTTCCATCTACGATCTGGACTTGCCCGACGATGAGTTTTTCGTCTGAGCCGAAGCGAACCTATGCCGCGGGGGAGCCGAGACTGCGCTCTATCGAGCGGGCTGCGCCTCTCGCCCGGAATCTGTAATACAGAATATCGTTGGCAAATCTATGTAGGCTGGAATGGAAACAAACTGATTTTCTGCCGCTTGAACAGGTAGATCTGATGTACCTGTTCAAGCGACAGTCTCATCAAGCAGCATCCTCATTATCGTCTGGCGCATTCAGACGCCATTCGATATCTAGAGATAGGTCCATTGGCAATGCAATCGGCTCTTCATCGGGATGCCTACTGTTCCAATAAGAGGCATCCAAAGTAAGTTGCAAACCATCTCCAATCATCTGCTCTCTTCTATTAACAAGAGACTTGTGCATAACTTTTCGAGGGGCTTCGTTAATATCCCACCATGTGTAGAATGTCATTTGCCCACTTTGAACGGGCACCGCATGATAAACTCGATAGGGGCGCCCAGTATTGGGATCTCGGCCGATTTCTTCACGCGCCGCATCAGAAAATTGCTTCGCCAACATTTCAACTGGCGATTTTGGTTGGGGCATAGGCCAACCTTTCTTCAGCGCATACAGCGCCACCTTTTGCATATCAATTTCTTGCTCCCCAGACTCATCTTTCCAGGCTCGAATTAAACGCTGCATATCTCGCTTCTTACTCATGATGATCTTCCTCTAGTATTTGATTAAAAGTCTACTGGGGCAACGTCGCCCCAACCATCGACGATTGCACTAGGTGCAATGAAGCTTCGCACCTTTACCAAGTGATTCCGGAATCTGTCATATCGACCCGTCAACCTCTGGAGCTGCCCAGCAACAAGACCTGGATGAACATTAATAGTTTTTGAAAATCCAAGGAGATCTACCTCAGAGAAAAATGGAGCTTTCCTTGCAACAAACGCATCAATCATCTTTTTTGGAACACAAAAGTTAGATGCAGCTTCATTAGCTACTCGCTCTTCTTCTGGTATGTTTGAATTTACCCCAGCCTTTTCTCCTTCAAGTTCAGCATCCAATATTGGTGCAGACTTACCATGTCCTTGCAATACATGTTCAATTTCATGCCGAAGCACAAACCAGAAGTTATCTATTCTGTCATAACGCATGGAAAGACCAATCACCGGGGATCGTTCATTGAGCCAAAAGCAGACCCCATCAATCTTTGCTGACGGCAAGGTCTCAACGAGAACAAATCGGATCCCAGCCTCATTCAGTATTCTTGGAACCTTTCTCAAATCCTCCGGATGACGGCGTAAATCACTAAGCCTTCTTACTGCCTCTTGACCGCTCTGTGTTGTGTATGGGGCTACGATCAACTCACTTGCAATGCGGCGGACACGGTATAGCCAAGCAAGTTGAGTTGATGTTACTTCAGGCCCAACAATCGTCTTTTTAGCGGCATGAGGCAAAATTTCGATTTGATCTGGCGAGTCTACCCCGAAGAATTTTGCAAGAGATCTCTCAACCGTTGGCACATCACGAATGTCATCAGCTTCAATCCAACAGCGCTTAATCATTTCAGCGACTGGCAAGCCTCCAAAAAGGTGCGCACGTGTCTTTCTGCCAGGATCAGGGCGCGCGGCAATTCTCGCTTTGGCAAGATCATAGTCTTTTTGAAGCTCAAGAAAACGCTCAGCAGCTACACCGAACACCTCTTCTAGAGACAGCGCCATCGCAGCGCTGACCGACTGCTTGTCAGACACAATGCGGGTAATTCCCGATTCGTCCACATCTAAGACAATAGCCAAAGTGCGCTTTGTCCAGCCGCGATCTTTCAAAAGCGCCTCGATAAGCTGACCCGGTGTTCGATATTCTGCTGCGTCGATGGTCATATTATCGCCTTTATATCCCCCAGCGCTCTGCTAGCATGAGCTGGATCCCATAATAGCGAACTTGCGCAAAATCGCAAACTTGGTTTTCTTTTTTAACCAAGTTTGGGGGGGCATCAAACGGCGCTATAGGATCGCGGTACAGCACAGCGGCCGCGGCTCGAATTGGGGACGCTGAACGTGTTCAGCGGGGACGCTGGCAGCCGGCTATGCGTCCCCAATATTACTCAATATCTTCAATGAAATAGGTGCTGCGGGAACGCTGCGGACGCTGGGGACGCTGTTTTGCCCCAACTCTCTAGCCTTACCCTCTCCGCGGTTCGCAACGCCACATGCGGGCGAAACTTCTGGCAATCTGTGAGAAAGGGGTTTCCGTCCGTCCACGTCCGCTGACAGCGGCAACAATGCGATCAAAAGTGTGGGGCAAACTGTGGGGAAGGCACTTTCGGGAAATGAAAAAGCCCAAGCAAATCAATTGCTTGGGCTGAATTCGTGGCGGAGGGAGAGGGATTCGAACCCTCGATACGCTTTTGACGTATACACACTTTCCAGGCGTGCGCCTTCAACCGCTCGGCCACCCCTCCGTAGAGGCCCGCGTTATAGCCAGAGGTTCGCGGCTATGCAAGCCTCCGTTTCACGCGGGCGACGTTTTTTTGGCAGCGCGCTAAACCGCTCCAATCTCATCCACCAGGGCGCCGACGGTGCGGCACAGCAGGTCCAGATCCTGGGGGCGGGACAGGCGGTGGTCGCCGTCCTTCACCAGGGTGATGCGGACATCGTCGCCGGTCAGCGCTTCGGCGATTCGCAGGCTGAGCTGCCAGGGGACGTCGGGGTCGCGCTGGCCGTGCAGCAGGCGGACGGGACCGCCATAGGCGATTGGGCCGCGCAGCAGCAGGTGGTTGCGGCCGTCCTCGATCAGGGCGCGGGTGATCGGCTGGGGTTCGGGACCGTACTCCGACGGGCGGTTCCAGACGCCCTGCTCCATGATCTGCCGGCGGATGTCGGCGTCGAAGATGTCCCACATCAGGTCTTCGGTGAAATCGGGGGCCGGCGCGATGCCGACCAGCCCGGCCACCCGCTCCGGACGGCGGAGCGCGGTCAGCAGCATCATCCAGCCGCCCATGGAGGAGCCGACCAGGATCTGCGGTCCCGTCGTCACCCGGTCCAGCACCGCCAGCGCGTCGTCGGCCCACAGGCCGATGGTGCCGTCGGCGAAACGGCCGCTGGAAGTGCCGTGGCCCTGATAGTCGAAGCGGGTGAAGGACAGGCCGCGCTCCACCGCCCACGCCTCCAGCGTGGTCGCCTTGCCGCCGGTCATGTCGGACATGAAGCCGCCCAGGAATATGAGGCCGGGCTTGCCCTGTCCGGACGGACCGGCAGGGGTGTGGTGATAGGCTATGGTCGCCGCACCGCGCGTTAGGCTATGGTGCGCGCCGCCCGGTTGGGCTGCGGTTTCGGTCATACGGTCACCTTCGGCAACGGATACCGGCATACGGTCGGACACCGGTTCGACGGACGCCGGCATGCCGCGGCCCGCGGCCGGTCCCGGGCCGCCCCTTGCGAAGCAGCCGGCATCATGGATTTCGACCCCCACCTTACCACCGACCAGTCCCCGCGCAACGCGGACGCCCATCAGGACACCCGCCTCCCCCACTGGCCGGGCGGCCGGGCGCCGACGGTGCTGCAGGTGGTGCCGACTCTGGTCACCGGCGGGGCGGAGCGCGGCTGCATCGACATGGCGCTTGCCCTGCAGGCCGCAGGCGGCGCCCCGCTGGTGGCATCGGAAGGCGGGCCGATGGTGCGGGAACTGGACCGCGCCCGCATCGCCCACCTGACCCTGCCGCTGGCCTCCAAGAACCCGCTGACCATCCGCCGCAACGCCCGCCGACTGGCCGCCATCATCCGCGAGCACAAGGTGGACATCGTCCATGCCCGCTCCCGCGCCCCGGCCTGGAGCGCGTGGCTGGCCTGCCGCGAGACCGGCGCGCGCTACATGACCACCTTCCACGCCCCCTATAATTTCGGCAGCGGGCCGGTCGGCGGCCGGCTGAAGCGCTGGTACAACTCAGTGATGGCGCGGGGCGAGCGGGTGATCGCCATCTCCGGCTTCATCCGTGACCATGTGCTGGGCAACTATCCGGTCGATCCGGCGCGGGTGCGCGTCATCCACCGCGGCATCGACCGCAGCGTCTTCGCCCCCGACCGGGTCAGCCCGACGCGGCTGGTGACGCTCGCCAAGCAATGGAACCTGCCGGACGACCGGCCGGTGATCCTGCTGCCCGGCCGGCTGACCCGCTGGAAGGGCCAGATCGTGCTGATCGACGCGCTGGCCAAGCTGGGACGCAAGGACGTGCTGGCCCTGCTGGTCGGCTCCGACCAGGGCCGCACCGGCTACCGGGAGGAGCTGGAGAACCGCATCGCCACCAATGGCCTGCGCGGCGTGGTGCGGATGACCGACCATTGCAGTGACATGGCCGCGGCCTACCTGTTGTCGACGGTGGTCGTCTCCGCCTCGCGCGAGCCGGAAGCCTTCGGGCGGGTGATCGTGGAGGCGCAGGCGATGGGCAAGCCGGTGATCGTCTCGGCCATCGGCGCCTATCAGGAGACCGTCGTCCCCGGCGAAACCGCCTGGGTGGTGCCGCCGGACGATCCCGACGCGCTGGCCCGCGCACTGGACGAGGCGCTGTCGCTGAGCCCGGATCAGCGCGACGCCATCGGCGCCCGCGCCATGGCCTTCGTGGCGGACCGCTACACCAAGGACCGCATGTGCGCCGACACGTTGGCGGTCTATGCGGAGTTGCTGCAACCGCGCTGAGGCCGGCTTGTTGACGCAATTCGACTTTCAACCCACCATCAACCGACCGGACACCATGGCCGACATCCGACAGATTTCCGGCATCGCCGAGGTCATCGACCGCTATGACGGGTTCATCCTGGACCTGTGGGGCGTTCTGCATGACGGCGAGCAGCCCTATCCCGGCGTGCCCGATTGCCTGGACCGCATGCGCGCCGCCGGCAAGACCGTGTGCCTCCTGTCCAACGCCCCGCGCCGTACCACCGGCGTGATCGAAAAGCTCGATGGCATGGGGCTGGGGCGCGAGCGCTACGACCATGTCATGACGTCGGGCGAGGCGAGCTATGAGGCCCTGCGCGACCGCGACGACCCCTGGCACGCGGCACTCGGCCGGCGGCTCTACCACATCGGGCCGGATCGCGACACCGACGTCTATGACGGGCTTGGCTATCAGGTTGCGGCAACCCCGGCCGAGGCCGACTTCGTCGTCAACACCGGCATCGTGACCTTCGGCGAGACGGTGGCGGACTATCAGCCGCAACTGGACGCCTGCCTTGCCGCCGGCCTGCCGATGATCTGCGCCAACCCGGATCTCGTGGTCATGGTCGGGCCGATGCTGGTGATCTGCGCCGGCACGCTGGCCGCCCGGTACGAGGAGATGGGCGGCGACGTGCGCCAGCACGGCAAGCCCCATGCTCCGGTCTACGAGCGCTGCTTCAAGCTGCTGGGCATCGCGGACAAGAGCCGCATCCTGGCCGTGGGCGACAGCCTGCGCACCGATGTCGCCGGCGCCAACGCCGCAGGAATCGACGTGGCTCTGGTCACCGCCGGCATCCATCAGGAGGAGTTGGGCGGAGCGGCATGGGGCGAGGCGGTCGACCCGGTCAACCTGCGGGCACTGGCCGACGCCTCCGGCCACATGCCGACTTATGCGATGCCCAGCCTGCGCTGGTGAGCGTTCGTCGCCCGAGCCTGCCCGCCATCAGTCCATCGGAACCGCGTCGTCCAACGCCTTGCGCAGCAGGGGCGACGGACCGTCTTCCGAAAAGCCGCGGTTGCCGATGGCGGTGCGGAAATAGCTGACGATGAACACGCGGATGGAGGCGGTCAGGTTCGCCTCCCCCCGCCGTTCGTCGATCCGGCTGCAAATCTCGTTCAAGGACAGCCGTTCACGCTCGCAGATTTCCTTCAGCGAGTCCCAGATGTACGGCTCCATCCTCAGGCTTGTTCGACGCCCGCTCACCTTCACGTTGCGGCAGAGCAGCCCCGGCCCTTCCTTACCTCCGCCCGTGCCCGCCATGGGAATTCCCGTTCCTCATCCGTTGCGCGTCCCGCCCGCTTGGTTCGGGGCAATACATCCATTTGTGTGACGATATTGCAAGCGGCGTGTGCCATCCAAGTCAATTTCGACCCACGGCTGCGGTTCAGCGCGACAATCGGGCGCAGGCGGGTATCGCTTCCAACCGCAGATCGACAGGTTGCCGGGAAAAAGCCGCTTCCTTTGGCTCACGCCTTCGCTATACCAGTGCCGAATCATTCCTGCGGGAATCGGGCGGACACCGATCGGGCGGAACGGCCTGACGGACGTACCGGGCGGTGGAAGTGGAAGGATCGGCGATGAAACGACCGGGAAACCGACGATTCGCGGGCTGCGTCGCGGCCGGCGCCATCGCTGCCCTGTTGGCCGGCGGTGTCGCACTCGCCCTGCCCTCCGGATATGCCCGGGCCGAGGTGGCGGCCTCCGCTGAACAGGGTCTGGAAACCGCCATCCGCGCCCGCATCGAGGCGATGCTGCCGGCGCCCTGGCGCATCGAATCGCTGATGGTGGAGCCGCTGCCCGACGCGGCCGCCCAATCGCCGGAACCGCGAGCGGCGGCGCGGGTGACCGCCAGGGTGGTGCTGGGTGCCCCGACCTATCTGGTCGACAGCCGCGAAGGGCCGGTGACCTTCCTGCGCCCGGCGGCCGATGCCGGTCTGGCGAAGAGTTGGGTGGCGACCGCGCACGGCACCCGCGGCGCCGATGGCTGGACGGTCGCGCTGACGCCGCAGACCCCCGGCCTGCTCGAGGGCATCGGCAAGCCCGCCGCGGAGCTGCCCGGCCGCACCGTGGTGCTGGGCACTGCCGAAGCCAGGAGCCTGCGCGAACAGTTGGACCGCGATGCCGCCCAACGGCTGGCCGACGACACCGAACGCCGCCGACGCGAAGAGGAACGGCTGGCCCAGCAGACCGCCGCCGCCAAGGCCGAAGCCTCCCGTGCCGAGACCGAACGCCGGGCCGTCGAGGCGCGCATCGCCCAGCTGGCCGACCTGCGCGGCAAACTGGCCGGCAACGACCGCGCGGCACGGCTGGCCGCCTTCGAAGCGGCGCTGGGCGGCAACGACCCGGCATTGCGCCAGACGGCGATGGAGGCGGCGCTGCAAAGCCGCGATCCTGTGGTCGCCAATCTGGCGCTGAAGGACTGGATCGCGCGGCGCCGGGCCGTGCCGATCCAGCTCTATGCCACCAAGGAGGATCCGAGTTCCGAGGTGGTGGTGCAGAATCTGGGACCGATGACGCTGGAGATCGACGGCTTCAGCCCGGTCAACGGGGCGCTGGCCGGCAAGCTGGGCGCCCCCGGCTACAGCATCGCGCGGCCGTCCAGCATCGTCGGCACCCTGGCGCAGACCGAACTGGCGGTGAACTCCTTCGGCTGCGCCCTCACCCTGCGGCTGACCGAACACCGGACGCTGGACGGGCTTCTGCGCTGCCAGACCCTGCCGACGCTGATCGCCCGCATCACGCTTGACTGAGGGGTGAGGGCCGATGGGCGACGCGTTTCCGAAAGGGCTCCGGCGGGCATCGGCGCTGGTCCTGCTGCTCGCCGCGCCAACCGGTGTGCTGGCCCAGATGCCGGCCGAAACGCCGGCCGAGCGTTTCACCCCGCCCGCCTCCCCCATTGTCGCCCTGCCCCGCCTGACCCCGGCACGACCCGTCTCGCCGCCACCGAACCCGGACGTGGTCTGGGAACATCCGCCGGAGGTGCCTGCCCCGCTGTCGCCGGTCAGCCCGCAGGCCGGCCCGGCCCCGGCCCCGGCCCCGATCCGGACGCCCATTCCCGCGGGGAGGACACCGGAGCCGAAGCCTGCCGATCTCCAAAACGCCGACCAAGGGATTGCCGAAACGGGGCAAGCCCTCGCCGCGGTTCCTCCCCTGCCACAGGTAAAGCCGCAGCCCGAACCTGCCGGCCAGCCGGCGCCGAAAGAGCCGGAGAAGACCGTTGCCGCCCGGCGGACGATGGTTGCCACCGCCGGCATCTATCTGCGCGCCACGCCGGACGCCAAGGGCCGGGTTCTCGACACGGTGGAGAAGGGCGACCGCGTGGAGGCCTTCGGCGCGCCGGTGAACGGCTGGCAGCGGGTGGGCCGCGCCGGCAAGCCGCAGGGCTACGTCACCACCGCCTACCTGACGGAGGTCGCGGCCGACCGCGGCGAGCCGGCCTCCCCGGCCAAACCCGGCCGCTATGCCAAGGCCGACCGGGAGGACCGCGGCTGCGCCCTGCCCGACGACCTGCCCAGGGTCCAATCGGAGCGGGCGCAGACCGCCCGCCTGCCCCAGGGCACCGTCGCCCGGCTGCGCGCCGCCGGCAATCTGCGCGTCGCCCCGGTCTGCGACGCCAAGGTGCTGGACGTGCTGAATACGGGCGAGCGCGTGACGGTGATGGAGGCCATCGGCGGCTGGTACAAGGTCGGGCGAAAGGGCAAGGCGCTGGGCTATGTCGGCGCGGCGCTGCTCGCCCCCGCCAAGCGCTGAAGGGGCTGGGCCGGAAAGCGGTACGGAGCTACCCGGAAGGTCACGCCACCGCCCTCCGTGAAGGGGCTTGTTCGCCCGTGAAAAAGGATTCTACAACAAGGGGGAGGCCGAACTATCGCGGACGACCACAGCCCCTTCAAAACTGAGCCGGGGCGTGCCCGTTACCTCCGACGGTTCGACCACTCCCGCCGGCCATGCGGCGCCGGTCCAGCCGGGCGGGGGCGCGAAGCACGACCGGGACAAGGATCCACACGATGTCGACCCAACACAAACAAGCCATGGACGCGGTCCTGCAGGCCGCCGCGCACGACATCGTCGCCACCCTGCAGGAGCGGGACATCACCGACCGCCACAGCGAGGAAGGCGATCTCGTCGTCCTCGACGTCGCCATCCTGCACGCCTACCGCATCTTCATGCGCATCTGCGAAGAGAACGGCCTGGAGGTCGACGCCGGCTATTTCGCCGATCTCGCCGCCGACCTCGCCGAGGAAGTGGCGCAGGACCAGGATTACGAGGACTGAACTCGGGAAACCGAGGTCGAGACGAGAATGCCCCCGCCCTTCCCCGCGCAGCACGGGAAGGGCGGGGGCACGTCCTTTTGTGAAAGCCCTGCCAAGTGCCCCATACCACCCCTGACGTGGCAATCGTCGGCGCCGGCCCTGCCGGGCTGATGGCGGCGGAAATCGCCGCGGCCACCGGCCTGCGGGTCGCCGTGTTCGACCACACGCCCACCCCGGCGCGCAAGCTGCTGCTGGCCGGGCGGGGCGGGCTGAACCTGACCCATTCGGAACCGCTCGACCGCTTCCTGCCGCGTTACGGTGCGGCGGAACCGCTGTTCCGCCGACTGCTGGCCGGTTTCTCGCCCGACGACCTGCGCGGCTGGGCCGCCGGGCTGGGCATCGAAACCTTCGTCGGCAGCAGCGGCCGCGTCTTTCCGGTGCAGATGAAGGCCTCCACCCTGGTCCGCGCCTGGCTGCGGCAGCTGGACGGGCTGGGCGTCACCCTGCACAGCCGCCATCGCTGGACCGGCTGGGACGGGACCGGTGCGCTGACGTTCCACCATGGTGGGGAGAGCGTCACCGTCGCCCCGCGCGCCACCCTGCTGGCGCTGGGCGGGGCGAGCTGGCCACGCACGGGATCGGATGGCGGCTGGGTCCCCCTGCTGGAGGGGCTGGGGGTGGAGGTGGCGCCGCTGGTGCCGTCCAACATGGGCTTCGAGGTGCCCTGGTCCGATCACCTGCGCAGCCGCTTCGCCGGCCAGCCGGTGAAGAGCGTCGGCTTGTCCGCTGCCGGCCGCCGGTTGAAGGGCGAGTTCGTCATCACCGAGACCGGGATCGAAGGCGGCGCGGTCTATGCGCTGAGCGCCCCGCTTCGCGACGCCATCGCCGCCGAGGGCTGGGCGACCCTGACGCTGGACCTGCTGCCGGACATGGCGGAGGCCGAACTGGTCAAGCGCCTGCGCCGCCGCGGCGCGGAGTCGCTGTCCACCTTCCTGAAGAAGTCGCTGTCCTTGACCGGCCCGCGCGCCGCCCTGTTGCGCGAGTTCGCCCCCGCCGCCGACCTGTCCGACCCGGTGGCGCTGGCCCGCCAGATCAAAGGGCTGTCGGTGGTGCTGACCGGCCTCCGCCCCATCGAGCGGGCGATCTCCTCGGCCGGCGGCGTCCGCCTGTCGGAGTTGGATGACCGGCTGATGCTGGCCCGCCGCCCCGGCCTGTTCCTGGCCGGCGAGATGCTGGACTGGGAGGCGCCGACCGGCGGCTATCTGCTGCAGGGCTGCTTCGCCATGGGCGCGGCGGCCGGCAAGGGCATGGTGGAGTGGCTGGGGCAGCAGTGAAGACACACAGTCCTGCGAGGCTCCAGCATCCTCCTACCGGCCTTGAGCAACCAGAGCGTCGAGTGCCGCTATCACTCGGATATGCTCGCCATCAAGGTTGGTGATCGATGGTCCGAGCAGCTTGGCGGGAATTGTCGCCATCTGAAGCGGGTTCATCAACACCGTGATGTTCTCCACGGCGAATGCCGGATTGAGCGTCCGATCATGGTAGGAAATCTCGCTGGCGAGAACCAACGGCACCACCACCCGATCGGTGCGATCCTCCCAACGGTCACTCTGCACGACCAAGAGATAGGGGATAACCGTTCTGCTTCGCCCCGGATTGCGATGCACGTCGAACTGCGCCATCAGCGGTCCTGGTCTTCCGGCATGAAATCCCGGTTCCATTCGTCCGCGAAGCGCCCGTGCTTCTCGTCGAATGCGTTCCAGGCCGCAACAACCTTGCGCCGATGCGCCGGATCGTCATCCCGTTTCCGCCGCTCATCCTGCATCCAGGCGGCCAAGAGTGTCTCTATCGTACCCGACAGGTTGTCGGTGTAACCTTGGGCGAGCCGCAGCAGATCCTCGTTGAGGGTAATGTCGACGCGCTGCTTGGATGCCTGTGCATCATAGCCCGCATCCCTCTTGCCGATATGGCTCATGCCATCCTCCGCTGCTTTTCCTTCGTATGGTGATGCGGCTTTCGCTCGGTGACAAGCGCCGCAAGAAAAAAGGGCCACCCCACCGGGACGGCCCTTTTTCATTCAATCCCACACGCGCTTAGTAGCGGTAGTGGTCCGGCTTGTACGGGCCGGCGGCTTTGACGCCGATGTATTCGGCCTGCTTGTCGGTCAGGGTGGTCAGCTTGGCACCGATCTTGTCCAGATGCAGGCGGGCGACCTTCTCGTCCAGGTGCTTGGGCAGGACGTAGACCTTGTTCTCGTAGTTGGCGGCGTTGGTCCACAGCTCGATCTGGGCCAGCACCTGGTTGGTGAAGCTGGCGCTCATCACGAAGCTGGGGTGGCCGGTGGCGCAGCCCAGGTTGACCAGACGGCCCTGGGCCAGGACGATCAGGCGCTTGCCGTCGGGGAACACGACCTCGTCGACCTGCGGCTTGACTTCTTCCCAAACCAGATTGCGCAGGGCGTCGATCTGGATCTCGCTGTCGAAGTGGCCGATGTTGCAGACGATGGCACGGTCCTTCATGGCGCGCATGTGGTCGATCGTGATGACGTCGACGTTGCCGGTCGCCGTGACGAAGATGTCGCCCAGCGGGGCGGCCTCGTCCATGGTGATGACCTGATAGCCTTCCATGGCGGCCTGCAGCGCGTTGATCGGGTCGATCTCCGTCACCATGACGCGGGCGCCCTGCGAGCGCAGCGAGGCGGCCGAGCCCTTGCCCACGTCGCCATAGCCGGCGACCACGGCGACCTTGCCGGCGACCATGACGTCGGTGGCGCGCTTGATGCCGTCGACCAGCGACTCGCGGCAGCCATAGAGGTTGTCGAACTTCGACTTGGTGACGCTGTCGTTCACGTTGATGGCCGGGACCTTCAGCGTGCCCTTCTTCATCATCTCATACAGACGATGGACACCGGTGGTGGTCTCTTCCGACAGGCCGCGGACGCCGTCCAGCATCTCCGGATACTTGTCGTGCATGATCTGGGTGACGTCGCCGCCATCGTCCAGGATCATGTTCGGGGTCCAGCCGTCCGGGCCGCGCAGGGTCTGCTCGATGCACCACCAGAACTCCTCCTCCGTCTCGCCCTTCCAGGCGAAGACCGGGATGCCGGCGGCGGCGATGGCGGCGGCGGCCTGATCCTGGGTGGAGAAGATGTTGCAGGACGACCAGCGCACGGTGGCGCCGAGCGCGGTCAGCGTCTCGATCAGCACGGCGGTCTGGATGGTCATGTGCAGGCAACCGACGATGCGGGCGCCGGCCAGCGGCTTGCTATCGCCGAACTCGGACCGCAGGGCCATCAGGCCCGGCATCTCGGTCTCGGCGATGGTGATCTCCTTGCGGCCCCAGTTCGCGAGGCTGATGTCCTTGACCTTGTAGTCCGTGAATTCGGCGGCCATGAGGGATGACTCCTGGTGGGCGGTGACGATTCGGGCAGCGGAGTTTCGGGCGCACCGGATCCCCGGCCCTGCCGCTGTAATTGGCCAAGGGTGTATCAGCGGATCCGGAACCATGCAAGCATAAAGATATCTTTATGTTTGCTGGGTATGTTCGGCAAACCAAGTGCAGACCGGCCCTTTGTTCTCTTTACGTTCGCTTTGGCCGCGGCTAAGCTGCCTCCATGGATGAGATCAAGCGACCGCCGATCAAGGGACGTGGTGCGGTGAGCAACGCCACCGGCCGCTTCGAGCGCGAGACCCGCGTCCTGACCGACGACGGCTGGACCGGCTATGCGTCCGGCGGGAACGAGGCGCTGACCGATCCCGTGCGCACCACCGTCTCCCCGGCCTCGGCCAAGTCGATCATCGCGCGCAACCAGTCGCCCGACGTCGCTTTCGACCAGTCGGTGAACCCGTATCAGGGCTGCGAGCATGCCTGCATCTACTGCTTCGCCCGGCCGACCCATGCCTATCTGAACCTGTCGCCGGGGCTGGATTTCGAGACGAAGCTGTTCGCCAAGCGCAACGCGGCGGATCTGCTGGCGAAGGAGCTGCGGGCGAAATCCTATGTCTGCCAGCCCCTGGCGCTGGGCGCCAACACCGACACCTACCAGCCCATCGAGCGGACGGAGGGCATCACCCGGCGCGTGCTGGAGGTCTGCCGCGACTTCAACCAGCCGGTCAGCATCATCACCAAATCGGCGCTGGTCCTGCGCGACCTCGACATCCTGGCGCCGATGGCCGCGGATGGGCTGGCCTCGGTGGCGATTTCCGTGACCACGCTGGACCGCGACCTCGCCCGCGTGATGGAACCGCGGGCCAGCACCCCGCCGCGCCGGCTGGAGACCATCCGAACCCTGGCGGAGGCCGGCGTACCGGTGGCGGTGCTCGCCAGCCCGATGATCCCGGCGCTGAACGACCACGAGCTGGAGTCGATCCTGGAGGCGGCGGCCGGCGCCGGGGCGCGTGCCGCCAGCTATATCCTGCTGCGCCTGCCGCTGGAGATTGCCACCCTGTTCGAGGAATGGCTGCGCACCCACGCCCCCAACCGCGCCGACCGTGTGCTGAGCCTGATGCGGCAAAGCCGTGACGGCGCGCTCTACCGCTCCGGCTTCGGCACACGGATGAAGGGCACCGGCCCTTACGCCGAACTGCTGCGCCACCGCTTCAAGCTGGCCTGCAGGAAGCATGGGCTGGGCGACCGAAGCTGGCAGCTCGACTGCAGCCGCTTCCGGGTGCCGCCGGCCGCCGGGGACCAGCTATCGCTGTTGTGACGGTCAGGAGCGGCGGAGCATCCTGGCCCAGGGCGACAGCGGGTCGGCCGGTTTGGACACGGCGGAATTGGAAACGGACGACAGCGGAAGGCGGCCGGTCGCCAGCATCGCCATCACCAGCGCGGGATGGGACGGGCCGGCGGGATCGTGGCCGGCATGATCGGCCTGCCCGGTGCCGTCGTTCTCGTTCAGCGCCTCGTTGATGCGGGCGAAGGCTTCGATATCTTTGATGTGCAGCATGGTCCGTACCCCTCGGCTTCGACTTTTGTGCGTCGCAGCAAAAACGAAGGTAACAGCTCTGCCCTCGAATGGTCTCATGTGCGGCGCTTTGACGCGGCCCTTTTTCTAACGGGCCGGTTCGCGAACCGCCAGCATAAGCCCGAATCCGATCACGAAGAAAGCGAGAACCGTCGCCATGCCGACGCGCTGGCTGGCGAAGGCCTGGGTCGCCAGCCCGAACAGCAGCGGCCCGAAGAAGCCGACGAAGCGTCCGGTCAGGCTGTAGAGCCCGAACATCTCGCCCGCCATGCCCGGCGGGGCCAGCCGCGCCATCATCGAGCGTCCCGCCGCCTGCGCGGGTCCGAAGAACAGCCCCAGCCCCAGCGCGAAGACCCAGAACCACAGCCGGTCTGTCGCCAGCAGCAGCGGCACGCTGCAGAACGACATGCCGGCCAGCGCGATCAGGATCACCGGCTTGGCCCCGGCCCGGTCGTCCATCCAGGCGAAGCCGATGGCCCCCGCCCCCGCCACCACGTTCAGCACGATGGCGAAGACCAGGATTTCCTCGAAGCTCATGCCGAAGGTGCCGGCGGCGAAGATCCCGCCGAAGGCGGTGATGGTGTTGATGCCGTCGCGGTAGAAGGCGCTGGCGATCAGGAAACGCATCACCTGGCGGTAGCGCCGGGCCTCGCGCAGCGTGGCGACAAGCGTCGCCACCCCATCGCGCGCCGCCCGCAGCAGGCCCTGGCCGGTCGAGGGTTCGTCAGGCACCCACAGGAAATAGGGCAGCGCGAAAACGCCGTACCACACCGCGGCCAGCAGCGCGGTGGCGCGGACATTCGCCTGCTCGCCCCAATCCGCCCACTGCAGCCCGAACAGGCCGAACAGCGGGGCCGGCGCCTGGACGAAGCCGACCAGCGCCAGCACGAGGCAGGTCAGCCCGCCGAAATAGCCGATGCCCCAGCCCCAGCCCGACACCCTTCCCAGCAGCCGCGGCGGCACCAGCCCCGGCAGGCTGGCGTTGTAGAAGACGTTCGCCAGTTCGAACGACACGGTGGCGATCACCACGCAGGCAAGCGCGAAGGCGGCATCGGCCGGATCGGGCCTGACCCACCAGAGCGCCACGGTGAAGGCCACCGTCAGCCCGGTGAACAGGGCCATCCAGGGCTTGCGACGCCCTGCCCGGTCGGCGATGGCGCCCAGCACCGGGCTGAGCAGCGCGATGGCGACGCCGGCCGCGGTCATCGCCGCTCCCCAGCGCGCCGTGCCCTCCACCGGGTCGCCGACCACGCCGCGGGCGAAATAGACCGAGAAGACGAAGGTGGTGATGATGGTGTTGTAGGCGGAATTCGCCCAGTCGTAGAGGCACCAGGACGCGATGGCGCGGCGGGAGGGTGTGTGTGAGGCGACGGCTTCGCTCAAACGCCCTTACCCCCCATCAACCCGTCCACCCCGAAGGAGATCTGGTTGTTGTCGTAGCGGGCGACGATGCGCAGGCGGTCGCCGGCCGACAGGGCGATCGGCTTTTCCAGGAAGGTCATCGCCTGCTTCCAATGGTTGGTGCGGGCGCGGCTTTCCGACTTGTAGACCACCTCGTCGTCCATGAAGAGGTCGAACCAGAAGGCGACGCCGTGGCAGGTGCCGGCGGTGACGATGGTCACGTCGATCACCCGCTCGCCCTCTTCCGGCATGTTGCGGGTGAAGTCGAAATCCAGCGCGGTGAAGGGCTTGGACAGCGGCGTGTGGGCGTCGGCGCCGAGGTCGATCTGCTGGTAGCCGGGGGAGCGGAAGACGTCGAAGCTGCCCATGTCGAAGCCGTCGATGGTCTCCACCGGGTTGATGCGGGCCAGCTCCGGCGTCTCCACCAGCATGGCGTAGACGGTGGAGGCGCGCGGGATGATGGCGCCGCCCGGCTTCACCAGATGGGTGCGGGCATGCTGCAGAACCGACAGCATGCGCGGGGCCAGCATGCCGATGTTGATCAGTTCCGACACGAAGACGTCGGCCTTCTCCGGCAGGTCGCCGCCCTCGCCCACCGTCAGCTGGGTGGACAGGCGCGGCACCACGTCGATGCGGTCGGCATAGCCGTTGCGCGCCACCGTTTCCTTGGCGACGCGGGCCAGGATCGGGTTGACCTCGCAGGTCACCACCTTCTTCGCGCCCGCGCGCGCCGCCATCATGGCGACGATGCCGGAGCCGGTGCCGATCTCCAGCACCAGGGAATCGGGCTTCACCGCCCGTTCCAGCGACTGTTTGTAGGCCTCGTTCCGCTCGAAATCGTTGATCATCGGCAGGTGCCAGCCGGGCACCGCGTTGGAATAGATCAGCCGGCGGGTGAACTTCACCATGGGGTGGTCGGGCGCCTGTTCGCGCGCCGATTCGATCACCTCGATGGCCTCCGCCGCACGGTCCAGGCTCTGCAGCACATGGGCGAGCCCGACCTGGGCCGGGACGAAGCGCGGGGCGGCGGCCAGCACGATGCGGAACTCCGCCTCCGCCTCCGCCAGCCGGCCGCGGGTGGAGAGCAGCTCCGCCAGGCTGTAATGGACGTCGAGATAGTCGGGCGCCTGCTCCAGCGCGGTGCGGAAATGCCGTTCGGCCTCCTCCAGCTCGCCCAGCTCGCGCAGGGTGGCGGCGAGGAAATGGTGCATCTCCGGCGCTTCCGCCCGCAGGTCGAGCGCGGCGCGGAAGCAGTCGGCCGCCTCGTCCAGCCGGCTCTGCGCCTTCAGCGCGTTGCCCAGGTTGCCGTGCAGTTCCGGCAGGCGCGGGTTGACGGCAAGGCCGGCGCGGAACGCCTCCTCCGCCTCCGCCGCACGGCCCTGCTGGAAGAGCAGGCTGCCGCGGCTGTTGTGGAAGGACGGGTCGTTGCCGTTCTCCGCGATGGCCTGGGCGAACAGGGTCAGCGCATAGTCGGGATGGTCGGTGTGGGCGGCGACCAGCCCCAGCAGATGCAGCGCCTGGGCATTGTGCGGGTCGGTCGCCAGGATCGCCCGGCAGACATCTTCCGCCCCAGCCAGATCGTTGCTGCGGAAACGCTTCGCCGCTTCGAGCAGGGTGGGGACGGGGGTGTCGGTCATCGCGGCGGCTCCAGGGGACGGCGGGAACGGGGGGCGGCGGGAACGGGGGACGGCGGGAACACGAAAAGATCGCCGCACCATACCGGGAATTGCCGCCGCGCTACAGCCTTTCGATCCGCCCCCGGGCAGCGGGCCGCGCCGGCCGGCCGCGCTTCTGCGAATGGAACGTTTGAAACGGCGTGAAACGGTTCCGGCCACCCTGTTCAACTGTTCACCGGACCGGCCGCCCGGCGTCAAGCTGCCGGGATGGAAGAGGTTTCCCGGCCGCAGGGGATGAAACATGCGACCGCAGCGGCGGTGCCGCAGGACGGCGGTGCCGGGGCGGCGGGCGGCGGGAGAGCCGGCGGACGGGGACCATGCGAGGAAACTCCATGGTTGGGGTTCTGGCATTTATTCCTACCACAGACGCCAGCGTCCGGCCAGAACAGCTCCACACTCCCGGCCAGGGTCCGAGAGCGGCGCCCGCCGCAGACGACCGAGCGAAGCTGTGGCGACACGACCCTCGGGGAGCTTTTCAAAGAGGCCCGAGCATTTCTGCTCGGGAAGACACCGCTGATCGGCGCGGCGGTGACCGTCGGCGTTCTCCTGCTTCAATGAGGCCCAAGCATTTCTGCTCGGGAAGACCGGTCGAGCCGCCGAACGATCTCCCGTTGACGCTCGGCTTCAATGAGGCCCAAGCATTTCTGCTCGGGAAGACGGCTGGTCTTCGCGGAGAAGTTCGGCACCCCGACCGTGCTTCAATGAGGCCCAAGCATTTCTGCTCGGGAAGACCCGTGCGCCATCTGGCTGCCGACCGGCCGGACGGACACGCTTCAATGAGGCCCAAGCATTTCTGCTCGGGAAGACCCCGAACAAGGCGATGGGCAAATTGGTCGAAATGGACAAGCTTCAATGAGGCCCAAGCATTTCTGCTCGGGAAGACACCATCGACGTGGTGCTGACCGAGACCGCCGTCGCGTTGCTTCAATGAGGCCCAAGCATTTCTGCTCGGGAAGACGCCGCGTGGCGCCTGCGGGTGTGGCGCAAGAAATCATGGCTTCAATGAGGCCCAAGCATTTCTGCTCGGGAAGACAACCACCGGCGTTGCCATCTGCGCCGTTCCGTCTTTGCTTCAATGAGGCCCAAGCATTTCTGCTCGGGAAGACCGGGGCGCTGCGTTTCGCCAAGGTTCAGTTCGAAACCGCTTCAATGAGGCCCAAGCATTTCTGCTCGGGAAGACCGAGGTCCCAGTCGCGGCCGGAGGAGATGTGCTCGATGCTTCAATGAGGCCCAAGCATTTCTGCTCGGGAAGACGAGGCCGGCCCCCGCCTTCAGGACCGCGCCGCCGATGGTGCTTCAATGAGGCCCAAGCATTTCTGCTCGGGAAGACTCCTTTTCGTTTCGTTCATGAGTGGTCCTCTCATGATAGCTTCAATGAGGCCCAAGCATTTCTGCTCGGGAAGACCACCCCGATCCATCGGCATGGCAGCGCGTCGACATCCCGCTTCAATGAGGCCCAAGCATTTCTGCTCGGGAAGACCCGACCAAGCTGTTCGGCAACATCGCCAAGGACATCGAGCTTCAATGAGGCCCAAGCATTTCTGCTCGGGAAGACCTGTGGGGGTGCGCGGTCGTGCTGTCGATCCTGCCGGATCGGCTTCAATGAGGCCCAAGCATTTCTGCTCGGGAAGACCTCGCCGAGGAGCACCCGGAGATCAGCCTGGAGCAGTAGCTTCAATGAGGCCCAAGCATTTCTGCTCGGGAAGACGGGTCGGCCTGGAAAGGCATCGCCGCCGAAAGCTTCTAGCTTCAATGAGGCCCAAGCATTTCTGCTCGGGAAGACCGGTCTGGTGGTCTGGGCCTCGTTCGCCTTCCCCAAGGGCAGCTTCAATGAGGCCCAAGCATTTCTGCTCGGGAAGACGCCGACCGCTTCATTGCCGGCGGCGGCGACCTCGTGAAGCTTCAATGAGGCCCAAGCATTTCTGCTCGGGAAGACCAGGCCGCCGTCGTGAATGCGGTGTTCGCCGCCTTCATCGCTTCAATGAGGCCCAAGCATTTCTGCTCGGGAAGACAGGGCGATGTCGAGGATGTGTCCAAGCTGACTCACCTGCTTCAATGAGGCCCAAGCATTTCTGCTCGGGAAGACGGCATCGTCATCTGGGATGCGCTCACCCTGCAGTCGCTTCAATGAGGCCCAAGCATTTCTGCTCGGGAAGACGCGGAGGTGGAGGCGCTGACCGAAACCATCGCCGACCGGCTTCAATGAGGCCCAAGCATTTCTGCTCGGGAAGACCAGCCCAGGTCCGGCCGGTCTTGTCGCGCGCCTCGGCGCTTCAATGAGGCCCAAGCATTTCTGCTCGGGAAGACCGTTTCCGGGCAGCATTCCCTATTCGCCGACGCGGGTTCGCTTCAATGAGGCCCAAGCATTTCTGCTCGGGAAGACACCAGTTCGCCGGCATGATCGAGCGCTGCCTGGGTTTGCTTCAATGAGGCCCAAGCATTTCTGCTCGGGAAGACGTTCGGCGCCCTGTGGGGAGATCCCGAAGCAATAAAGTTGCTTCAATGAGGCCCAAGCATTTCTGCTCGGGAAGACACCCAATCGGGAACGTCGATCTGGCGGGCGTTGTAGCTTCAATGAGGCCCAAGCATTTCTGCTCGGGAAGACTCGGCGACAAGCTGGGCAATGCTGGCGACAAGCGGCTGCTTCAATGAGGCCCAAGCATTTCTGCTCGGGAAGACTCCCGGGCTTGGCGCCGATGCCCAATCTTCCCCAGACGGTGCTTCAATGAGGCCCAAGCATTTCTGCTCGGGAAGACCGGTTCCAGTCGTAGATCGCCGCGCTTTCCTCCGCGGCTTCAATGAGGCCCAAGCATTTCTGCTCGGGAAGACGCCGATCGTCCCGGTCATCGTCCATATGCCGACGATGTTGCTTCAATGAGGCCCAAGCATTTCTGCTCGGGAAGACGACATCAAGACGTATCAGACCCTGGGCCGCATCGCCTTGCTTCAATGAGGCCCAAGCATTTCTGCTCGGGAAGACGTGCGTTCCAGCCCGCGCAGCTTCTCCGCCGTCTGGCGCTTCAATGAGGCCCAAGCATTTCTGCTCGGGAAGACTGCCCCCCCTCTCAACCCGCTAGGAAACAAGGGTGATTCGCCACGGATTCGAGCGGTGGGGGAAGCTGTCCGGATGGACAGGTTTTTTGGTCCGCTTTCGTTCTGAACGATGTCAAAGATCCCAGCGAAAACAACGGCTCCGCATTTTCGAGCGGTGACGGGGTTTTCGCGCGTGCCGGACCGCTCGCACGGGCGGGCGGGCGGCAAACGCGAGAGTAGCATAAGGCTCGGGCCAGGGACCAGCGCGCGACAGCGGCTCCTTCCCTACCCCTCGCCGGCATTCTCCCAGCCCCAGCGGTTCCAGGCACCGTCGAGGAAGGCGGTCGGGCGCGGGCCGGCGGGCAGGCCGGAACAGGACAGCAGCGACGGGGCGACGCGCCCGGCGCCGCGGGTCCACCACAGGCTGGCATCCGCCGCCAGCGGGCCGGACAGGCGGTTCAGCAGGGCGCGGGTGGCGGGGCTGATGCGTTCCGGCTCCGGACGGCCGAGGATGGCGAGGCGGGCCGGCAGCCCCTCCACGTCGGTACCGGCGCGGCAGGCATCCGCCGCCAGCGCCTCGGCACGGGACAGCCATGCGGCGCAGGCGGCGGGGGCGTCGGCGATGTCGAAGCCGGCGGGCAGGCCGGCGGCGATGGTGAAGGGGTACTGGCGGCCGACCCGGTCGGCGCTGGGCATCCACACCCCCACCAGCGGGGCGGCGCCGCACAGGCCGGCGGACAGGGCGAAGCGCCAGACCGGAGCTTGGGCGAACAGAGGGTCCCATTCACCGCCCAGCCGCCGCCCGGCCTCGCCCAGTGCCGCCGACAGCCAGCGGTCCCAGGGGCCGAGAACCGCCGCCGGCAGGCCGTGGCCGACGAAATCGCCGCGCGCCGGCACCTTGCCATGGAAGCCCATCACCGGATCGGCGCCGCGCGGCATGCCGAACGCTCCCATCACGGCAGCTCGGTCCGGCCGGGCTGGGGCATTGGCCGGGCGATGGCAGGGGGAGCGGATTGGGCCAGCACCTCCTCGACACGGGCGACCAGCGCCTCGTCGGGCGGGACCGGGGCGAAGCCGACGGCGAACAGGGCGGCCAGATGGTCACCCAGCGCGCGGCGGCGTGCCTCGTTGGCCGGGCCGGGCAGCGTGCGCTGCCAGTCCAGCGCCACCCATTCCGCCAGGGCGCCGGCATCCATCGTCTCCACCCCGCCGACCATGCGGTAGATGCGCAGGGTCTGGCGCAGCTGGTCGGGCAAGGCCCAGTCGGCGCGCAGCCGCTCCTCCAGCCGCAGGGCAAGGCGGGCGAGGAACTGGCTGCGCAGGGCGCGGCGGTAGGCCTCCTGCGACGGGCCGGCGATGCGCGCGCCCTGGTACAGGCCGCCGGCAAGCGCGGGCTCGGCCCAGCTGTGCGCGCTGTCGAAGGCCAGCGGCAGGGCGCGCAGGGCGTCCAGCGCCGGCAGGATCGCCGCCGGGTCGGCATCGTCCACCCGCGCCAGCGACCGCGGCGGCGTGTCGAGCGGGCGCAGCGCCGCCTCCACCGCTGCGGCGCCGGCATCGGCGCTCTCCAGCAGGGCGGCATTGCCGCGGGCGCTGACCAGCCACCAGCCGCCGACCAGCAGGGCCAGCGTCAGTGCGGCCACGGCCGACAGGGCGCTCCGGCGGCGGCGGGCGCGCTCCACCGCCCGGTCGAGCTGGGCGAGGTTGGCCTCGGGAAAGACGACGTCCGGCAGCAGCCGGTCGAGGAAATAGGAGGAGGCGCCGGCGGCCGGGTCCGGCTCCAGCAGGGCGAGCGCCCCGCCGGTCTGGGTGGCGCTGGTCAGGTAGAGGCCGCGCAGGCGGGGCGTCTCCTCGCCATGCTCCGAGCCGAAGACCGTGTCGACGATGTCGGCCAGCGCCGGTTCCAACTCCACCACGCGCAACGGCAGGGCGAAGGCGTCGGCGCGGCGGCGGAGGTCCGGTTCCTGGTGCAGCCGGTCGAGCAGCCGTTCGTCCAGCCGCCGCACCAGCCCGGCATAGAGATCGCGGAAGACCGGCAGAGGCCCTTCCTCCCGCTCGGCGGCCGGCAGGGTCAATCCCCACACTTGCGAGCGCGCCTCGCGGTCCAGCGGGTCGAAGAAGGTGGTGAATCCGTCCAGCAGGTCGGCCTTGGTCAGCAGCAGATAGACCGGCAGCCGCAAGCCCAACTGCACGCGCAGCTCGTTCAGGCGCTGGCGGATCAGGATGGCGTGGTTGCGCCGTTCCGCCTCGTCCCAGGCGGCGAGGTCCGGCAGGCTGAGCGTCAGCAGGACGCCGTTGGCTGGCTGGAGCGGCCGGTGTTCCTTCAGCAGGTCGAGCAGGCCGGACCACACCCGCCCGTCCACCGCCCGCCGGCTGTCCTGGGTGGTGTAGCGGCCGGCGGTGTCGATCAGCACGGCACGGTCGGTGAACCACCAGTCGCAGTTGCGGGTGCCGGCCAACCCGGCCAGCGGCCCGGCCACGCTGCCGTCGGCGGCGGTGGCCCCAAGCCCTGCGTTGGCCAGCGCCGTGGTCTTGCCCGAACCGGGGGCGCCGATCACCAGATACCAGGGCAGCTGATAGAGGTAACGGCCGCCGCGCCGCTTGCGCAGCCGCGCGAGCACCGCGTCCATCCGCTTGCGCACCGTGGCGATCTCTTCCAGCGAGGCCTTCAACTCCGGGTCGCGGGTGGCGGCCAGCGCCTCCAGCAGGCGGGCGTTGGCAGCGCGCTCGCGGGCGTCGGTGCGGCGGTTGAACGCCACCCACCCGGCCAGCGCCAGGACGAGCGGCAACAGCCGGATACTCCAGTCGGCCTGGACGGTCGGCAGCAGATGGGGAGCCAGCGCCGCGGCCAACCGCGGCAGCAGCAGCCAGCCGGCCAGCCCCAGCGCCAGCGCGCCGGTCAGCGACAACGCCCAGCGGGCGCGGGCGGAGCGGTGCGGCGACGGGACGGCGGCGGGTTTGCGGCGGCGCTTGGCCGGCTTGGCGCCGGCCTTCTTCGCGCCAGCCTTTGCGGGACGGGGATCGGCCATGGCGGGCGCCCTATTGCGGATAGAGGCGGATGTCGACCCGCCGGTTGGCGTCCCGCCCGGCGGGCGTGTCGTTCAGGGCGACGGGCTCCTGGTCGCCATGGCCCTCGGCCGACAGGCGGGCGGGCGGCAGGCTGCGCTCCAGCAGCTTGCGCACCGCTTCGGCGCGGGCATCGGTCAGCGCCTGGGCGGTGGGAAGGCGGCCGGTGGGCGGGGTCTGGTCGTCGGTGTGGGCGACCACCCGGACGCCGCCGGGCTCCGCCGCCAGGGTCTGGCCCACTCGCTCCACGATGGCGCGGTGGCGGGCCTTCACGGCGTCGCTGCCGGTGGCGAACATCGCCGCCGCGGGGATGCGGATCACCAGGGCGCCGTCCTCCCCCGCCAGAACCTCGACCGCGCCGATGCGGATTTCCGGCGCCAACTGGCCGGTGATGCGGGCGATCAGGGCGGGGCCGGCGGTGGGCGGCGGCGGCGGGACCATCCGCGCGATCTCGATCGGGCGGTCGGGCAGCAAGGCGGCGATGCGGGCGACCACCGGCTCCGCCTGCCGGTCGAGGGTGCCGGCGAGATGGACGTAGAGGCCGGACAGGCCCAGCGCCACCGCCGCCCAGACGATCCAGCCGGGCAAGGTGCCGCCCGGGCCGCCCCTCAGCGGGCGGAACGGCTCCGCCACACCGGCCCAGGCCGGCGACAGCTCCGCCGCCACGTCGCCGCGGGCGCGGCGCAGGATGCGGTACAGCTCGTCGCGCAGGCGGGCGAGGTCGTGGGCGCCGCCGGGCTTGTCGCGGAACCGCCCCTCGAAGCCCAGCGACAGGCAGGCGTAGAACAGCTCCAGCGCATGACGGTGGTGGCGCGGGTCGCCCAGCATGCCGTCGAGCAGGTCGAAGAAGCGCACCCCGGCACCGGGTTCCGCCACCGACGCCCCGCCATGGCCGGCTGCGCGGGCGACGTCGTCCAGCGTGGCGGCCAGCGCGACACGGGCGGCGGCGATGTCGTCCGGGTCGAGGCCGGCGGCGGCGGCCTCGCGCTCGAACCGCTCCAGCGCCGCGGCGGCGGCAGAGCGCGGCGAGTCGGCAAGGGCACGGTCGCGCAAGCTCCCCGCCAGCGCCAGCACCGGGGCGGCGACGGTCAGCAGGGGGTTGAGGGAGTCGCGGGAGCGCGGAGGCGGATTCGGGGTGTCGGGGACGGGCGGGGGCACGGCCTCCACCAGCAACTCCACTCCGTCCGCTCGGTCGTCCGCCTGCATGTCTCATCCGCTGTGGGGGAAATTCGGAGGGAGGTATAGCAGCGTCGGGGCGGTGGGGGGAACCTGGGGGTGGGGCGCCGGCAGCGGGTACCCCCTCCCCAACCCTCCCCCGCTTTCGCGGGAGAGGGTGCCTTACGCGAAGCGGCGGCAGTCCCCTCCACCTCGAAGAGGGGGAGGGTTAGGGAGGGGGCACCCCGCGGCAACGCCCCCTCCCCTACCGCACCCCGCTGTTGCTGTAGTCGTACTGCACCCGCGGGGCGGTGCCAAAGGGGGTGGCGGAGGTGCCGGCGATCTTTTCGATCAGGGAGCCGATTCCACCGCCCGACCTCGGCTCGGCGGAGGCGACCGGAACGCCGCCCTGCGGCACCACCCCCGGCGGAGGCGTCCAGGCGGGGGCGCCGTCCAGGCCGGGGAGCGGACGGGCGGGCTTGCCGGCGTGGGCGTCCATCATGAAGTCGCGCCACAGCTTGGCCGGCAGGCTGCCGCCGGTGACCTTCTTCATCGCATCGTTGTTGTCGTTGCCCAGCCACACCCCGGCGACCAGATCGGCGGTGAAGCCGACGAACCAGGCGTCGTGATAGTCCTGGGTCGTGCCGGACTTGGCCGCTGCCGGGCGGTTCAGCCGGGCGCTGCGGCCGGTGCCGTAATCCAGCACGCCGCCCATCATCCGGGTCAGCTGAACCGCATGGGCGGGATCGACCACCGCCCCGCCGCCGCCGCCCTGGCGCCGGTACAGCAGGGTGCCGTCGCGGCTCTTGATCTCGGTAATGGCATAGGCCCAGACCGGGGCGCCGCGGTTGGCGATGCCGGCATAGGCGCGCACCAGTTCCAGCGGCGTCACCTCGCTGGTGCCGAGCGCCAGCGACAGGTCGCGGGTCAGCGGCGAGGCGATGCCGAGGTTCGACGCGATGCGCCGCACCCTGTCGGTGCCGACCCTATCGATCAGCCGCGCCGTCGCCGTGTTGGAGGAATGGGCCAGCGCCGCGGCCAGCGTGACGGTGCCGCGATACTTGCCGTCGTAATTGCCGGGGCTCCAATTGCCGAGCTGGACCGGCGCGTCGTCGATCAGGCTGTCGGGGGACCAGCCGGCCTCCAGCGCCGCCAGATAGACGAAGGGCTTGAAGGCGGAGCCCGGCTGGCGCAGCGCCTGGGTGGCGCGGTTGAACTCGCTGCTGTCGTAATCGCGGCCGCCGACCAGCGCGCGCACCGCGCCGTCGGGACTCATGGCGACCAGGGCGCCCTGGCGGACGTTGGCGGCGGCACCGGGACCGGCCAGCAGCGCCTCCATCCGCTGTTCGGCGGCGCGCTGCATCTTCAGGTCCAGCGTGGTGCGGACGATCACGTCGCCATGGTCGGGACCGGCGAAGCCCGGCACCAGATCGGTCACCCAATCGGCGAAATAGCGCCCGTCGCCGCCGGGCTTGCGCTTGGGCGAGGGCTTGGCGGCGCGCGCCGCCTCATACTGCGCCTGGGTGAGATAGCCCGCGTCCAGCATCGCCGCCATCACCACCCGCGCCCGCTCCGCCGACTCGTCGGGGTTGGAACTGGGGGCGTAGCGCGACGGCGCCTTCAGCAGGCCGGCCAGAACCGCCGATTCGCGGATGTCGACCTCGGTCGCCGGCTTGCCGAAATAGGTGCGGGCGGCGGCGTCCACCCCGAAGGTGCCGGCGCCGAGATAGACGCGGTTCAGATAGGCGGTGAGGATCTGGTCCTTGGTGAAGCGGGTCTCCAGCCAGAGCGCCAGCATGGCTTCCTGGATCTTGCGCTTCAGCGACTTCTCCGGCGTCAGGAACAGGTTCTTGGCCAGCTGCTGGGTGATGGTCGATCCGCCCTGCACCGCCCGGCCGGAACGCCAGTTGACATAGACGGCGCGCGCCAGACCCAGCGGGTCGATGCCGAAATGGCTGTAGAAGCGGCGGTCCTCGATTGCCAGCACGGCATCGACCAGATGCGGCGGCAGGTCGCGCACGCTCAGCGTCGTACCGTGCAGGTCGCCGAAGCGGGCGAACTCCGTCCCATCGGCGGCCAGCACGGTGACGGAGGCGCGCCGTTCGAACTGCGCCACCTTGGAGATGTCCGGCAGGTCGAGCGCGAACCAGGCCAGCACCATGCCCAGCGCGATGCCGCACCAGATGGCGGCGACCAGCCCCCACTGCACCAGCCGCCGGCCCCACCCTCCGCCCTTGCGGGGAGGTTGCGGCGCCCGGCCGGGACGCCCAGGGGGCGGGGCCGGCGGCTGCGGCGGCAGGGCACCGCCGGACCGGCGGGCGGACGGCTTGGACGAGCGGAGTTTGGGCAAGGAGATCCTTGGAATGGTGAAGGACGGCAGCTTGAAAAACGACAGCTTGAAAAACGACAGGCCGGACCGGCGGCGCGGCCGCTGCGCCGGCTTGTAGGGCGTCGGCGGCGGGGCGGCCGACGGCGGCGGCGCCTTGCGGCGCGGCTTGCCGCGGCGGAGCGACGCCAGCGCCGCCGACGCGACGGTGCGGGCAAGGCCAAGGGCGATGCCGCCGGCGGACAGCCGGCCGGACAGTCTGTCGAGCGGCGACGGGTCGTCGCGGGTGCGGACAGGGCGGGGGCCGGCATAAAGCTGACCCGTCCGGTGCTGCTCCGTCATGTGGTCCGGTCGGTCGGCGGTCACGGCGCGCTCGCAAAGCCCAGTAATGTCGGTGTCCTGCCGGGGGGAACGCCCCCCACAACGGTCCTCATACGCCCACGCCCGCTTCGCCGGAAGACCGCTGGAGGTCCGACGGTTATTTGTCCCGCGACCGTGGCGAAAGAATGACGCTGTCCGCAATTGCGGGGTAACGCGCGGCGGGACGATATGACGGCTCTATGAACTTTGTCGGAGGCCCGACTTCCGGCATGGACGGGGCGCTTTCGTCTCAGGCACACTTCGCGCCTTGAGCGGGGCCGCGCCGTCGGCCGAGACACCGACCCGTCTGAACGCCAGCCCTTCAAACGCCATCCAAGAGCCAGGGAGACCGGACGTCATGTCCAAGATCGAGAACGCCCAGACCGAGACCCAGCGGTCCAGCGCCGAGACGCAGCACGCCGCCAAGAGCTTCACCCGCCGCCTGCTGCTGCAGAGCGCCGCGGCTGCCGCCGGCGTCGCCTCGGTCGGTCCCTTCGTGCTGCGCGAGGGCCGCGCGGCGTCGGGGTCGGTGAAGATCTTCTCCTGGGCCGGCTACATCAGCCAGGACATGCTGGCCGATTTCGAGAAGAAGACCGGCGTCAAGGCGACCCTGACCGAATACGGCACCAACGACGAGCTGCTGAACCAGCTGAAGGCCACCGGCGGCGCCGGCTTCGACATCATCCACCCCACCGTCGACCGCGTGCCGAACTATGTCGAGTTCGAGCTGGTGCAGCCGCTCGACGAATCGAAGGTGAAGTGGGACGGCTGCCTGAAGTCGTCGGTCGAGGGCTCCGCCGGGATGGGCGGCGTCGTCGGGGCCAAGCGTTACTTCGCCCCGGCCGACTGGGGCACCGAGGCGCTGGCCTATGACATGAAGAAGGCGCCGCTCGCCTACGGCACCGCCAGCTACGGCGACCTGTGGGCGCCGGCCAACGCCGGCAAGGTGACGGTGCGCGGCCATTCCTCGCTGATCGGCATCGCGCTGTGGCTGGAAAGCCAGGGCAAGCTGCCCCACCCCGTCCGCGACCAGTTCAAGGACGAGGCGAAGGCCCGCGCCAACTTCGACGCCATCCTGAAGGTGGCCGCCGCCAACAAGAAGTCGGTCGCCCAGTTCTGGACCAACGAGAACGAGGCCCAGGGCGCCTTCCGCACCAACGGCTGCGTCATCGGCCAGACCTGGGACTCGACCGCCGTCGCGCTGCGCAAGGAAGGGCTGCCGGTCCGCTTCGTGGCGCCGAAGGAAGGGGCGCTCGCCTGGATGGAAGGCTTCGCCATCCCGAAGAAGGCGGAGAACCTGGAGAATGCCTATGCCTGGATCAACTGGTTCTACACGCCCCAGGCCGGCGCGCTCTACACCAACCATTCCGGCATCTCCAGCACGGCGGTCGGCGCCGAGGCGCATCTGTCGGACCTGAACAAGCAGTTCTTCGCCGACGCCTATCCGGGCGACGCGCTGCAGAAGCTGTGGTGGTGGCCGATCCAGGAGGCGTGGTACGTCTCCATCCGCAACGAGTACCAGGATCGCTTCCTGGCGGCGTGATCGGCATACAGCAGGGTCCATGAGCCAAGACGTCCAACTCGACCACGTCACCATGCGGTTCGGCGACACCGTCGCCGTCCGCGACGTGTCGCTGACCATCGGGGCCGGGGAGTTCTTCAGCTTCCTCGGCCCGTCCGGCTGCGGCAAGACGACCATCCTGCGCATGATCTCCGGCTTCATGGAGCCGACGGCGGGCGCCGTCCGCATCGGCGGCAGGGACATGAAGGGGATCGGGCCGAACAAGCGGCCGACCGCACTGATCTTCCAAAACCTGGCGCTGTTCCCGCTGATGACGGTGGCCGACAACATCGGCTTCGGGCTGGAGGTGCGCGGCGTGCCCTCCGCCGACCGCAAGCGCCGCGTCCGCGAGTTGCTGGAGCTGGTGGCCCTGCCCGACACGGCGGACAAGCGGGTGACCGACCTGTCCGGCGGCCAGCGCCAGCGCATCGCCATCGCCCGCGCCCTGGCGGTGGAGCCGGCGGTGCTGCTGCTGGACGAACCGCTGTCGGCGCTGGACCTCAAGCTGCGCCAGCACATGCGGGCGGAGCTGCGCGACCTCCAGAAGCGCACCGGCGTCACCTTCATCTACATCACCCACGACCAGGGCGAGGCGCTGACCATGTCCGACCGGATCGGCGTGATGTCGCGCGGCGTGCTGGAACAGGTGGGCGACGGCAAGACCATCTACGACCACCCGGAGACCGCCTTCGTCGCCTCCTTCGTCGGCGAGTCGAACCGCTTCTCCGGTCCGGTCGTGGAGGCGGCGGAAGGCTGGGCAGCGCTCGACACCGCCTTCGGCCGTCTGCGCGGGCGCAATCCGCGGGGGCTGGCGGCGGGCGACCGCGCCACCCTGTTCGTCCGGCCGGAGCGGCTGGCCCCGGAAAGTCTGGGGGCGGGCGAGACCGACAACGGCCTGAGCGCCCGCGTCAGCCACAGCGACTTCGAGGGCGCCTTCGTCAACGCCTTCCTCGACGGCGGGCTGACCGTGCAGATGCCGCATCTGGGCCAGGAGCCGGCCTTCGTCCCCGGCGAGACCGTGCGGTTGGGCTTCCGCACAGCCGACGCGGTGGTGTTGCCTACGGGGTGAGGAACTGCACCGAATCCCCCCTCTCCCCCCCGGGGAGAGGGTCGGGGTGAGGGGGATGCACTGCGTGGATTCGGTCATAGAGCGGGCACTGGGCGATTCTCGAAGATCCTCGCCGCGCGTCCCCCTCACCCTAACCCTCTCCCCGGGGGGGAGAGGGGACATCTTCGTGGGTAAGAGCATACAAACGGAAACGCCCCGGCCAGTTGGCCGGGGCGTTTCGCATTGGGAAGACCGGGCGAAGACCGAGTCGTCAGCTGGCCTGCTGGATCGCCGACAGCTGCCACTGGCCGCCGCGGGGGCGGACGAAGGTCCACAGCTCCGTCGCTTCGGTCGGCTGCGAGGCGTTGCCCTCCACCACCCGGCCGCTGGCCCGGTCGACCGTGGTATCGATCAGCGAGAAGCGCATGGCGACGGTGGCGTATTCCTGCGCCCCTTCGCGCCAGCCCTCGGCCAGATCGCCCTGCAGCAGGCGGACGTCGCTGACCTTGTTGACCACGCCGCGGTTGCGGTTCTCGGTCAGATCGTCGGTGAAGTAGGACAGCATCTCCGGCGTCGTGGCGGCGCGCAGAGCGTCGACATCCTCACGCCCGTAGGCGGTCTGGACGGTGACGAGCAGACGCTCGAACGTCTCGAAGTCGGTCGGCTGGATGCCGATCTCGTCGGACGCCTGACGGCGCTGGGCCGGGCCGGCATTGCCGCCGCCCATCGCACCCATCGGGGCGCCGCCGACCGGGTTGTAGCGGACGTCGCCCGCGTCGCGGTTCAGCGGGCCACCCTGCGGGCCGCCGGCATAGGCCGGGTTGCCGCTGCCCATCTGCCCGCCCATCTGGCTGCCGAGCGGGCCGCCGGCCGGCGCGGTGTTCGCCGTCTGCGAACGGTTGCGGAAGAAGCGCATGGCCAGACGGACCAGGAAGACGACCAGCAGGATCTGCAGGATGAAGCCCAGGATGCCGGCGCCGATCAGGCCGCCCATCAGGCCCGACATGAAGCCGCCGCCGAAGAAGCCGCGCGAGGGCGCCGCCGCCGGGGCGGTGGCCTGCGAGCCGGGGCGCTGCACGCCGGGGGCCGCCGCCGGGGCGGCGGAGCGCTCCATCGGCGAGACCGCATTGGGCGCGGTGGAGGTGGCGGCCGGCGCCTCGGTCGTGCGGCTGCCGCGGCTGCCCGAGGAACTGCTCTTGCCGGCGCGGGCGTCGGCGGTGCCGGCGGCCAGCGCCATCACCAGCGCAACCGCCACGGCGGTGGCCGCGCGGGCGCCCCGGACAGTGGTGGAGGTGGCGGAAAGGCTCGAAGGTCGGGTCTTCTCGCTCATGATCGTGCTCGCTTGTCGCATCTGGTCGGTTATCCAGCCTTCCCACATGGGGGTGGTGGCCGCCCCGTTTAAGAGGCGGTCTCACTTTTTTCCAGCAACAATCGGCATCGCCGCCTAATCGGTTTCATTCCGCAGCGCAGCATCCATCATTGGATCGCCCTTCAGGGCGTCGATCGCCCGCCGGTCGCGCTTGGTCGGGCGCCCGGCGCCGGGCTGCTGGAACGGGGCGCGGTAGGGGTCCTGCAGCCGCTCCTCCGGCACCGGCGGGGCGAGATCCTCGTACAGCGCCTGGGCCTCCGGCGCCGGCCCGCGGCGGCTGCCCAGCGCGACCACCTTGATCACGCGGATGTGCCGCCCCTGGGCGAAGGTCAGCACGTCGCCCGGCTTCACCGACGCATGCGCCTTGGTCACCACCGCCCCCGACAGCCGCACGCCCCCGTCGTTGCACAGCTTGGCGGCAAGGCTGCGCGTCTTGAAGAAACGCGCGTACCACAGCCACTTGTCGATCCGCAGCCGGCCGGGGGTGGAGTCTTCGGTGTCGGTGTTGCTCATGGGCGATTCCGTCGGTTGGTTTCGTTCATTATCCGTGAGGTCGTCTTGCCCCCTCCCTAACCCTCCCCCGCCTCTGGCGGTGGAGGGGACTGCCGCCGCCCCGCATAAGGCACCCTCTCCCGCGAAGCGGGGGAGGGTTGGGGAGGGGGCAACCGGCGCCGGCTCACATCCCCGACAGCTGCCGCAGCTTGGCGAAGGGGTGATCCTCGTTCGTCGGCTTATCGCGCCGCTGCCTGTTCCCCTGGCGCTGCCCCTGCGGCCGTTTCCGCTTCCAGGTCACCGCCCCGTCCTCTGCCACCATCCGCACATAGCCGAGCCCGGTCAGCACCGCCCCCAGTTCCTCCGCCGACAGGCCGACGCGCTGGCCGAGCGCCACCTCGCGGATCGGCGCGTTCGCCTTGGAGGCGGTCAGCAGTTCCGTCTCCAGCCGGTCGAGCATGTCGACGCGCAACGCCCGGCCGCCGGCCAGCGGGTAGCCGATGGCCTCCCAGAAGGCGGGCGGCGCGCCGCCGTCCTTGACCGGCGGGGCGTCGACCGATACGCGGCCGGGCGGCGGGATCGGAACCGGCAGGGGATGGCCCTTCGACACCGCCCACAGCAGCCCGCGCAAGCTCACCGCCGCCGGCTTGGCGAGCGCCGTCAGATAGAGGTGCGACACGCCCAGCCGGACGCCCAGCTTGCCCAGCGCCTTGCGGTCCTCGCGCTCCAGTTGTTCGACCATGGCGGCGACGGGTGCGCGCGGCAGCACGCCCAGCCCTTCCACCAGCTGGAAGGCGAGGCCTCGGCCGGGGCCGGACAATCCTTCAACGGCGGACAGGGCGAACAGCGGCTTCAGCCGGGCGGCGATGTGATCCTTCAGCCAACGGTCCAGCCGCGCCCGCACGCGCTCGCGCTGGGCCTGATCCAGCATGCCCTCGTCGAAGGGCACCACCAGCGGCGCCAGCACCGACGGCCCCGCCGCCAGACGCGCCACCGGCAAATTGTCGGCGCTCAGCACCCCGTCCGGCCCCAGCGCGAAGGCGTCGTCGGGCTCGGCCTCGAAGGCACGCAGCCGCTTGGCCAGTTCGTCGCGCAGTGCCCGGCGGGCGGCGGTCAGCAGCGATTTCGCCTCGTCGGAACGGTCGGGCGCATCGGGGACGAAGCGGAAGCCCTCCAGCCGCCCGACCACATGCCCTTCCACCACCACCTCGCCGTCGGCCCGCACGCCGCCCAGCAGCGAGCGGCCGTCCTTCAGCGTCCGCGCCAGCGTGGCGGAGCGGCGGTCGATGAAGCGCTGGGTCAGCCGCTCGTGCAGGGCGTCGGACAGCCGATCCTCGATGGCGCGGGTGCGTTCCTGCCAGTGCAGCGGATCCTTCAGCCATGTCGGCCGGTTGGAAATGTAGGTCCAGGTGCGGATATGGGCGATGCGGGCGACCAGCGCGTCGATGTCGCCCTCCGTCCGGTCGAGCCGGGCGATCTGCTTGGCCACCCAGTCGTCGTCCAGCCGGCGCTGGGCCCCGCGCAGGCTGCGGAAGACCTGGGCCAGCAGCTTGGTATGGGCATCCGACAGCACCTTGCGGAAGTCGGGGACCTGACAGACCTCCCACAGCAGCTTGACGGCATCGCGGCCGCGGGCGAGGTCCATGATGTCGGGATCGCGCACCAATGCCTGAAGCGCCAGATGGTCGTCGGCCTCGCGCACGCGGGACAGCTCCGGGATCGGCGCCCGTTCCTCCAGCGATTTCAGCAGGAAGCCCGGCGTGTCGAAGCGCAACGCGCTGTTGCGCCAGGACAGCGCCTTGACCGTCTCGAATTCGTGGTTCTCGACACGGTTGACCAGATCGGCGTCCAACTCCCCCACCTCGTCGGTGGTGCCGAAGGTGCCGTCGCGCATGTGGCGCCCGGCGCGGCCAGCGATCTGCGCCACCTCGGCGGGGCGCAGGCGGCGCGGGGCGAAGCCGTCGAACTTGACGATGCGGGCGAAGGCGACATGGTCGACGTCCATGTTCAGCCCCATGCCGATGGCGTCGGTCGCCACCAGATAATCGACCTCCCCCGCCTGATAGAGGCCGACCTGCGCGTTGCGCGTGCGCGGGCTGAGCGCGCCCAGCACCACGGCGGTGCCGCCGCGCTGGCGCCGGATCATCTCGGCGATGGCATAGACGTCGGTGGCGGAAAAGGCGACGACGGCCGAGCGCGGCGGCAGGCGCGTCAGCTTCTTGTAGCCGGCATAGGTCAGCTGGGAGAAGCGCGGACGGCTGATGAACTCCGCCTTCGGCACCAGCCGGCGGATCATCGGCTGCATCGAATCGGAGCCGAGCACCATCGTCTCGACCATGCCGCGGGCGTTCAGCAGCCGGTCGGTGAAGATGTGGCCGCGCTCGGGATCGGCGCAGAGCTGGATTTCGTCCACCGCCAGGAAATCGACCGCGCGGTCGAGCGGCATCGATTCGACGGTGCAGACCCAATATGAGGGGTTGGGGGGCAGGATCTTCTCCTCCCCCGTCACGAGCGCGACGGCTTGTCGGCCCTTGATCGAGACGATGCGGTCGTAATTCTCCCGCGCCAGCAGGCGCAGGGGAAAGCCGATCATGCCGGACCGGTGGCCGAGCATGCGCTCGATCGCCAGATAGGTCTTGCCGGTGTTGGTCGGCCCCAGCACGGCGACCACACGGCCCCCCCGCCCGAGACCGCCGCCCGCCGAAGCGTGAGAGGACGTCATGGGGTTAAGCTTTGGGGTGCGAAGGCCCGCAATGCAAGCGGCGGCTTGTCTTTATCGCCTTCCGCCATGCCGCAAGGAATCCCTTGTGCCCCAAACGACAAGGGCCGCCGAATGGGGGATTCGGCGGCCCTCAGTCTCACGGCGGCTGCGTTGGGGGGGCTTGGGATCGCCGCCGGGAGCTTGTCCTTTCCTGTTACGTCAGTTCTTGGGCTGCTCCTGCGGAGCTCTTCCCGGACCGTTGCCCGGGCCATTTCCCGGACCCATGCCGCCCGGACCCATGCCGCCCGGACCCATACCACCGGGCCCCATACCACCGGGCCCCATGCCCTGATGGCCGCCCATATGCTTACCCATGTGACCACCCATGCCGCCCGGACCCTGGTTCAGCATGCGGTCGGCCTGCTTCTGCTGGTCGGGCGTCAGCTGGGCGTAGAGGTCGGTCAGGGCCGGGCGGACCGTCTGGAGCTGCTGCAGGTGGGCCTGCATCATCTGCTCGGCACGTTCCAGGCGCTGCGGCAGGGCGGCCGGACGCGGAGCGTCCTTGAACTTCACGCACAGCTCCTGCGTCGGCTTCAGGCTGGAGCGGGCGGCGTCGGCGAACTTGGTCCAGGCGGCGCGCTGCTGTTCGGTGATGTTCAGCTTCTTCTCCGCATAGGCCAGCTTGCCGGCCAGACGGGCCTCTTGGTCCTCGCACATGCGGGCGAAGTGGCGGTCGGGGCCACCGGCACCCGGGCCGGGGCCGCCGGGCTGCGGACCACCGGCCGGTCCCCCCTGGGCGAAGACCGGAACGGCCACGCCGAGACCGGCGACCAGCAGGGCGGACGTCAGAAGGGCGCGTTTCATGGTGACAACTCCTCAGTGTTTGGACCGTGCATCACGGTGCTGTCTAAACCCCGGATGGAGGGGGCTTATTCCGTTGGGACCTTGCCGGCTGCGTCGCCGCCGTTGTCCCGATGACCAGACAATGGGCGCCGAACGTTGCGGTCGAATGTCCGCAAACCGGTCATTTGGTAACAGTGTGTAACCGCCGGCCGTCCCGTAACCGGGCGTTACACATTTCCCCTTCACCCCTGACGCGCCTCGCCCGATCATGAGTGCCATGGACCGCACGCCCCACCTCCTCGTCGTCGACGACGACCGCGAAATCCGCTCTCTCGTCGCCCAGTTCCTGACCAAGCACGGCTTCCGGGTCACCGGGGTCCGGGACGGGGCGGAGATGATGCGCACGCTCGACGGCGCCCGCGTCGACCTGATCGTCCTCGACCTCATGCTGCCGGGGGAGGACGGGCTGTCGCTGTGCCGTCGCCTGCGCGCCACGCCGCAGACGGCGCAGACCCCCGTCATCATGCTGACCGCCATGGGGGAGGAGACCGACCGCATCGTCGGTCTGGAGATGGGCGCCGACGATTACCTGGCAAAGCCCTTCAGCCCGCGCGAGCTGCTGGCCCGCATCAAGGCGGTGCTGCGCCGCGTCTCCGCCCCGCCGGTGGCGGGCGCCCCGGCGGCGGCCGGCACGGTGCTGCGCTTCGAAGGCTGGTCGCTCGACCTCACCAAGCGGGAGCTGCGGTCGCCCGACGGCGTGCTGGTCCAGCTGTCGGCCGGCGAATACGACCTGCTTGTCGCCTTCGTCGAGCATCCGCAGCGGGTGCTGACCCGCGACCAGCTGCTCGATCTGGCGCGCGGCCGGTCGGCGGTGCCCTTCGACCGCTCCGTCGACGTGCAGGTCAGCCGCCTTCGCCGCAAGATCGAACCCGATCCGGCCGAACCGACCCTGATCAAGACGGTGCGCGGCGGCGGCTATCTCTTCACCCCGTCGGTCACCAGCGGCGGACTGGCGTCATGACGGCCCGGCCGGACGACATCGCCGGAAAGCCCGAGGCGCAGCGGCGCCCGTCGGTCCGCCGCCGCGCCTTCCGCCGCCTGGGCCTCCGCTTTCCCGACAGCCTCGCCGCGCGCATCGCGCTGACGGTGGTGATGGCCCTGCTGCTGACCCAGGCGATCAGCGCGCTGGTCTATCTGACCGACCGCAGCGAAGGGCCGCCGATCCACGGGCCGAACGTGCTGGTCCAGCGCATAACCGCCATCGTCCAGCTGGTGGAAAGCACGCCGCCGCCGGGTCGCGAGCGGGTGGTGCGCGCCATCGACGATCCGGTGCTGCGGGTGGAGTGGCGCGCCGACCGACCGCCGCCGCTGCCGGAAGAGACCTATTCGAGCAGCCGCTTCGACGGGCTGAAACGCCGGCTGCGCGACTCGCTGGACACCCCCGACCGCAACATCATGATCGAGGTCCAGCGCCCACCGCGGGATGACGACCACCATCACCCGCCCTTCATGGGCGACGAGAACCGGCGCTGGGGGCCGCATGTCCGGCTGTCGGTGCGGCTCGGCGACGGGTCCTGGCTGAGCTTCACCGGCGGCGATCCGCTGGCCGGGCCCTTCGGCATCGTCCGTTTCCTGCTGTGGATGGGGGCGGTGGTGGCGGTGATCCTGCTGGTCTCGCTGCTGGCCGCCCGCCGGGTGACGGCACCGCTCGCCGGCTTCGCCGCCGCCGCCGAACGGCTCAGCGTCGACGGCGAGGCCCAGCCCCTGCCCGAGGAAGGCCCGCGCGAGCTGCGCGCCGCCACCCGCGCCTTCAACCGGATGCAGGCGCGGCTCGCCCGCTTCGTCGCCGACCGCACCCAGATGCTGGCGGCGATCGGCCACGACCTGCGCACGCCGATCACCCGCCTGCGCCTGCGCGCCGAACTGGTCGACGATCCGGAAATGCAGCGGCGGATGCTGGCCGACCTGGACGAGATGGAAGCGATGATCTCCGCCACACTGGCCTTCGCCCGCGACGATGCCCAACGCGAGCCGCGCGTCCGCTTCGACCTTGCCGACCTGCTGCAGAGCCTGTGCGACGACCGTGTCGATGCCGGCCACCGCGCCGTCTATGACGGCCCCGCCCATGTGGTGGCCGAAGGCCGCCCGGTGGCCCTGCGCCGGGCCTTCGCCAACCTGATGGACAACGCGATCAAGTATGGCGGCGGCTTCGCCGTGCGATTGGAGGATGGGCCGGGCATCGACGGGCAGGCTTCCGGCGGGCAGGCGGCCGGCCGGCAGGCGCGCATCCACATCGACGATGACGGTCCCGGCATCCCGGAGGCGGAGTTCGAGAAGGTCTTCGCCCCCTTCTACCGGCTGGAACGTTCGCGCTCGCGCGATACCGGCGGCGTCGGGCTGGGCCTGTCCACCGCCCGCAGCATCATCCGCGGCCATGGCGGCGACGTCACCCTGTCCAACCGCGACGGCGGCGGCCTGCGAGCGACGGTGACCCTGCCGCTCTGAGCCCGGCCGCCTCACATCACATAGAAGCGCGCCTTGACCGTCACCCCTTCCGCCCCGCGCAGAACCGTGCGGTTGCGGCCGCTGCGCTTGGCGAAGTAGAGCGCCTCGTCGGCCTGGGTCATCAGGTCGTTGATCGAATCGGTGTCCTGGATCAGACACATGCCGATGCTGACGGTGAAGGAGAAGCTGGACCCGGCCCCGGTTTCCACCATGATTTCGGCGGTGGAGCGGCGGATCGCCTCGACCTGGGCCAGCGCCGTCTCCAGGTCGCCGGCGGGCAGGCACAGGCAGAACTCCTCCCCGCCCAGCCGGCCGAGGAAGCCGCCATCCGGCACCCGGGCGGCGCAATGGTCGGCAAAGCGCTTCAGCGCAAGGTCGCCGTTGCTGTGGCCGTGGGTGTCGTTGATCGTCTTGAAATGGTCGAGGTCGAACATGGCGACCGCGAGCGCGGTTCCTTTCTCCTTCGCGGCGCGATAGGCCTGCTCCAGCCGCTCCATGAAATAGCGGCGGTTCAGGACGCCGGTCAGATAGTCGGTGTGCAGCATCTCCACCATCGCCCGGTGCATGCGGGTGATGCGCTCGCCGGCCCGCACACGGGCGCGCAGCATGGAGAGGTCGATGGGCTTGGCCAGGAACTCGTCGGCGCCGGAATCGAAGGCCTCGATCCGCCGGGCGGTCTCGGTGTCGCCGGTCATCAGGATGGTGAAGGTGCGGTGCTGGTCATCCTCCGCCCGGACGTGCCAGCACAGCTCCAGCCCCGTCATCACCGGCATTTCCAGGTCGGTGATCAGGATGTGGATGTCGTGGCTGCGGTAGATCGACAGCGCCTGCGCCCCATCCTCGGCCAGCAGCACACGGTAGCCGTTGCCTTCCAGATCCGCACGAATCTGTTCGCGGAAGTATTCGGAATCGTCGGCGACAAGAATATTCGTTTCCACCGCAACACCACGCCGTCCGCAAAGAGTCCGAGCGGGCGGACCTTAGCAAACTTCACGTCGCGATGGGATAGCGGCGTGGCGACACGCCGCGGTTGATCGGTGGATCGAACGATCTTCAGCTTTCGAGCATCCGGCGCAGCAGTTCCACGTCTTCGGCGAAGGAGGGGTCGGTGGCGCGCAGTTCGTCCACCTTCTTGACCGCGTGCATGACCGTGGTGTGGTCGCGGCCGCCGAATTTGCGGCCGATCTCCGGCAGGGAGCGGGCGGTCAGCTGCTTGGCCAGATACATGGCGATCTGGCGCGGGCGGGCCACCGCGCGGGCGCGGCGGGCGGAATGCATGTCGGCGACGCGGATGTTGTAATGCTCCGCCACCCGCTTCTGAATCTCGTCGATGGTGACGCGGCGGTCGTTGGCGCGCAGCAGGTCGTGCAGCACCTCCTGCGTCGTCTCCAGCGTGATGGCGCGGCCGACCAGCTCGGCATGGGCGACGATGCGGTTCAGCGCCCCTTCCAGCTCGCGCACGTTGGACGTGATCTTGTGGGCCAGGAACTCCAGCACCTTCAGCGGGATGCTGGCCTGGAGCGCGTCTGCCTTGGCCTGGAGGATGCCCAGCCGCAACTCGTAGGTGGTCGGGTGGATGTCGGCGACCAGCCCCCAGCCGAGGCGGGAGCGCAGCCGCTCCTCCATGCCTTCCAGGTCGGACGGGCTCTTGTCGGCGGAGATGATGACCTGCCGGTTCTGGTCGACCAGCGCATTGAAGGTGTGGAAGAACTCCTCCTGCGTGGAGTCCTTGCCGCTGATGAACTGCACGTCGTCGATCATCAGCACGTCGACCGAGCGGAACTGCTGCTTGAAGGCCATCGTGTCCTTGAAGCGCAGCGCCCGGATGAACTGGTACATGAACTTCTCGGCCGACAGGTACAGCACCTTGCGGTTCGGGTCGTTCTTGCGGATCTGCCAGGCCAGCGCGTGCATCAGGTGGGTCTTGCCCAAGCCCACCCCGCCATAGAGGAACAGCGGGTTGAAGGTCACGGTGGTGGCGTCGGCGACGCGGCGGGCGGCGGCATGGGCCAGCTCGTTCGGCTTGCCGACGACGAAATTCTCGAAGGTGAAGCGCGGGTCGAGCGCCGCCGACAGGTCCGACCGGTCTTCCAGGATCGCCGGGACGGCATTCGGCGACTCGTCCGACGCCCCGCCGTAGGAGGCGGAGGTGTAGACGGTCGACGGCGCCTGGTGTGCCTGGGAACCGTTGCCGTAATAGGAGGCCGGTTCGGCGGAGGAGCCGGCATCGGACGGACGCGACGGCCGGGGAGCTGGGCGCGACTCGAATCCGCGCGGGTCGAGACGGGAATCGGCGGATCGCGGCGCAGGCGGCGCACGGTCGTCGTCGCGGTCGTCATTGTCGGCGACCAGCGCCGCCGGCGGGTTGGTGGAGGCGACGATGACGTCGATCGACTGGACTTCCGGATTCTCGCCGGACCAGAGGGCGCGGATGCGGTCGGCATAATGGGTCAGCACCCAGTCGCGCATGAAGCGCGTGGGCACGACGATGCACACCTCGCCGCCGACAAGGCTGGCGACGGACAGCGGCTGAAGCCAGCTCCGGTAGGCGATCTCGCCCACCTCTTCCTTCAGGCGCCCGCGAATGCGCGCCCACTGCTGATCCAACGACACGCCGACCGACATGCTCCCTTACTCCCGCTCCTTCCGCCGGCCGGCCCCATCGCCGTGGCGGCGCGGTATCGCCCCGCAACTGGAATAGATGCCCGTCCGGTCCCTGCCCGAAGAGTCCAGGCAGGGATGACTCCGAACGAAACACTATACCCAAAAAGCACACGCAAGAGTCGACGGGATCGTAAATCCCGCCGCAAGCGCGACAGCTTGTAAGTAAAAGAAGATCGTGCGTACGACCGGGACTCAACAAGCCCTGATCCGGCGTAAGACCTTCAGTATTTCACTGCTGTGTTCAACCGGACACAGAGTGTTGCATCACCCCAATTCGTCCAGCCGAATGGAGGAAAAGTCTAACCATGCGGCGGAAATCTGGCAATGGGACAGATGGCGAACGGCCCAAAAAGATAAAAACATGCGCATAGACCGCAAGACTCATCCGGAAGCTCATAAGTGGACTTAAAGACAATCTAAGACAATTGTCGAGGACCTACACATTTACTTTAAACGCAAAAAGCCGCGCCCCGAGTCACGGGCGCGGCTTTTTGAAAGCAGCGGATGAAAGCTCTATCAGAGAGCCTTGATCGCAGCCGACAGACGCGACAGCTTGCGCGACACGGTGTTCTTGTGCAGCACGCCCTTGGAGACGCCGCGCATCAGCTCCGGCTGAGCGGACTTGAACGCGTCGGCGGCGGCGGACTTGTCGCCGCTCTGGATCGCGCCCTCGACCTTC